>NZ_JAAALL010000015.1 GCF_009906315.1 Kineococcus vitellinus | reverse complement strand
GGGTGGCCCGCCACAGCGACCCGTCGGCCTCCAGGCGGTGGGTGGGGTCGCCGGCACCGCGGCGCAGCACCGCGAGCGTGGCGCGCACGTCCACCCGGAACCCCGGGCGCCAGCGCAGGACCAGCGGCTGCCCGGAGCACCCGGGCTGCCCGGGCTGCCCGGGCTGCTCGGCGGCGCTCACGCCTCCACGGTAAGCGGGGCGGGCCGCTGCCCGGGAGCCCCCGCAGGCACCCGCGGGCGGCGGGTCGCCAGCCAGGAGCCGGCCAGGACGAGGGCGAAGCCGGCCAGGGTGGCAGCGGTCACCGCCTCGTCGAGCAGCAGGGCGCCCGCGACGACGGCGACGACCGGGTTGACGTAGACGATGGCGGTGGCGCGGACCGGGCCCAGCTCGCCGATGAGGGCGAACAGCAGCAGGAACGCGCCGGCGGTGCAGACGACGGCCAGCGCGGCCACGGCGCCCAGCACCCCGGCGGACGGCAGCCGGGCGGGCAGCCCCGGGCCCAGCGCGACGATCGGGACGTAGACGGCGGCGGCGAGCACGAGGCTGGCCAGGACGACGGCGGGGCCGGGCAGGTCGGACAGGTACCGGGCGAGCACGGCCGGGCCGACGGCGTAGCCGACGACGACGAGGGCCATCTCGGCCACCGCGCCCAGCTGCCCCGTCCCCAGGTCGAAGCCCACGAGGACGAGGACGCCCGCCGTGCCGAGGCCGAGACCGCTCCAGCCCAGCGCGCCCATGCGCTCGGCGCGGCCGGTGGCGAAGGCCACGAGCACCCCGACGACGGGGACGGCGGAGACGAGCACGGCCGTCGTCGAGCTGGGCAGGTCGTGCTCGGCGCGGGTGAGGAAGAGCCACGGGCCGACGATCTCGGTGACGGTGTACGCCAGCAGGGCGGGCCAGCGCCGGGCCAGCACCGGCAGGCTGCGGCGGACCTCCGGGCGGGCCAGCGCGAAGGGCAGCAGCACGAGCGCGCCGAGGGCGGTGCGCACGAGCACGAGCACCGAGGGCACGAGCTCGGCGTTGGCCACCTTGATGAGCAGGTACGGCACGCCCCAGGCGATGCCCAGGGCGGCGAAGAGGACAGCGGCGCGGCGGTTCACGCCACCGATGGTGGCTTGTCAGGGACCGTTCAGTCCATCGAGAATGTCCGCGTGATCCTCGACAGCTCGGACTTCACGATCGACCTGCGGCGGCTGCGGCTGCTGCGGGAGGTCGACCGCCGCGGCACGGTCGCCGCGACGGCCGCCGCGCTGCACCTGACGCCGTCAGCGGTCTCCCAGCAGCTCGCCGGGCTGGCCCGCGACCTCGGCGCGCCGCTGCTGGAGCGGCAGGGGCGCGGGGTGCGCCTGACCGGGCAGGCGCGCGTGCTGCTCACCCACGCCGACGCGGTGGCGGCGCAGCTGGAGAAGGCCCGCGCCGACCTGGTGGCCTTCGAGGACGGCCTGGTCGGCGAGGTCCGCATCGGCTCGCTGGCCACGGCGATCACGGCCGTGGTCGGCCCCGCGCTGCGCCGGCTGCGCCGCGAGCGCCCGGGGCTGCGCCTGCTCGTGCGCGAGCGCGAGCCCGGCGAGGCCGTCGCCGGCCTGGACGCCGGCGACCTCGACGTGGTCGTCGCCGTCGACCACCCGGGCGGGCCGACCCGCGACGACGCGCGCTACCAGCGCGTGGACCTGCTCACCGACGTCCTCGACGTGCTGCTGCCCGCCGACCACCCGCTGGCCGGGGCGGGCGAGCTGGACCTGGCCGCCCTCGCCGGCGAGGAGTGGGTGGCGGCCGCCACCGACGACGCCTGCGCGCAGATCACCTCCGCGGCCTGCGCCGCGGCGGGCTTCTCCCCCGACGTGCGCCACCACACCTCCGAGTACGACGCCCTCGCCGCCCTCGTGGCCGCCGGCGCGGGGGTGGCGCTCGTGCCGCGGCTGGCGCACCCGCTGCGCCAGGAGGGCCTGCGCGTGCTCGCCCTCACCGGCTCCCCGCCGGCCCGCTCGATCTACGCCGCCACCCGCGCCGGCCGCGGCACCGACGCCCCCACGGCGGCCGTCCTGCGGGAGCTGCGCCGGGTCGCCGCCGAGCGCCCGGACGCCGCGGTCCCCACCACCGCCTGAGCGAGCCGCCGGGCGGTCCGGGTGGACCGTTGACTCCGTCAGCGTGTAAGCGTGTAATCAGAGCATGAGCGATGAGAGCGACGTGGCCGCCTGGCTGACCGGCCGGCTGCCCCGGGACTGGTTCGAGGGGATGCCGACGGTGTCGGTGGACCGCGAGGAGATCGTCGTCGTGGGGACCCTGGCGCCCCCCGCGACGGACGCGGCGGGCGGCGAGGCCGCGGCCCGGCGCGGCGAGCAGGGCCGCATCGGCCGCTTCCGCGAGGAGACGCGCGGTGCGCGCATGCGCATCGCCGACGAGGCGGAGACCCTCTTCGGCCGCAAGACGGCCTGGGGCGCGCGCTGCGGGCAGACCGAGGAGGTCTTCACCAACCTCGCCACGCCCGTCATGACCCGGCTGCGCCAGCCGCAGCGCCGGGTGCTCGACACCCTCGTCGACGCCGGGGTGGCCCGCACCCGCTCGGAGGCGCTGGCGTGGTGCGTCCGGCTCGTGGGCCGGCACCAGGAGGACTGGATCGAGCAGCTGCGCGAGGCCCTCGTGAACGTCGAGCGCGCCCGCGCGGACGGGCCCGCGGCGTGAGCGGCCGAGCGACCGGCCGAGCGGTCGGCTGAGCGGCCGGCCGAGCGGCCGGCCGAGCGGCTCCCGGGTGCGAGGATGCCGCCGTGCCCGTGATCCGCGACGTCGGCCCCGCCGGCGGTCCGCTGCTCGACCTGCACCTGCCCGGGCGGGGCACCGGCGGGGGCCCCTGGCCGGTGCTCACCTGGTGCCACGGCTCGGCGTTCCGCCGCGACGACGGCCGCCGGGGCGCCGACGCCGTGGCCGCGGTGCTCGCCCCCCTCGGCGTCGCCGTCGCGGGGGTGGCGGTCCGCTCCAGCGCGCAGGCGCTCTTCCCCGCCCAGCGCGAGGACGTCGCGGCCGCGCTGGGCTTCCTGCACGAGCAGGGCGGGCGCTTCGGCCTGGACGGCCGCCGGGTCGTGGCCGCCGGGGAGTCCTCCGGCGGCTGGGCCGCGGCGATGGGCGCGCTGACCACCGACCTGACCCGGGGCGCGGTGGCCTTCTACCCGCCGACGGACCTGCTGGCGATGGACGCGCAGGCGCCGCCCGGCGCGAGCCTCGTCCACGACGACGCGGGCTCCCCGGAGTCGCAGCTGCTGGGCGCGCCGGTCCAGACCGTGCCGGAGCTGGCCCGCGCGGCCTCGCCGGTCTCCCACGTGCACCCCGGCGCGCCGCCCTTCCTCCTCGTGCACGGCGCCCTCGACGAGCTGGTCCCCGCCGGGCAGAGCCGGGCGCTCGCGCAGGCCCTGGAGCGCGCGGGCGTCGACGTCACCCACGTCGAGGTCCCCGACGCCGGGCACGGGGTGTGGCGGGAGTGGATCGGGCGCCCCGACGTCGTGGCCTTCGTGCGCGCGCGCCTCGGGGTCGCGGGCGGGTAGCCGCCCGGCGGCGGTGCGGGTGGGACGCGTGGTGCGCGTGCCGACTGGCCGACGCGCGCCGCGGGTGAGTCGATGACCCCGTGACGGACACCTCGACGCCACCGCAGCCCCCCGGGCGGCGGCGGCCCGCGCTGCGGCGCCCGCCCGCCCTGGCCGAGCTGGGGCGCGCGCTGGGGCTGCCGGCCCCGGAGGGCGCCGGCCCGCGGGTGCGGGGCCTGACGCTGGACTCCCGGCGCGTGCTGCCGGGCGACCTCTACGCCGCGCTGCCGGGGGCGCACCACCACGGCGCGCGCTTCGCGGAGCAGGCCCGGGCCGCCGGGGCGGTCGCGGCGCTCAGCGACCGCCCGCTGCCGGGGCTGCCGACCCTCGTCGTGCCCGACCCGCGAGCGGTGCTCGGGCAGCTGGCGGCCCACCTGCACGAGCACCCCAGCCGGCAGCTGGAGGTGTACGGGGTGACCGGCACCAACGGCAAGACGAGCACCACCCACCTGCTCGACGCCGGCCTGCGCGCCGCGGGGCGGCGCACCGGCCTGCTGAGCGGGGTGCAGCTGCGCACCCCGCGGTGGTCGCGCCCGGCGCAGCGCACGACGCCGGAGGCGCCGGAGCTGCAGGAGGTGCTGGCCGCGCTGCGCGCGCAGGGCGCCACGTGCGCGGCGGTGGAGGTCTCCAGCCACGGCCTGGCGCTGCACCGGGTGGACGGCACGTGCTTCCGCGCCGCGGTGTTCACCAACCTCGGCAGCGACCACCTGGACCTGCACGGCGACGAGGAGTCCTACTTCGCGGCCAAGGCGTCCCTGTTCGCGCCGCAGCGCTGCGCGCTCGCGGTGGTCAACGTCGACGACGCCCACGGGCGCCGGCTGGCCGCGCAGGTGGCCACCCCCGTCGTGACGTTCTCCGCGGCCGGGCGCCCCGGCGCCGACTGGCGCGCCGGCGAGGTGCGCGCGGACGCGCGGGGCACCGCCTTCCGCCTGCGGGGGCCGGGCACCGACCGGCGCGTGCGGCTGCGGCTGCTGGGCGCGCACCAGGTGGACAACGCCCTCGGGGCGATCGCCGCGCTGCACGCGCGCGGGGTGGAGGTGGAGGCCGCCGTGCGCGGCGCGGAGCAGCTGGCGGGGGTGCCGGGGCGGCTGCAGCGGGTGGACGCCGGCCAGCCCTTCCTCGCGCTCGTCGACCACGTGCACAACGTGGCCGGCCAGCAGCGGCTGCTGCCCTTCCTGCGCGGCCTCACGGGCGGGCGCCTGCTGGTGGTGCTGGGCGCCACCGGCGAGCGGGACCCCGCCAAGCGCGCGCCGCTGGGCCGCACGGCGGCGCAGCTGGCCGACGTCGTCGTCGTCACCGACGAGAGCCCGCACGGCGAGGACCCCGCGCTGCTGCGGGAGGCGGTGGCCGCGGGGGCGCGCGCCGCGGGCGCCGCGCGGGTGCACGTGGAGGCCGACCGCGACCGGGCCCTGGAGCTGGCCGTCTCGCTGGCCGCGCCGGGCGACGTGCTCGTCGTCGGCGGCCGCGGCCACGAGGGGCACCTGGTGGCCGGCGGGCGCAGCCGCCCCTTCGACGACGTCGCGCGGCTGCGGGCGGCGCTGGAGGAGCTGGGCCGGTCCTAGGTGCGGACGGCGCGCGGGTCCTCCAGCCCCACCACCCCGTGCAGGTGGCAGGCGGCGGTGTGCCCGCCGCCCACGTCCTGCAGCGCGGGGTCGACCTCGGGGCAGGGCGCGAAGGCGTGCCGGCAGCGGGTGCGGAAGCGGCAGCCCGAGGGCACCCGCGCGGCGGAGGGGACGTCCCCGGTGAGGACGATGCGCTCGCGGGCGCGCTCCAGCTCCGGCGAGGGCAGCGGCACCGCCGACAGCAGCGCCTGCGTGTACGGGTGCTGCGGGGAGCGGCTGAGCTCGGCGGCGTCGGCGACCTCGACGACCCGGCCCAGGTACATGACGGCGATGCGGTCGGACAGGTGGCGCACGGCCGCGAGGTCGTGGGAGACGAACAGCAGGGTCAGCCCCAGCCGCCGCTGCAGCGAGCGCAGCAGGTTGAGCACCTGCGCCTGCACGCTGACGTCGAGGGAGGCGATGGCCTCGTCGCAGACGACGAAGTCGGGTTCGCCGGCCAGCGCCCGGGCGATGCCGACGCGCTGGCGCTGGCCCCCGGAGAACTCGTGCGGGTAGCGGGAGGCCGCGGCGGGGTCCACGCCCACCAGCTCCAGCAGCTGTGCGACCCGGGCCGCGCGCGCCGCGGCGCCCGGGTGCAGGCCGTGCACCTGCAGGGGCTCGGCGATCGTCTGCCCCACCGTCAGGCGCGGGTCGAGGGAGGCGTAGGGGTCCTGGAAGACCATGACGGCCCGCCGCCGCAGCGCGCGCAGCGCACGGCGGTCCAGGGCTGTGACGTCGGTGCCGTCGAACTCGACGCTGCCGCCGGTGGGTTCCACCAGCCGCAGCAGCGCGTTGCCCAGCGTCGACTTCCCGCAGCCGGACTCCCCCACCAGGCCGAGGACCTCGCCGCGGCGCACGTCCAGGTCGACGCCGTCGACGGCGCGCACGGCACCGGTCCGCCGGCGGCGCAGCCCCGTGGAGCGGACCGGGAAGTGCACCTGCAGACCGCGCGCCCGCACGAGCACGTCCTGCGGGTCCCGCACCTGCTGCACGCCCCGCACCTGCGCGCCGGAGCCGTTCACGCGCCCACCTCCGTCTGCTGCAGCCGCTCGCCGTAGAAGGTCGCCGCCCGGTGCGGCACCGGCCCGCTGCCGCGCACCGGCACCAGGGGCGGCTGCTCGGTGGCGCAGCGCTCGTCGCCGCGCACGGGGCAGCGCGGCCAGAACACGCAGCCGGGCGGCAGGTCCGTGGGCGGCGGCGGGGTCCCGCCGATCGCGACGAGGTCCGGGCGCTCGGCGGGGGCGCCGTCCGCGCCGTCCTCGTCGTGCAGGGCGGGCAGCGCCCCGAGCAGGCCGCGGGTGTACGGGTGCGCCGGGGCCTCGAAGACGTCGTCGACGGAGCCGTCCTCCACGCAGCGCCCGCCGTACATCACCAGGACGCGGTCGGCGGTGCCGGCGACGACGCCGAGGTCGTGGGTGATCCACACCACGCCCGTGCCGCGCTCGCGCTGCAGGCCGGCGACCAGCTCCAGGATCTGCGCCTGCACCGTCACGTCCAGCGCCGTCGTCGCCTCGTCGGCGATGAGCAGCGCGGGGTCGCCGGACAGGGCGATGGCGATGACGACGCGCTGGCGCATGCCGCCGGACAGCTCGTGCGGGTAGCGGTCCAGGGCGCCGCGCGGGTCGGGCAGGCCGACGTCGGCGAGCAGCTCGGCGGCGCGCGCCCGGGCGGCCTTGCGCCCCCCGGCCCGGCCGTGGGCCAGCAGCCCCTCGGTGAGCTGGCGGCCCACGGTCAGCACGGGGTTCAGCGAGGTCATGGGGTCCTGGAAGACCATGCCGATGCCGTTGCCGCGCACCGTGCGCAGCTCGGCCTCGGACATGGCCAGCAGGTCGCGGCCGCGGAAGGCGGCGGTGCCGCTGACGCGGGCGTGGCCGGGCAGCAGGCCCAGCAGCGCCAGCACCGACACGCTCTTGCCGCTGCCGGACTCCCCCACGACGGCGACGGTCTCCCCCGCGGCCACGGAGTAGCTGAGGCCGTTGACGATGTCGGCGGTGCCGCGGGCGGTGTCCACCCGCACCCGCAGGTCGCGCACGTCGAGCACGGTCCCCCCGCCGTGCGCGGGGCCGGTCACGGGATCGGTCACGGGGTCGGTCACGAGGTCCTCCCGGGGGTGCGGCGGCGACGGCGGCCGGAACGGGCCCGCGCCGCCTCCAGGGCGCTGCGCTGCTGCGGGTCGAGCACGTCGCGCAACCCGTCGCCCAGCAGGTTGAAGGCGAGCACGAGGACGACGATGGCCAGGCCGGGGAAGACGGCGATCCACCAGGCCAGGTCCACGTAGCCGCGCCCCTCCGCCAGCATCCGCCCCCAGCTGGGGGCGGGCGGCTGGGTGCCCAGGCCGACGAAGCTCAGCGCCGCCTCGGCCAGCACCGCGAACGCCAGGCTCACCGAGGTCTGCACGATGATCGGCGGCAGCGCGTTCGGCAGCACGTGCCGGAACAGCAACCGCGGGTCGGAGGCGCCCACCGAGCGGGAGGCGCGCACGAACACGCTCTCCCTGACGCCGAGGACGGCGGCGCGGGTGACGCGCGCGAACACCGGGGTGTAGGTGATCCCGATGGCGATCATCGCGTTGGTCGTGCCGGGCCCCAGGATCGCGATGACGGCGATCGCCAGCAGCATCGCGGGGAAGGCGAAGAGGACGTCCATGAGGCGCATGAGCGCGGTGTCCAGCCAGCGGCCGTAGAAACCGGCGAACAACCCCACCAGGACGCCGCAGACCAGCGAGAACCCGACGGCGACGACGCCCACCTGCAGGGACACCTTCGCGCCGAGCACGACGCGGCTGAGGACGTCGCGGCCGAGGTCGTCGGTGCCGAACCAGTGCCCGGCCCCGGGGGGCTGCAGGCGCTGCTGCACGTCGACGTCGTTGGCGCCGCTGGGCGCGACCTGGTCGTCGAACAGGGCGACGAGCACGACCCCGACGAGCACGAGCGCGGCGAACAGCGCCGGCGGGGAGCCGAGCAGCAGCCGGGCGCCGGCCAGGAACCGGTTGCGCCGCGGGCGCACCGGCGCGGCCGCGGCGCTCACGCGCTGATCCTCGGGTCGAGCCTGGAGTACAGCAGGTCCACCACCAGGTTCAGCAGCAGGAACACGAACGCGAACAGCAGCACCGCGCCCTGCAGGACGGGGTAGTCGCGCGCCTCCACCGCCTGCAGCGCGAGCTGGCCCAGCCCCGGCCAGGCGAAGACGATCTCCACGACGACGACCCCCGAGAGCAGGTAGGCCAGCTGGACGCCGGTGACGGTGACCAGCGGCAGCAGCGCGTTGCGCAGCACGTGCCAGTCCAGCACCGCCCGCGGCGGCAGGCCCTTGGCGCGCGCGGTGCGCACGTGCTCGGCGCCCAGGGCCTCCAGGACGCTGGAGCGGGTGAAGCGGGTCAGCACGCTGCCGGAGACCAGCCCCGTCGTCACGGCCGGCAGCACCAGCGAGCGCAGCCACAGCGCCGGGTCCTCGGTGAAGGGCACGTACCCGCTGGAGGGGAACCAGCCCAGGGTCCCGGCGAACAGCAGGATGAGCATGATGCCCATCCAGAACTCCGGCACCGAGATGCCGATCTGGCTGAGCACCGTGGCGGCGCCGTCGACGAACGAGCGCGGCCGCAGCGCCGAGGCGGTGCCCAGCGGCACCGCGATGAGCAGCGCGACGAGGATCGAGGCGAGCGCCAGCGACAGCGTCGCCGGCAGCCGCTCCAGGATGAGCGCGGTGACCGGGTCCCCGGAGCGGAAGCTGACGCCGAGGTCGCCGGTCACCGCGCGGCCGATCCACTGCAGGTACTGCACCACCAGCGGCTGGTCCAGCCCGGCGCGCTCGCGCAGCGCGTCGTAGGTCGCCTGGTCGAAGCGGGTGCCCAGCGCCAGGCGCACCGGGTCGCCGGGGACCAGGTGCACCAGCGCGAACGTCACGACGCTCACCCCCAGCAGGACCACGACGGCCTGCAGGGTGCGCCGCACGGCGAGGGCGGTCACGACGGCAGGGTGACCGTCTCGAAGTCCACCGCCTTGTCGGCACGGGTCTCGTAGCCGGTGATGCCCGGCTTCCACGCCTGGATCGCGTCCGGGTTGTACAGGTACAGGTAGGACACGTCGTCGACGATCTGCTGCGCGGCCTGGTCGTACAGCGACTTGCGGGTCGCCCGGTCCCCCTCCACCCCGGCGCGGTCGAGCAGGTCGTCGGTGACGGGGTTGGAGTACTTCTGGTAGTTGTTCGGCCCGTCGGTGCGGTGCTGCTCGTTGTAGAAGTCCGCCGGGTCGATGTTGCCCAGCCAGCCCAGCATGAACGCGTCGAAGTCGCCGCGGCCCTGGCGGTCCAGCCAGGTGGCGAAGTCCTCGGTCTGGATGTCCACGGTGATGCCCAGCGGTTCCAGCTGGCTGGCGATCACCTGGGCGGCGGTGACGGTCTCGGGGTACTCCGAGGTCACCATGAGGCCCATCGTCAGCGGCCCGCCCACCCCGGCGCCGGCGAGCAGGGACTTCGCCTGGTCGACGTCGGTGGTGAAGGGCGCGTAGTCGTGGTGCCACTCGCTGCCCTCGGGGATCGCCGTCTGGTTCACCCGGGCGGTGTCGAAGCGCGCGGCCTCGGTGATCGCCTCGCGGTCGAGCGCGAACGCGACGGCGCGGCGGACGTCGCGGGAGTCGAAGGGCGCCTTGGCGCAGTTCATCGCCAGGTACCAGTAGTCGACGCTGGCGACCTGGCCGAGCTCGACGGCGTCGTCGCCGGCCAGCGAGGCGACCTGCTGGGCGGGGACGTTGTCGGTCCACTGCACCTGGTCGCCGGTGAGCGCGGTGAGGGCCGCGGCGGGCTCGGTGATGAACTGGAAGGTGACCCCGTCGATCGAGGGCGCCTGGCCCCAGTGGTCCTCGAAGCGGGTCAGCGCGATCTCGCCGGCCCCCGAGCTCTCCAGCCGGAACGGCCCGGTGCCGACGGCCTTCGTCGTCAGCGACGCCTCGTCCACCGACCTCGGCAGGATCGCCATGCCCTTGAACCCGCCGATGTTGGAGAGCAGGTTGGGCGTGGGGGCGCTGAGCGTGAGGACGACGCGGGTCGGGTCCTGCGCGACGACGTCGGCGACGCTGGCGAAGCGGGCGGAGTTGGCCAGCTGCTGGTCGATGATGCGCCGGTAGGAGAAGACGACGTCCTCGGCGGTGAACGGGGACCCGTCGTGGAAGACGACGCCCTCGCGCAACGTGAAGGTCCAGGTGAGCTGGTCGTCGCTGGTCGTCCACCCTGTCGCCAGCGACGGCTGCATCGACAGGTCGTCGGCGCTGGGCACGACGAGGGTGTCGTAGACGTTCTCCAGCACCTGGAAGCTGGCGTAGGCGGTCGTCTTGTGCGGGTCCAGCTGGTCGGGCTGGGCGCTGATCGCGGCGACGAACGCCGCGGCGTCCCCGCCGCCGCCACCACCCGTCTCGCCGGCGCCGCCGGTGTCGACGCCCTCCCCGGTGCTGCAGCCGGCCACCGCGATCGACGAGGCGGCGAGCGAGGTCAGGACGGTTCTGCGGCGCACGGCGGCCTCCTGCGGGCGTCGTCGACGTTCCTCGGACGCCGACACACCCTGCCGAGAACCGTGCGCGAACACCAATCGGGACCGCCCGCGGGCGGGGTTCGTGATCAGATCGACACCCGGCGCGGGCGCGGGTCAGCCCTCGCGGGCGGCCTGCTGCGCGCGCACCCGCGCCAGCGCCGAGCGCGCCCCGAGCAGCGCGGCACCGGCCAGCAGCAGGTCCGCGAGCGTCAGCAGCACCCGGGAGGCGAGGACGACGACGGCCGCTCCCCCGCTGCCGGTGGCCAGCGCCAGCACCGCCCCGAGCACCAGCTCGCGCGCCCCCGCTCCCGCGGGCGCCAGGACCACGAGGAAGCCCACCAGCCAGGCGAGCGCGTACCCGCCCAGCGCCAGGGCCAGCGCCGGCCCGGCCGGGCGGTCCAGCCCGACCGCGCGCGCCAGCACGAGCACCTGCAGGCCGACGGCCGCCCACGAGGCCAGCGCCCACGCGGCCGAGGCGAGCACCCCGCGCCAGCTCACCGCGTGCTCCAGCGGCTCCTGGCGGGCCAGCCGCAGCAGCAGCGCCAGCAGCGGGTTGACGACGGCGGGCACGAGCACCACGAGCAGCGGCACCGTCAGCCAGCGCAGCCAGCCCGTCCACTCCCAGCCCTGGACCCACCGCCCGTGCAGCGCGAACGGCAGCACGGCCGCCACCAGCAGCGAGGCCGTCGTCATCGACACCAGCAGCGCCACCACCAGCGCCGAGCCGGTCCGCCGGCGCGGCACCCCGTGGTCGCGGGCCAGCTCGGCCTGCGCGAGGAACTGGAAGACCGTGCCGGGCACGTAGCGCCCGAGCTGGCCGACGAAGAAGACCCGCGCGGCCGCCCGCCACGGCAGCGGCGAGCCCAGGTCGGCCAGCACCGCCCGCCAGCTGGCCCCCGAGAGCGCGACGTTGGCCACCGACAGCGCGGCGGCCAGCAGCAGCGCCCCCGCGTCCAGGCGCGCGGCGGCGTCGGCGATCGCGACCCGGTCGCGC
This sequence comes from Kineococcus vitellinus, assembly GCF_009906315.1. GTDB lineage: Bacteria > Actinomycetota > Actinomycetes > Actinomycetales > Kineococcaceae > Kineococcus > Kineococcus vitellinus. The sequence continues at coordinate 19,208 of NZ_JAAALL010000015.1, read as the reverse complement.
ACGACGTAGGCCACCGCGAGCGCGAGCGCGAGGAGCAGGAAGCCCACCCGCACCACGGGCGAGCGCAGCAGGGCCGGCAGCCGGGTCACCGCCGGGTCAGCGCCGCACGAAGGTCAGCAGCACGAACGTGTAGTCCAGCCCCGTGCGCGCCCAGTGCACGGGGCGCTCGGGGTGGGCGAGCACCTCGTCGGTGAGCTCGCCCACGAGGTCCAGGCCGAGGCCGGCGGCGGTGGCGACCAGGGCGCGCAGGTCGGCCGGGGAGAAGATCCGCACCGGGGCGCCGTAGGCGGTGACGCCCGTGGTGTCCGGCGGCTCGGCGTCGTAGTCGGTGGACAGCGCCAGCACCCCGCCCGGGCGCAGCACGCGCGCCGTCTCGGCGAGGAAGGCCGGCACCGGCACGCCGTGCTCGATGACCGACATGCACGTCACGGCGTCCAGGCAGCCCCCGGGCAGGCCCGTGGCGGTGACGTCGCCGTGGCGGAACTCCACGCCGTCGCGGGTGACGGTCGCGCCGAACTCCAGGTTGATCCCGACCAGGGAGCCCTTCTCGCCCCCCAGGCCGTACAGGCGCAGCCACGGCAGCACCGGCGAGTAGCGGGCGCTGCCGGCGTCCAGGACCCGCGCGGTGCGCGAGCCGTCGTCGGCGAGGGTGAGCACGGCCGCCACGGCCCCGAGCGCGTCCCAGTTCTTCGGGGCGTCCGGGTGGGCCGGCAGGCGCAGGCGCCTGGTCTGCGCCAGCGCGTCGGCGACCTCCGCGGCGTCCTGCAGGACACCCGTGCGGGGCACGCCGCTGGGCACCGGGCGCCGGGCCGGGGCCGCGCCCAGGCGCCGGGCGCCCAGCTGCTCGCCGACGCGGCGCTGCACGCCCACGCGCGTCCACAGGGCGTGCTCGGCGCCGCGCTTGGCGAGCGCCAGCAGCGCACCGCCGGGCGGGGCGGCGGCCGTCCCGCCCTCGGCGGCGGCCTCCAGCGCGGCCAGGTAGCGGTCCCAGGGCTCCTGGAGGTCCGGCGCCTGCACGCCGGCGCGCAGCTCCTGCAGCCGGCCGCCGCTCAGGCGCAGCACCCCCTCGGCGAGCGCGGGCACGCTGCCGGGCTCGACGAGGACGCCGTCGACGCCGTCGCGCACCTGCGCGGGGAAGGAGCCGACGCGGGTGGCGAGCACGGGCAGGCCGTGGGCGAAGGCCAGCAGCGCGTTCTGCGAGGCCGTCGCCGAGCGGTACGGCAGGACGAGCGCGTCGTGCGCGGCGAGCAGCTCCGGCAGCTGCGCGGCCGGCACGTAGCCCTCGCGCAGCTGCACGTGCCCGCGCATCCCGGGGGCCTGCGCGAGCTCGCGCACCCGCCGGCCGGCCTCGCCCCACAGCTCCCCGGCGATGGTCAGCCGCGCGTCGACCCCGCGCTGGTGGACCTCGCCGAGCGCCTGCAGCAGCAGGTCGACGCCCTTGTAGTCGCGGACCACGCCGAGGCTGAGCAGGCGCACCCCGCCGTCGCGCGGCACCCGCGAGCCGGCGGGCGCCGGCACCCGGGGCCCGCCGGGCAGGTGCGGGGGCAGGTCGGCGACCTCGACGCGGCGCGCGCCGTGGGCGTGGGCCAGCTGCGCCTGCTCCTCGGAGTGCACGAGCACGCCGTCCACGGCGGACAGCAGCCGGCCCACCAGCAGCGCGTCACCGGGGCGCGCCTCGTGCGGCAGGACGTTGTGGGCCACCACGACGGTGCGCGCGCGCGAGCGCGCCGAGCGCATCCCGGCCAGCACGCCCAGCAGCGCGGGCACCTGCAGCGGCACGACGTGGGTGAGGACGACGAGGTCGGCCGCGGCGACCCGCCGGCCGGCGCGCCACCAGGAGGCCGGGGAGCTCCAGCTCAGCGGCCGCAGGGTCGGGGTGAACTCGGGGACCTCGGGGACCCCGTGCGGGACCTGCAGCTCGCCCGGGTACAGCGCCGCGGGGTACTGCCGCTCCCAGGAGACGAGCTTGACCTGCGCACCCGGCCCGGCGGCCAGGTGCCGGGCCAGCTCGGTGGTGTGCACCGCGGTCCCGCCCTTGGCCGGGTGCGCGGGCCCGACGACGACGACCCTGCGGCCGGGGTGCTGGGCGGGGTGCTCACGGGGCTGTTCACGGCTCTCCTCCTCCTGGCCGGCAGCGCGCGCACCGGCCGCGCAGGGCCAGGTGCTGCACGTCGACGGCGAAGCCGGTGCGGGTCAGGACGTCGGCGGCCATCGCGGAGGCCGTCGCCGACGGGGCCTCGGAGACCTCGCCGCAGGCGTCGCACACCAGGTGCAGGTGCCCGCCGTGCTCCACGGCGTGGAACGAGGGCACGCGCCGGTCCAGCTGGGTGCGCCCCACGAGGCCGACGTCCTCCAGCACCGCGAGGGCGCGGTAGACGGTCGAGGGGTCCACAGCCGCTGAACCCCCCCGGTGGCCCAGGTGTTCCGCGACCTGCTCGGCGCTGGCGTGCCCGAGCGCGCGCACGGCCTCCAGCACCCGGCGGCGCTGCGGCGTCAGCCGCAGGCCGCGGGCGTGCAGCGCCCGGCCCAGCTCGGTGTCGGTCACCGCGCCCTCAGGGGACCCGCTTCAGCCGGGCCGAGGCGTAGCTGCGCATCGGGTGCCCCTCGAGGGTGACGTCCAGCGCCCACAGCAGGTCGCCCTCGACCGTGCCGTACATGCGCGTGGCGGCGGTGTACTCGTGCGCGGTGGTGGTGCGGGCCACCACGTCGGTGGACAGGTCGATGCGCGGGCCGCGGGCGGTGCCCACGAGCACCTCCACGACACCGGTCGGGTGGGCCAGCAGGACCTCCAGCTGCACCGGCCGCGGCCCGTCGGCCGGGGCCGGGGTCCGCAGGTCGACGGGCTGCGGGCGCCAGAAGCCGGTCTCGACGTCGAGGGGCTCGCGGGTGCGGCCCTCCTCGTCGAGCACCCACGTCGTCGAGGTGTAGCTGAGGAAGTCGCGGCCGTCGTGGCCGAACTCCACGACCTGCCCGAAGCGGGTGTCGGCGTCCCCGCGCGCGGGGTGGCCGAGCACGCCGGCGCCCTCCCAGCGGCCGAGCAGCCAGGACAGCGGGACGAGGGGCAGCGGGGTGTCGGTGCGCAGCGGCAGTGCCACGGGTCAGCGCTGTCCCTTGTAGAGGCGGTACACCACGAAGCAGGCGAACCACGCGATCACGATGCTCGCCGCGATGAGCAGGACGAGGAAGAAGACTTCGAGGGCGTGCACGGGCCCGAGCCTACCCGCGCGCCCCGGCCGCCGGCGGGGGACGTGGGGCGGCTCACGCCGCGCCGCCGGGGTGCCGCGGCACGCCCTCAGAGCAGGACCAGGCGCCCCACGAGGTAGGCCCCGCCGCCGGCCAGGGCGACCGGCGCGGCCGCGACGGCCAGCGCGGCGGGCAGGGCGTGCACCGCGGGCAGCCGCGCCACCTGGGCGCGCCAGGCGGCCACGAGCAGCCCGGCGCCGAGCCCGGCCACGAGCCCGGCCAGCCCCCAGCGCGCCTGCGAGAGCACCCCGGCCCCGCCCAGCAGCACGACGAGCGTGCCCGCGAACCAGCCGGCGGCCGCACCGGCGACCAGGCCGACCGGTCCGGCCACCCGCAGCGGCCAGCTCGTGGCGCAGACCGCGCTGGCGGCGGCGACGGCCGCCAGCACGACGGGCGCCAGCGGCGGGCCGGCGTAGGTGGAGGGCACGGCCAGCCAGGCCGCGGCCAGCACGACGACGGCCTGGCCGGTGGCGGCGCCGGTCACCGACTCCACCAGCCGCGGGCGGCCGTCGGTGCGCAGCAGCTGGTGGACGAAGGCGGCCAGCACCGACAGCGCCGCCACCGCCGGCAGCGCGTCCAGCACGCCCGTGGACTGCGTGCCCGCCAGCCGCCCGGTGCGCACCCCGAGCACGGCGGCCGCGGCGGCGGCCACCGCGACGGCGGCCAGCAGCGCGGTGGTGCTGCGCCGGGCGGGCAGGTCCAGCAGCTCCGGCCAGCCGGCCGCCACGAGCGCGCCGACGAGGACGACCGCCAGCGCCAGCACCGCGGCCGGCGCGAACGAGGCCAGCGCCAGCAGGGCCGCCAGCGCGCAGGTCGCCGTCACCGTCGCGGAGGAGCTCACGGGCGCGATCCTCCCACCGCCGCTCCCGCGCGGCGCGGGTGCGGTCGCCGTGGCCTCGTCGCTTCGCCGACACGCGTAGGCTGCGCACCGTTATCCTGCAGACCTCGTGGGCCGCACGCGCCGCGACCGCCGAGCCGGCGGGCGCGCCCCGCGGCCCGCGGCACGAGCGAACGGAGGGCGGGACGCCCGGTGGCCCAGATCCTCGTGCTGACGAACGCGCTGACCCCTTCCACGGAGGTCCTGCCCGCGCTCGGCCTGCTCCCCCACAGCGTCCGGGTCCTGCCGGCCGAGGCCTCCGTCCTCGTCGACGAGCCCACCTCCGACGCCGTGCTCGTCGACGGCCGGCGCGAGCTCGCCGCCGCCCGCTCGCTGTGCCGGCTGCTGCGCACCACGGGGCTGTCCCAGCCGCTGCTGCTGGTGCTCACCGAGGGCGGGATGGCCGCCGTGGCCGCCGACTGGGGCGCCGACGACGTGCTGCTGGACACCTGCGGGCCGGCCGAGCTGGACGCCCGGCTGCGGCTGGCCGCGGGCCGGCTGCGCCGCCCGGCCGAGGAGGGCGACGGCGCGGCGCCCACCGAGATCCGCGCCGGTGACGTCGTCATCGACGAGGCCGCCTACTCCGCGCGCGTGCGCGGCCGCCAGCTCGACCTGACGTACAAGGAGTTCGAGCTGCTCAAGCACCTGGCCCAGCACCCCGGGCGCGTCTTCACGCGCGCGCAGCTGCTGCAGGAGGTCTGGGGCTACGACTACTTCGGCGGCACCCGCACCGTCGACGTCCACGTGCGGCGGCTGCGCGCCAAGCTCGGCGCCGAGCACGAGAACGCCATCGGCACGGTGCGCAACGTCGGCTACCGCTTCGTCTCCAGCGGCCGCGAGCCCGGGCCGGGGGACGGCCTCGACCTCGACGCGGCACTGGGCGGGCAGGACGCCGCCGACGAGGGCGGGCGCGGCGACGACGACGGCACGGGCGGCACGGGCGGCACGGGCGGCACGGGCGGCACGGGCGCACCGCCGACCGGCCCGCGCCCGGTCCGCAGCCCCGCCCCCCGGCGCTGAGGAGGCGCGGAACCCGTGGACACCCCGACGAGCACCCCCGCGACGACACCCGCGACGACACCCGCGACGACACCCGCGACGACCTCGCTGACGGCCCTGGCCGAGGACGTGCGCGAGCGCGTGCTGCGGCTGGCGGAGGCCGCCTCCGCGGTCGACGCGGCGACGGCGCTGTCGGAGGACGCGACGCTGCGCCTGCGCTCCGACGACGGCACGGTCACCCACCTGCTGCGCCGCGACGGCGCCGGCACCCTCGTCGGCTACGCCCAGCTGGTCGGCCGGGCGCCCGCGGCGGCGGGCACGGGGACGGCCGACGTCGAGGGCGAGCTGCTCGTCGACCCCGCCGCCCGCCGCCGCGGGCACGGGCGCGCGCTGCTGGAGGCGGTCGGCGAGGCCGCCCCCGCCTCGCGGGTGCTGCTGTGGTCGCACGGCGACACCCCCGGCGCCCGGGCGCTGGCGGCCTCGGCCGGCTGGCGCCGCGAGCGCGAGCTGCTGCGCATGGAGCGGCCCACCGCGGGGCTGGCCGAGCTGGAGGTCCCCGCCCTGCCGCCGGGGGTCGTGGTCGACGCCTTCCGCCCCGGCGCGGACGACGAGGCGTGGACGGCGCTCAACGCCGCCGCCTTCGCCGGCCACCCCGAGCAGGGCCGCTGGAGCGTGCAGGACCTGCGGCTGCGGCTGGCCGAGCCGTGGTTCGACCCCTCGGTGATGCTGCTGGCGCGCGCGCCGGGCGGCGCCCTGGTGGGCTTCTGCTGGATGAAGGTCGAACCCGCCGCCGCGGAGCTGTACGTGCTCGGCACGGCCCCGGCGCACGCCGGGCGCGGCCTGGGCCGGGCGCTGCTGGTGCGCGGCCTGCGGGCCGTGGCCGCCCGCGCGGACGTGCCGCCGGGCGTCGAGCTGTACGTGGACGGCGACAACGCACCCGCCCTGCGGCTGTACGAGCGGCTGGGGTTCACCCGCGCCGCCGTCGACGTGCAGTACGCCTCCCGCTGAACGCCTCCCGGTGAGCCGTTCGGCCGCCGTTCACCCTCCCGTCGCCGTCCCGGCACCTCCGTCTGCGCAGGTCAGCGCGGTGGAGGCGGCGGTGGCAGAATCACCGGCATGACGGCCACGACGCGAGCCAGCGCCCCCCTGCCCGCCGTGACCCCCGCCGAGGAGCCGCTGGAGCTGCCCGAGGACCGCTTCGCCGACCGCGAGGTCTCCTGGCTGGCCTTCAACGAGCGCGTGCTGCAGATGGCCGAGGACCCCGACACCCACCTGCTGGAGCGGGCGCGGTTCCTGTCGATCTTCGCCAACAACCTCGACGAGTTCTTCATGGTCCGCGTGGCCGGCCTCAAGCGCCGCATCGCCACCGGCCTCGCGGTCACCGCCGCCAGCGGCCTGGAGCCGCGGGAGGTGCTCGACGCGATCAGCGCCCGCGCCCACGAGCTCACCCAGCGCCACGCGGTGGCCTTCCTGGACGGGGTGCGCCCGGCGCTGGCCGAGGCCGGCATCACGGTCGTGCACTGGGACGAGCTGGACGCCGACGAGCAGCTGCGCCTGCACGGCTTCTTCCGCGACCAGGTCTTCCCGGTGCTCACGCCGCTGGCCGTCGACCCCGCGCACCCGTTCCCCTACATCTCCGGGCTGTCGCTGAACCTGGCCGTCGTCGTGCGCAACCCGACGACCGACAAGGAGCACTTCGCGCGGGTGAAGGTGCCGCCGCTGCTGCCGCGCTTCGTGGCGGTGGAGGGGGCCGACGGCCTGGACTCGCGCCGGGCGCGCTTCGTGCCGCTGGAGGACGTCATCGCCGTCCACCTCGACCAGCTCTTCCCGGGCATGGAGGTCGTGCAGCACCACACCTTCCGCGTCACCCGCAACGAGGACCTCGAGGTCGAGGAGGACGACGCGGAGAACCTGCTGCAGGCGCTGGAGAAGGAGCTGCTGCGCCGCCGCTTCGGCCCGGCCGTGCGCCTGGAGGTCGCCTCCGACATCGACCCGCAGGTGCGCGAGCTGCTGGTGCGCGAGCTCGGCGTCACCGAGCAGGAGGTCTACGAGCTGCCCGAGCCGCTGGACCTGCGCGGCGTCGGCGACATCGCCGACCTGGACCGCCCGGAGCTGAAGTACCCCAAGTTCGTCGCGCGCACCCACCGCGACCTCACCGACGGCGCCGAGACGGCCAAGCCGTCGGACGTGTTCGCGGCCATCCGCAACCGCGACGTGCTGCTGCACCACCCCTACGACTCGTTCTCCACGAGCGTGCAGGCCTTCCTGTCGCAGGCGGCCGCCGACCCCAAGGTCCTGGCGATCAAGCAGACGCTGTACCGGACCTCGGGCGACTCCCCCATCGTGGACGCGCTCATCGACGCCGCCGAGGCCGGCAAGCAGGTGCTGGCCCTGGTGGAGATCAAGGCGCGCTTCGACGAGCAGGCCAACATCACCTGGGCGCGCAAGCTGGAGCAGGCAGGCGTGCACGTCGTCTACGGCCTCGTCGGGCTCAAGACGCACGCCAAGCTCAGCCTCGTGGTGCGCCAGGAGGCCGGCGGCCTGCGCCGCTACTGCCACGTCGGCACCGGCAACTACAACCCCAAGACCGCGCGCCTGTACGAGGACCTGGGCCTGCTCACCGACGACCAGCAGGTCGGCGAGGACCTGACCCGCCTGTTCAACCAGCTCTCCGGCTACGCGCCGAAGACGGCGTACAAGCGGCTGCTGGTGGCGCCGCGCTCGCTGCGCACCGGGCTGGTGGACCGCATCGACCGCGAGATCGACAACCACCGGCAGGGCCAGCCCTCCGGCGTGCGGATCAAGGTCAACTCCATCGTCGACGAGGTGGTCATCGACGCGCTGTACCGGGCCTCGCAGGCCGGCGTGCCGGTCGACGTCGTGGTGCGCGGGATCTGCGCCCTCAAGCCCGGTGTGCCGGGCCTGAGCGAGAACATCCGCGTGCGCAGCATCCTGGGCCGCTTCCTGGAGCACAGCCGGGTGTTCTGGTTCGCCTCCGGCGGCGACCCGGTCGCCATGATCGGCAGCGCGGACATGATGCACCGCAACCTGGACCGCCGCGTCGAGGCCGTCGTGCGGCTGACCGACCCGCGCCACGTGCGGGAGATCTCGCAGCTGCTGGACGACTGCATGGCCGACAGCACGAGCTCCTGGCACCTGGGGGCGGACGGCACCTGGACGCGCCACCACCTCGACGCCGACGGCCGGCCGCTGACCGACATGCAGGAGCACATCATCGCCACCCGCCCGGGGCGCCGCCCGAGCACCCGCCGTCGTCGGTGAGGCCGCCGAGCGCTGCCGCGGCCGGCGCACCGCCCGCGCCGGGCGCCCGCGGGCCGGTGGACGTGGAGGCGGCCGGCTGCGTCGTCGTGCGGCCCGCCGGCGGCCGGGCGGCGGGCGGCGGTGCCGCGGGCGGCCCGGTCGAGGTGCTCCTGGTGCACCGGCCGCGCAGCGCGACCCGCGCGCCGGACTGGTCGTGGCCGAAGGGCAAGCTCGAGGAGGACGAGCACCCGGCCGTCGCGGCCGTGCGCGAGACCGCCGAGGAGACCGGGGTGCGCGTGCACCTCGGCGTCCCGCTGCCGGAGCAGCGCTACGAGGTCTCCGGCGGCCGCCGCAAGCGGGTGCGCTACTGGCTGGCGCGCCCGGTGCCCGCGGGGCGCGCCGGGCGGCTGGACGCGGCGGTGGACCCGGCGCTGGACCCGGTGCTCGACCCGGCGCTGGACGTGGAGCCGGCCGGGCCCGAGGAGATCGACGAGACCGCCTGGGTCTCCCCGCAGCGCGCCCGCGAGCTGCTGACCCACCCCGACGACGCGGACCTGCTGACGGCGGCGGTGCCCGGGGACGTGCTGCCGGCGCCGACGTGGCCGCTGGTCGTGCTGCGCCACGCCCGCGCCGTCAAGCGCACCGACTGGGCCGGCGAGGAGGCCGTGCGCCCGCTGCTGGAGCGCGGGCACGCCCAGTCGCGCGCCCTGGCCCCGCTGCTGAGCTGCTTCGACGTGCACTCGCTCGTCACCTCCCCGTGGGCGCGCTGCGTGCAGACGGTGCTGCCGGCGGCCGAGCTGGCCGCCGCGCCCGTCGTCGTCGAGGACCCGCTCACCGAGGCGGGCCACGCCCGGGACCCGCACGCCGCCGCGGACGTGGTCGCCGGGCTGCTGGCCGAGGGCAGCGGCGTCGTCGTCTGCTCCCACGGCCCGGTGCTGCCGACGCTGCAGGCGGTCGTGGCGGCGCACGCGGGCACCGCGGAGGTGCGCCGCGCGCTCACCGGCCGCCTCACCAAGGGCGAGCTCGTCGTGGCCCACCTCAGCGGCCGCGGCAGCGCCGCCCGGGTCGTCGCCGCCGAGCGCCACGCCCGCTGACCGGCCCGCGCACCCCCCGCGCGCGGGGTCGAAACGCCCCGGCACCCACGCGGGTGCGCCCGACCCGGTGACACCGCGTCACCGCCGTCGGGGCCGTCGGCCGCCTCGGGTCCCCGTCCGCAGCAGTGCGCGGTCACCCTCCGTGCACCTGGTGACCCGTTCACCTGCTGGTCGTCACCCGTCCGCCGACTCGGCACCCGAGCGACCGGCCCGGTTAACGCCCCGTTCACCTCCGCCGGGCACTCACGTCACCTCGGCTGCCTACCGTGCGACCACGTCGGACCCCGCGCTGGCGCTTCCGCGCGCCCGCCCGTCGATCGAAAGCGAGCTCAATCCGTGAACCGCACCCTCCGTCGTGCAGCCCTCCCCGCCGCCCTGGCCCTCTCCTTCGGCCTCGCCGCGTGCAGCGGGTCGAACGAGCAGGCGACCACCAGCGGCTCCGGCAGCAGCGAGTCCGCCTCCGAGTCGTCGCTGAGCGGCGACCTGAGCGGCGCCGGCGCGAGCACCCAGACCGTCGCCCAGCAGACGTGGGCGGCCGGCTTCCAGTCGACCAACCCCGACGTCACCGTGAACTACGACCCGGTCGGCTCCGGCGGCGGCCGCGAGCAGTTCCTCTCCGGCGGCGTGCCCTTCGCGGGCTCCGACGCCTACCTGAAGGACGAGGAGCTGACGACGGCGCAGGAGCGCTGCAACGGCGGCAACGCGATCGACCTGCCGGTCTACGTCTCCCCCATCGCCATCGCCTACAACCTGCCGGGCGTCGCGGACCTCAAGCTCTCCCCCGACACGATCGCCAAGATCTTCCTGGGCCAGATCACCACCTGGAACGACCCGGCCATCGCCGCGGACAACGCGGGCGTCACCCTCCCCGCCACCGCCATCACCCCGGTGCACCGCTCGGACGACTCGGGCACCACGCAGAACTTCACCGACTACCTGCACACCGCGGCCCCGAGCGTGTGGACCGCCGAGCCCGCGCAGGCGTGGCCGGTGCAGGGCGGCGAGGCGGCCCAGGGCACCTCCGGCGTCATCCAGGCCATCCAGGGCGGCGAGGGCACCATCGGCTACGCCGACGAGAGCCAGGTCACCGACGAGCTCGGCAAGGCGCAGGTCAAGGTCGGCGACGCGTTCGTCGGCCCGACCGCCGAGGCCGCCGCGGCCGTCGTCGACGCCTCCCCCGAGGTCGAGGGCCGCCCCGAGGGCGACATCGCCATCAAGCTGGACCGCGCGACCACCGCCGCCGGCGCCTACCCGGTCGTGCTCGTCTCCTACGCGGTGGTCTGCTCCTCCTACGAGGACGCCGCCGAGGGCGAGATGGTCAAGGCGTACATGACCTACATCACCAGCGAGGAGGGCCAGCAGGCCGCCGCCGACGAGGCCGGCTCCGCCCCCATCTCCGAGAAGCTGCGCGGGGAGATCACCACCTCCCTCGAACTGATCAAGTGATCCACCGACGGCGGTGGGAACGGGGCGACCCGGTCCCACCGCCGTCGTGCTCCACCCCCGCAGCACCGCACCACCACCGCCGGCCGCACGGCCGCCGGTCCGCACGACTTCGGAGGGACCCCGGGTGAGCAGCACCCAGACCACCAGGCCCGACCCCGGTGGCGACCGGGCGGTCATCGAGACCGGCACCAAGCGCGCCGGCGACACGGTGTTCCGCGGCACCGCGACAGGCTCCGGGGTGCTCATCCTCCTGGTGCTCGCCGCCGTGGCCGCCTTCCTCGTCGGCGAGGCGGTGCCCGCTTTCACCGCCGACCCCGCCGAGATCGAGGGCGAGCGCGGGCTCGTCGCCTACGTCTGGCCGCTGCTGTTCGGCACGGTGCTGGCCGCGGTCATCGCCCTGCTGGTCGCGACGCCCATCGCGGTCGGCATCGCGCTGTTCATCTCGCACTACGCCCCGCGCCGGCTCGCGCAGGGCCTGGGCTACCTCGTGGACCTGCTGGCCGCCGTGCCGAGCATCGTCTACGGCATCTGGGGCATCACGGTGCTCTCGCGCTGGATGATCCCCGTCTACGGCTGGCTGGCCGAGCAGCTCGGCTTCATCCCGCTCTTCGCGGGGCCGGCCTCCACGACGGGGCGCACGATCCTCACCGCGGGCCTGGTCCTCGCGGTGATGATCCTGCCGATCATCACCGCCCTGAGCCGCGACGTCTTCCTGCAGACCCCGCGCCTGCACGAGGAGGCCGCCCTGGCCCTGGGCGCCACCCGTTGGGAGATGGTCAAGTACTCGGTCATCCCGTACGGGCGCTCCGGCGTCGTCAGCGCCGCGATGCTCGGCCTGGGCCGCGCGCTCGGCGAGACGATGGCCGTGGCCCTGGTGCTGTCGGTCTCCAACGTCGTGACGTTCAACCTCGTCAGCTCGACGAACCCGTCGACGATCGCGGCGAACATCGCGCTGAACTTCCCCGAGGCCTCCGGCATCGACGTCAACGTCCTCATCGCCAGCGGCCTCGCGCTGTTCGTCATCACGTTCCTGGTCAACTTCGCGGCCCGGTGGGTCGTCCAGCGTTCCGGAGCCAAGGCATGACCACCACCACCGGGCCCAGCCCGTCCCCCGAGGCCGTCGCGGAGATCGAGCAGCCGATGCGCCAGGCGCGGCTGCCGCGGTGGACGCCGTGGGCGTCCCTCGCGGCGGCGCTCGTGGTCGCCCTGCTCGTCACCGCCCCCGGCGGCCGCTCCCTGGGCGGCGTCGTGGCGATCACTGCGATCGCGCACCTGGTGCTCATCGGCGTGCTCTCCGCCGTGCGCGAGGGCAGCCGCCGCGCCAAGGACCGCATCGTCACCGCGCTCGTCACGATCGCCTTCGGCCTGGCGATGATCCCGCTGGTCTCCGTCGTGTGGACCGTCGTCGGCAACGGCCTGGCGCGCTTCGACACGACCTTCTTCACCTGGTCGATGCGCGGGGTCGTCGGCGAGGGCGGCGGCGCGCTGCACGCCATCTGGGGCACGATCATCGTCACCCTCATCGCGGCGCTGATCTCCGTGCCGGTCGGCCTGCTGGCCGCCGTCTACCTCGTGGAGTACGGGGCGGGCTCGCGGCTGGCCAAGGCCATCACCTTCCTCGTGGACGTCATGACGGGCATCCCGTCGATCGTCGCCGGCCTCTTCGTCGCGGCGCTGTTCGTCATCGTGGTCGGGCCGGGCACCAAGCTCGGCATCATGGGCTCCCTGGCCCTGGCGGTCCTCATGATCCCCACGGTCGTGCGCTCGACCGAGGAGATGCTCAAGCTGGTCCCCAACGACCTGCGCGAGGCCGCCTACGCCCTGGGCGTGCCGAAGTGGCGCACGATCACCAAGGTCGTCCTGCGCACGAGCGTGTCGGGCATCGCCACCGGCATCACGCTGGCCATCGCCCGCGTCGCCGGCGAGACCGCTCCGCTGCTGGTCACGCTCGGCATCACGACGGGGACGAACTTCAACCCCTTCGACGGGCGCATGGCCACCCTGCCGGTCTACGCGTACTACCAGTACACGCAGCCCGGCGTCCCGGCCGAGGCCGGTGTCGAGCGCGCCTGGACGGCGGCGCTCGTGCTCATCATCCTGGTGATGGCGCTCAACCTCGTCGCCCGGCTGATCTCCCGCCTCTTCGCACCGAAGGTCGGCCGCTGAGGCCCGCCGCCCCCGCGACCGCGACCCGCACACCCCTGACCGAGGAGCCCGACGTGGCCAAGCTCATCGACGTGAGCGACCTGAACATCTACTACGGCGACTTCCTCGCCGTGGAGTCCGTGACGATGACCATCGAGCCGCGCGCCGTGACCGCGCTCATCGGTCCCTCCGGCTGCGGCAAGTCGACCTTCCTGCGCTCGCTGAACCGCATGCACGAGGTCATCCCCGGCGCCCGCGTGGAGGGCAAGGTCGTCATGGACGGCCAGGACCTCTACGACAAGGACGTCGACCCCGTCTCGGTGCGCCAGCACATCGGCATGGTCTTCCAGCGCCCGAACCCGTTCCCGACGATGTCGATCTACGACAACGTCGCCGCCGGCGTGCGCCTGAACGCCAAGCGCATGAGCAAGAGCGACCTCGACGACCTCGTCGAGAGCTCGCTGCGCGGGGCGAACCTGTGGACCGAGGTCAAGGACCGCCTCGGCAAGCCCGGTCTGGGCCTGTCCGGCGGCCAGCAGCAGCGCCTGTGCATCGCCCGCGCGATCGCCATCCGCCCCTCGGTGCTGCTCATGGACGAGCCCTGCTCGGCCCTGGACCCGATCTCCACGCTGGCCATCGAGGACCTCATCGGCGAGCTGAAGAGCGAGTACACGATCGTCATCGTGACCCACAACATGCAGCAGGCGGCCCGCGTCTCGGACCGCACCGGCTTCTTCAACCTCGCCGGCGTCGGCAGGCCGGGTCACCTGGTGGAGATCGACGACACCTCGACGATCTTCAGCAACCCCTCACAGAAGTCCACCGAGGACTACATCTCGGGCCGCTTCGGCTGATCCCGCCCCGCCCGCCGCGGGGCCCGGGCAGCACGAGGCCCCGCGGCGGGCGGGCGCACCGGAGGGCGGGACCTCGGGGGCGGGACCTCAGAAGACGAGGTGGATGAGCGCGTAGCACCCGGCGGCGGACAGGCCCGCGGCGGGCAGGGTCAGCACCCAGGCGGCGACCATCGAGCGGGCCACGCCCCAGCGCACGGCCGAGAAGCGCTTGGTCGCGCCCACGCCCATGATCGCCGAGGAGATGGTGTGGGTCGTGGAGACGGGCGCGTGGAAGGCGAGCGCCGCGACATAGAGGATCACCGCCGAGACGGACTCGGCCGCGAAGCCGCGGGCCGGGTCCAGGTGGATGATCCGCCGGCCCAGCGTCCGCATGATGCGCCAGCCGCCGGCGTAGGTGCCCAGGCTGATCGCGAGCGCCGCGGACACCTTCACCCACACCGGGATGTCGCTGCCCTCGTGGAAGCCGCCGGCCACGAGCGCGAGCACGATGACGCCCATCGTCTTCTGCGCGTCCTGCAGGCCGTGGCCGAGGGCCATGGCCGCGGCCGAGACCGTCTGCGCGGCCCGGAAGCGGCGGTGGGTCGGGCCGGGCGCGGCGCGGCGCGCGGCCCACAGGACGGCGACCATCAGCAGGTAGCCGGCCGCGAAGCCGGCCAGCGGGGAGACCACCATCGGCACGACGACCTTGTCGAGGACGACGCTCCAGTGGACGGTGGTGGAGGAGGCGATGCCGGCGCCGGCCAGGGCGCCGATGAGGGCGTGCGAGCTGGAGGAGGGCAGCCCCAGGCGCCAGGTGACGAGGTTCCAGGCGATGGCGCCGAGCAGGGCGGCCAGGACGACGGACATGCCGTGCAGGCCGAGGCCGACGTCGACGATGCCGGAGCCGATGGTCTCGGCGACCCCGGTGCCGAGGAAGGCGCCGATGAGGTTGAAGACCGCGGCCATCCCGAGCGCGATGCGCGGGGTGAGGGCGCGCGTGGAGACCGACGTCGCGATCGAGTTGGCGGCGTCGTGGAAGCCGTTGGTGAAGTCGAAGCCGAGCGCGACGACGACGACGAGGAGGACGAGGGCCAGCTCCACCGGCTCAGGACTCCTTGACCGCGATGGTCTCCACCGTGTGGGCGACGTGCTCGAAGGCGTCCGCCGCCTCCTCGAGCGTCTCGATGATCTCCTTCTGCTTCATGATCTCGATGGCGTCGTAGGAGCCGTCGAAGAGCTTGGCCAGCAGCTGCCGGTGGAACTGGTCCGCCTGGTTCTCCAGCCGGTTGATCTCGACCCAGTAGTCGGTGAGGTCGGCCAGCGAGCGCAGCCGGGGCATGGCGTCGGCGGTCAGCTCGGCCTGGCGGGCCAGGACGGCGACGAGGTCGCCGACGGCGTCGGGCAGCTGACCGACCCGGTAGAGCACCATGAGGTCGACGGCGGCCTGCATGAGGTCCAGGCAGTCGTCCAGGCGCGAGGTGAGCTGGTAGATGTCCTCGCGGTCGAACGGCGTGACGAACGAGGAGTTGACCCGCCGCATGACGTCGTGGGCGGCCTCGTCCCCGCGGTGCTCGATCTCCTCCATGCGCTGGGCGAGGACCTCGCGGCGGGCGTGGTCGCTGCCGATCACCTCCGTGAGCACGGTGGTGGCCTCGACGAGGATCTTCCCGGTGCGGGCGAACAGCTCGAAGAAGGAGTCGTCACGGGGGGTCAGTCGGAAACGCACGTGCATGCTCCGCGGAGGCTCGGTCCGTCCGGGCCGGGGGTCCGGTCCGATCGGCGACTCTAGGCGAGGTCGCGGCCCGAGCACGAAAGCACCCGGCCGGCTCAGGCTCGGGCGCGCACCTCGTCGACGCCCAGGACGCGGTCCAGCTCACCCTCCGGCAGGGGTCCGTCGCTCTCCGAGGCTGCGACGACGACGTCGGCGTACAGCTCGATCTCCTCGGCGAGGGCGTCGTCGGCGAGCGGCGCGGCAGCGGGGAGGCCGGTGGGGGGTTCCGGCTCGAGCGTGTGCGTCATGGTGGCTCCACGGTACGCCGCGCGGCGCCCCGCGGGGGGCCGACGGGGCAGGTGATCACCGCACCGGCCCAGCGGCGGCGCCCGCGGACGGGTCGGCCGGCGGGCTCGGGGCGGTGCCCGGGACGGTGCCCGGGGCGGTCTCCGGGGACGTGCCCGGGGGGCTGGCGGTCGGGCTGCCGGTGGCGCCCGCGGTGGCGCCGGCGGTGGGGCCGGGCACGGCCAGCGGAGGCCGGTCGTCGTCGCCGAGCACGGTCCGCTGCAGGCTGACCTCGGCGAGCCCGAGCCCGCCGACGGTCACCTCGTCGTAGGCCAGCAGCCTGCCGGCGTCCTCGCCCGTGGCGTCGAAGTGCAGCAGCGTGGCCGACAGCGGCAGCGGCGCGCCGTCGGCGAGGCGGTTGAGGCCGGCGGAGGTGATGCCCGCTCCCCCGGTGGTGCCCTCGACCATGACGCGGGTGCCGGAGGCGTCCAGCGTCACCGAGCGCTTGTGCAGGTGACCGGCCAGCACGAGGGGGACCTGCCCGAGCAGCGGCCGCAGCCCGCTGGGGTCGTGGACGAGGGCCACGTCGACGGGGTCGTCCGGGTGGGCCCCGTCCCAGCGCTCGATGCCGGCGGCGAGGACCTCGTTGGCCTCCTCCTGCACCTGCTCGGCGGCCCCCTCGGCGGGCGAGCCCTCCCCGTCGGCGCTGAAGACGGGGTCGCCCTGGCCGGCCAGCACGAGCCCGGCGACCTCGGCGGTGGCGCCGCCGTCGAGGACGACGGCCCCCGGCTGCGCCGCGACCTGCGCCTGCGTCTGGGCCGAGTCGTGGTTGCCGCGCACCCACACGTAGGGCACGCCGAGCGAGCCGATGCGGCCCAGGAAGGTCGACTCGGCCGCCGTGCCCCACGTGGTGGTGTCGCCGGTGTCCAGGACGGCCCGCACGCCGAACTGGCGCACGAGGTCCTCGGTGAGGTCGAAGCCGAGCGGGTTCAGGTGCAGGTCGGAGACGTGCAGGACGGTGGTGACGTCCTCGCCGAGGCCGCCGGGGCCGCCCTGCTGGTCGCCGAGCACGGGCAGGTTGGCCGCCGAGGCGTACAGGGTGCTGACGCTGCGGACGATGTCGGACAGGCCGCTGCGGTAGGACTCCAGGCGCTCCAGGGCGTCCTGGGTGCTGGAGACGAGGTAGGGCGCGCGCGAGAGCAGGCCGGTGAAGCGGGGCTGGCGCAGCGCGGCGGGGTCGAAGCTCGCCCACGTCCCGGCCCCGGTGGCCAGCACGACGACGAGGACGGCGGCGCCGGTCTGCAGGACCCGGCGCCGGGCGCGGTAGACGACGACGGCGGCCAGCAGCGCCCCGCCCAGCCCGCAGCCCAGGCTGTAGGCGGCGGCGCGCACGGTCGCCGCCCGCACGGTGTCGGCGGCGGTGAGCTCCAGGGCCAGCAGCTGCTGCGGGGAGCCGACGAGCCGGCCGGCGGCGTCGAGGTCGACGGAGACGATGTTCGCCGTGACGGCCAGGGGCGCGCGGTGGGTGTCGAAGGAGACCTTGCCGACCGGGGGCAGGTCGACCTCCACGCCCGGGGTGAGGCTGGGGCGCACCCGCACCTCGGTCTGCAGCGGGCCGACGTAGGTGCTGGAGCCGGGGGCGAGGGCGAAGCCGAGGGCCGCGCCGACCGCGGCCACGAGCAGGACGCCGACCGGGGGCAGCACCGTGCGGGCGGCGCGCACCAGCAGCCGGGGGCCGCGGCGGGCGCCCAGGCGCCGGACCAGCTCGACGGCGCCGGCTCGCCGGCGCTGCGGCGCCCGGAGCGGCCGGGGGCGGGGGATCCTCGGGGACATCGGCTCGATCCTCGCGCAGCGGGCGCCCTGCCGACGACCGCGCCGACCCGTCCGGGCGCGTCCGGGGCCGGTCCGGAGCCGTCCGGGGGTGTCCACCGCCCGCCGCCCGGGTAGGGGGCAGCCATGAGCACGAACGAGACCCCTGCGGGGGACACCGGTTTCCGCGACCTGCGCGCCGCCGAGCCGAGCGGCCGGCCCGGACCCGCGATCGTCACGGGTTCGGAGTCGGGCATCGGGCGGGCCAGCGCCGTCGAGCTGGCCCGGCGCGGCCACGACGTCGGCGTCACCTGGTTCCGCGACGAGGCGGCCGGGCGGGCGACCGCCGAGGAGGTGCGCGCGCTGGGCCGGCGCGCGGAGCTGCGCCACCTGGACCTGCGCGACCTGCCGGGCGCGGCGGACGTCGTCGACGACCTCGCCGACGCGCTCGGCGGCGTGGAGGTCCTCGTCAACGACGCGGGCACCGGCACGTCGACGCCGCTGCTGGAGCTCGGCTTCGAGGACTGGCGCGAGGTGCTGTCGGTGGACCTGGACGGCGCCTTCCTCTGCCTGCAGCGCGCGGCCCGGCGCATGGTGGCCGCCGGCCGGGGCGGGCGCATCGTCAACATCACCAGCGTCCACGAGCACCAGCCGCGCGTCGGGGCGGCCCCGTACTGCGCGGCCAAGGGGGGCCTGGGCCTGCTGACGCGCACGGCGGCCATCGAGCTGGCCGAGCACGGCATCACCGTCAACGCGGTCGCGCCGGGCGAGATCGCCACGCCGATGACGGGGCAGGAGGACACCGACCCGCACACCGAGCACCGGCCGGGGGTGCCGCTGGGCCGTCCGGGCGATGCCCGCGAGATCGCCGCGGTCGTCGGCTTCCTCTGCTCGCCGCAGGCCTCCTACGTCACGGGCGCCTCGTACGCCGTGGACGGCGGGATGCTGCAGATGGGCCCGATGGCGGGCTCGCACCTCACCGAGGAGGCCTGGCGCCGCCCCTGAGGTCACCCGCCCGCCACGGGTAAGGCCGACCTCTCTTGACTCGTTCCAGACTGGGCTGGTTGGCTCGACGCCGTGACCACCGCCGACCGCCTGCGCGCCCGGGGCCTGCGGGCGACCCGGCCGCGCACCGTGGTCCTCGACGTCCTCGACGCGGCCCGGGCGGCCGGCGAGCACCTGCCCGTCGCCCAGGTCGCCGACCGCGCCCGCACCGCGCTGCCGACGGTGTCGACGCAGGCGGTCTACGACTGCCTGGACGCCCTGACCCGCGCCGGGCTGGCCCGCTGCATCGAGCCGGCCGGGCACCCGGCCCGCTACGAGGCGCGCGTCGGCGACAACCACCACCACCTGGTGTGCCGGGAGTGCGGGCGCACCGTCGACGTCGACTGCACCAGCGGGCACGCCCCCTGCCTCGCGCCCTCCGACACGGCGGGCTTCGCCGTCGAGGAGGCCGAGGTGGTGTTCTGGGGGCGGTGCCCGCAGTGCCGCGCCCGGCGCACCGG
>NZ_JAAALL010000159.1 GCF_009906315.1 Kineococcus vitellinus | reverse complement strand
CGCGGTCGCCTCGGCCACCGCCGCGGCGACCGCGAGCGCGGAGGCCACCGAGGACGCCGCCGCCGCGGGCGCGGAGCCCACCGGGACGGCCACGCCGAGCCCGAGCGTCACCTGCGGCCCCGCCGTCGGCGAGACCGAGGCCGCCGCGGGCGAGCGCGAGCCCGCCGCCGAGGAGGGCGCGGGCACCGAGGGCGAGTGAGCCCGGCGGGGTCCGCGCCCCGCACGCACCGCGCGCGAGAGGGGGCGGCCCACCGGGCCGCCCCCTCTCGCGCTCCGCGGCCCGGTGCTGCTCCCCGGCCGCCGTCGACCCCCGGGCTCAGCCCTCGAACTTGTAGCCGAGCCCGCGCACCGTCACCAGGTGCCGCGGGTTCGCCGGGTCGGGCTCGATCTTGGCCCGCAGCCGCTTGACGTGGACGTCGAGCGTCTTGGTGTCGCCGACGTAGTCCGAGCCCCAGACGCGGTCGATGAGCTGCACGCGGGTGAGCACCCGGCCGGCGTTGCGCAGCAGCAGCTCCAGCAGCTCGAACTCCTTCAGCGGCAGCGGCACCCGCTCCCCGCGCACCGTCACCACGTGACGGTCGACGTCCATGCGGACCCCGCCCGCCTCCACGGTCGTCTGCACCAGCTCCTCGGGCTCGGCGCCGCGGCGCAGCACCGCCCGCACCCGCGCCAGCAGCTCGCGGGAGGAGTAGGGCTTGGTGACGTAGTCGTCAGCGCCGATCTCCAGGCCCACGACCTTGTCGATCTCGGAGTCCTTGGCGGTGAGCATGATGACCGGGACGCTGGAGCGCGTCCGCAGCTGCCGGCAGACCTCGGTGCCGGGCAGGCCCGGCAGCATGAGGTCGAGCAGGACCAGGTCCGCACCGGCCTTGTCGAACTCCTCCAGGGCCTCCGGGCCGGTCTCGGTGACCGCCACGTCGTAGCCCTCCCGCCGCAGCAGGTAGGACAGCGGGTCGGAGAACGACTCCTCGTCCTCCACCACCAGGATGCGCGTCACGGTCGGACCTCCACGGGGGTCTGCGGCGCCGCGGGACCTGCGGGCGACGCCGGATCGGGGTCGGCGCCACGCCCCGGGCGCCGGTTCGGGTCGGTGCCGCCCTCGCCCGCGGGGGGCGCGGCGGCCGCGTCGGCGGGCAGCTCGGTGGTCGGGTCGGGCAGGCGCAGGGTGAAGGTGGACCCCTCGCCCTCGGCGCTCCAGACCCGGACGTCCCCGCCGTGGTTGCCGGCCACGTGCTTGACGATCGACAGCCCGAGCCCGGTGCCGCCGGTGGAGCGGGAGCGGGCGGGGTCGACGCGGTAGAAGCGCTCGAAGATGCGGTCCAGGTCGGCGGGGCTGATGCCCACCCCCCGGTCGGAGACGGCGATGTCGACGGTGGGCACCACCCCGTGCTCGGCCCCGGTGGCCTGCCCGCTGCTGCGGCGGACCTCCACGACCACCCTGCTGCGCTCGGGCGAGTAGGCGAGGGCGTTGTGCACGAGGTTGCGCAGCGCCGTGACGAGCAGCTCGCGGTCCCCGCGCACCTGCAGGCCGCGCGTGCCGGCGACGACGACCTCGGAGCCGCGCTGGTGGGCGACGCTGCCGCTGCGGTCGATCGCCTCGGCCACGAGGGAGTCGACCTCGAGCAGCTCGGGGCGCACGACGTTCTCGGCGGCCTGCAGCCGCGAGAGGTCGATGATCTCCTGCACGAGCGCCGAGAGCCGGGTCGCCTCCCGGCGCATCCGGCGGGCGAAGTGCCGCACGGCCTCGGGGTCGTCGGCGGCCTCCTCGACGGCCTCCGACAGCAGCGACAGCGCCCCCACGGGGGTCTTCAGCTCGTGGCTGACGTTGGCGACGAAGTCGCGGCGGGTGGCCTCCACGCGGCGGGACTCGGTGCGGTCCTCCAGCAGCAGCAGCACGTGCCGGGCGCCCAGGGTCGTCACCCGGGCCAGCACGACGGCCGGCGGGCGGCCCAGCCCCGCGGCGAGCTCCATCTCGTACTCGCGCACGCGCCCGTCGCGGCGGCAGGCGCGCACGAGCTCGCGCAGCTGCGGGTCGGCCAGCTCCCGCCCGGTCACGACACCGCTGGCGTAGGCGGCCGCGCTGGCCTTGACGACCTCGTCGTCGGCGGCGAGGACGACGGCCGACGAGCGCAGGGCCATGAGGACGTCGCTGACACCGGGGGGCAGCCCGCCGGCGGGCGGCGGCGCGGAGCGGCCGCGGTGCTGCAGGCGCTCGGAGATGCGGAACGCGAGGACGCCCGCGGCACCGGTGAGCACACCGATCGCCGCGGCGATCGACACGGAGAGCTCGCCCAGCACCGCACCAGCCTACGGTCGCCGTCCAGGCCCGCCTCGCCGGCGCGGGCCCTGTGCAGCCGCGCGGGCCGAGATGTTCACCTCCCGGGTGGCGCTCGTTCACCCCCGGCTGGGAGCCTCGGAGCACACACCCGGCCGCGCGGTCCGCACGGCGGACGGCCGGCGGACCCGACCGGAGGTCACCGCAGTGCGCAACGTCTACCACGACGAGCTCGACGGGCTCGTCCAGACGCTCGTCGAGATGACCCAGCTCGCGGAGTCGGCGATCACGCGGGCCACCACCGCGCTGCTGGACGGGGACCGCGAGCTGGCCGAGACGGTCATCTCCGCCGACACCCGCATCGACTCCCTGCAGCGCGACCTGGAGGAGCGGGCGGTGCGCGTGCTCGCGCGCCAGTCGCCCGTCGCGACCGACCTGCGCGTGGTCGTCACGGCCCTGCGCATGAGCTCCAGCCTGGAGCGGATGGGCGACCTGGCCCGCCACGTCGCCAAGCTCGCCCGGCTGCGCTACCCGGACCTGGTGGTGCCCGCCGAGATGCGCTCCACCATCCTGCAGATGGGGCAGGTGGCCGAGCGGATCGTGGCCAAGGCCGGCAG
Organism: Kineococcus vitellinus; assembly: GCF_009906315.1. Lineage (GTDB taxonomy): Bacteria > Actinomycetota > Actinomycetes > Actinomycetales > Kineococcaceae > Kineococcus > Kineococcus vitellinus. The sequence goes on along the minus strand of NZ_JAAALL010000159.1, from coordinate 7,305 downwards.
CGTCATCGCCGGCCGGGACGTGCGCCGCGCCGCCGAGATGGAGCTGGACGACGACGAGATGGACCGCCTGCACCGGGTGGTCTTCGAGCAGCTGCTGGCGCGGACCTGGGACCACCCCACGGAGGTCGCCGTGGACCTGACGCTGTGCAGCCGCTACTACGAGCGCTTCGCCGACCACGCCGTCTCGGTGGCCAAGTCGGTGGTCTTCCTGGTGACGGGTTCGCACGACGAGGACGTTGCGGCGCAGACGGTCTGAGCACCCCGCCGCCGCGGGCGGCGCGGGGCGCGGCAGGCACCGCGGGTGTAGCGTCGACGGAGTGATCACCCGGCGGCCCGCGCGACGGCGCGCGGCGGTCCCGGCACCGCTGGCCGTGGGCCTGGCGGCGCTGCTGGCCGGGTGCGGCGGGGAGGAGGCGCCCGACCCCTCCCCGACCACGACGACGACCCGGCCGACCGGCACGGCGACGAGCTCGCCGAGCGCGACGGCCTCCCCGAGCCCGACGGGGCCGGGCTTCGACTGCGCGTCGGTGGACGCGGCCCAGGGCGCCCTCGACGACGCGTTCGCCGCCGAGCTGGACCGGCTGGACATCGGCCGCGGCGACCCGCGCGCGCAGTCGGTGTACGTCCTGGTCACCACGAGCGAGGGACCCGCCTACTACGCCGCCGTCCTGGCCGCGGCCCCGCCCGAGCAGGCCGCCGACGCCCAGCTGGTCCTGGACTACTACCAGCGGCTGGCCGCCCGGGCCGGGGCCCTGGACGCCGGGGACGGCTCCACCGAGGACCTGCTGACGGCGATGGACCGCCTCGACGAGGCCGCCGCCGCGGTGGGCGCCGACCCGGCCGCGGGCACGCGGGTGGTCGACGCCCAGGAGCGGCTGCAGGCCGCCGTGGAGGCCGCCTGCACGTCACCGACGGCGAGCGCCACGAGCACGGCCACCGGCACGGCCACGAGCACGGCCACCGGCACGGCCACGAGCACCGCTACCGCCGCCGGCTGAGCCCGGCCGGGTCAGCGCCGCGTCAGCGGCCCTGGTTGGCGACGGCGGCCGCGGCGGCCGCGGCGGCCTCGGGGTCCAGGTACTGCCCGCCCGGCACGGTCGGCTTCAGGTCCGCGTCCAGGCGGTACACCAGCGGGATGCCGGTGGGGATGTTCAGCCCGGCGATGTCGGCGTCGGAGACGCCGTCGAGGTGCTTGACCAGGGCGCGCAGCGAGTTGCCGTGCGCGGCGAGCAGGACGGTCCTGCCGGCGCGCAGGTCGGGGACGACGCCCTGCTCCCAGTAGGGCAGCATCCGCGCGACGACGTCGGCCAGGCACTCGGTGGCCGGCATGTCGGCGCCCAGGCCCGCGTAGCGCGGGTCGCCGTCCTGGGAGAACTCCGAGCCGGCCTCGATGGCCGGCGGCGGGGTGTCGTAGGAGCGGCGCCAGAGCATGAACTGCTCCTCGCCGAACTCCGCCAGCGTCTGCTTCTTGTCCTTGCCCTGCAGGGCGCCGTAGTGGCGCTCGTTGAGGCGCCAGGAGCGGCGCACGTCGATCCAGTGGCGGTCGGCGGCGTCCAGGGCCAGGTGGGCGGTGGTGATGGCGCGGCGCAGCACCGAGGTGTGCACGACGTCGGGCAGCACGCCCGACTCGACCATCAGCCGCCCGCCCCTGCTCGCCTCGGCCCGGCCCTTCTCCGACAGGGCCACGTCGACCCAGCCGGTGAACAGGTTCAAGGCGTTCCACTCGCTCTCGCCGTGGCGGAGGAGGACGAGGGTGTGCGCCGCTTCGCTCATGGTTCGCACCCTACCGATCGCGCTCGCCGCGCCCCCCGCGCGCCCGCTGCAGCACGGCCTCGCGGTACACGCCCAGGGTGGCCTCCGCGGTGGCCCCCCAGCCGAAGCCCCGCGCGCGGCGCGCGGCGCGCTCGCCCATGGCGGCGCGGCGGGCCGGGTCGTCCAGCAGCCCCGCGAGCACGCGCGCCCAGGTGCGGGGGTCGTGGTCGCCCACGAGCGCACCGGTGCCCCGCCCGTCGGCGTCGTCGGCCACCGCGGTGCGCAGGCCCCCGACCGCGGCGGCCACCACGGGCGTGCCGCAGGCCTGGGCCTCCAGGGCGACCAGCCCGAAGGACTCGTTGTAGGAGGGGACGGTGACGACGTCGGCGGCCCGGTAGTGCTCGGCCAGCTCGGCGCGCGCCACCGGCGGGGCCAGCCGCACGACGTCGCCCAGGCCCAGCTCCTCGACGAGGTCCGCCAGCGCCTCCGGGTGCGCGGTGCCGGAGCCGCTGGGACCGCCCAGGACCAGCACCCGCAGCCGCGCGCGCCGCTGCGGGGAGGCGCGCAGCAGCTCCGCGGTGGCCCGCACGAGCAGGTCGGGCGCCTTCAGCGGCTGGATGCGCCCCACGAAGAGCAGGACCTCCGCGTCGGCGGGCAGCCCCAGGCGGCGGCGGGCGGCCGCGCGGCCGGGGTCGGGGCGGAAGACGCCCAGGTCCACGCCGGGGGCGACGACGGCCACCCTGGCCGGGTCGGCGCCGTAGAGGTCGACGAGCTCCCGGCGCTCCTCGGCGGTGTTGGCCACGAGGCGGTCGGCGGCGTCGACGACCTGCTGCTCGCCGACGACGCGCCCGTCCGGCTCGGGCACGTCGCCGTCGGCGAGGGCGGCGTTCTTCACCTTGGCCATCGTGTGCATCGAGTGCACCAGCGGCACGTCCCAGCGGTCGGCGGCCAGCCAGCCCACCTGCCCGGAGAGCCAGTAGTGCGAGTGCACGACGTCGTAGTGCTGCTCCTCGTGGCGGGCGCCGGTGCGCAGCACGCCGGCGGTGAACGCGCACAGCTGCCCCGGCAGGTCGTCCTTGCCCAGGCCCTCGTAGGGCCCGGCGGCCACGTGGTGCACCCGCACGCCGTCGAAGGGGTGCACCAGCGGCGGCTGCTCGGAGGAGGTGCGCCGGGTGAAGACCTCCACCTCCACGCCGCGGCGGGCCAGCTGGGCGGCCAGCTCCAGCACGTAGACGTTCATGCCGCCCGCGTCGCCGGTGCCCGGCTGCGCCAGCGGCGAGGTGTGCACCGAGAGCAGGGCCACCCGCGAGACCTCGGGCGTGCGCCCCACACCTGCTCCCCTCGCTAGTGTCCGCCACGTGCCCCGGCAGTCTGCCTCCCGCGTGCGAGCGGACGCCTCCCGGGTTCCCCGCGGCGGCGGCAGCGCCCGCGGCGGGGCCGGCGGGGCGGTGGGCGCGGTCACCCGCGGCACCACCGGCCCGGACCGCCTGCGGCGGGTGGAGCGCTGGCTCGCGCAGGCGCAGGCCCGCCGGCTGCGGGAGGCCGCCGACCCGCTCGTCGTCGACCTCGGCTACGGCGCCTCGCCGGTGACGGTGACCGACCTGCAGCGCTGGCTGCGGCGGGTGCGTCCCGACGTGCGCGTGGTGGGCCTGGAGATCTCCCCCGAGCGGGTGGCGGCGGCCCGCAGCGCGCTGCGGGACGTGCCGGGGGCACCCGAGTTCGCCCTCGGCGGCTTCGAGCTGGCGGTGCCGGGGGGCGGTGCACCGGTGCTGGTGCGGGCCTTCAACGTGCTGCGCCAGTACGAGACCGGGGAGGTGGCGGCCACCTGGGAGCTGCTGCGCTCGCGGCTGGCGCCGGGCGGGCTGGTGGTGGACGGCACGTGCGACGAGCTGGGCAGGCGCGCGAGCTGGATCGCCCTGGAGCGCGAGCGCGGTCCGCTCTCGCTGACGCTGTCGGTGCGCCTGGCGGGGCTGCCGGCGCCCTCGGCCGTGGCCGAGCGGCTGCCGAAGGCCCTCATCCACCGCAACGTGCCGGGCGAGGGCGTGCACGAGCTGCTGCGGGCCGCCGACGCGGCGTGGGCGCGGGCCGCCCCGGCGGGCACCTTCGGGGCGCGCCAGCGCTGGATCGCCACCTGCCGCGAGCTGGCGCGGGGCTTCCCCGTGCTGGACGGGCCCTCGCGCTGGCGCCTGGGCGAGCTGACGGTGGCGTGGGAGTGCGTGGCGCCGCGGTGAGGGCCTGGGGTGAGGGCCGGGGTGAGGGCCCCGCGTGAGGGCCCGCGGTGGGGGCCCGGGCGCCTCGGGCATGATCGGACGCCAGTCCGGGGCCGCTGCGCGCGTGCAGCCGCTCGGTGTCGAGGAGGTCACCGTGGCTCGTCCACCGCACGACCGCGCGTCGCGGCCCACCATCCGCGACATCGCCCGCCTGGCGGGCGTCTCCAAGGCGTCGGTCTCGTACGCGCTCAACGACCAGCCCGGGGTCTCCGCCGAGACCCGCGAGCGCATCCGGGCAGCGGCGGCCGAGCTGGGCTGGCGGCCCAGCGCGGCGGCGCGCTCGCTGTCGAGCGCGCGCGCCGGCGCGGTCGGGCTGGCCGTGGCGCGCGACCTGCGGCTGCTGGAGGAGGAGCCGTACTACATGCGGCTCATCGCGGGCATGGAGAGCGTCCTGGCCCGCGAGGGGTTCTCGCTGCTGCTGACGGTGGTGCCGGACGTCGGCACGGCCGTGGAGGTGCTGCGCGGGTGGTGGGCCGAGCGCCGCGTGGACGGCGTCATCCTCACCGACCTGCTCGTGGACGACCCGCGGCTGGCGGTGGTGGACGACCTGGGCATCCCGTGCGCGCTGCGCGGCGGCCTCGAGGACGACGTGCCGCTGGGCAGCCACCTGGCCGTCACGGTGGAGGCGGAGGCGGAGCCGATCGTCGAGGTCGTGCAGCACCTGCTGGCGCAGGGCCACCGGCGCATCGCGCGGGTCAGCGGGCCGACGCAGTTCCTGCACACCGTGCGCCGCGACAGCGCCTGGCGGGAGGTGACGCGGGCGGCGCTGGGCCGGGCGCAGCCGGTCGTCGCCGCCGACTACACCTCCGGCAGCGGGCTGGCGGCGACCCGGCGGCTGCTGGCCCGCGCGCAGCCCCCCACCGCGGTCGTCTACGACAACGACGTCATGGCCGCGGCCGTGGTGGCCGAGCGGCGCTCGCTGGGGCTGCGCATCCCCGGCGACCTGGCGGTCGTGGCGGGCGAGGACTCGATGCTGTGCCGGCTGGCGGACCCGGCGATCACCTCGCTGCGCCGCGACGTGGTCGCCGACGGGGCGCGCAGCGCGTCGCTGCTGCTGGACGTGCTGGCCGGGCGCACCTCGCCGTCCTGGCCCGCCCCGCGCGAGCTGGTGGTGCGGGCGAGCTCCCGGGGGGAGCGCGCCGACGCGTCGGCGTGAACCGGTTCACCCGGTGGGGCGGCGGCCGCGCCGGCGGCGCCTCAGGCCTCCAGCAGGATCGTCGTCGGCCCGTCGTTGACGAGCTCGACGGCCATGTCGGCGCCGAAGCGCCCGGTCGCCACGGGCAGGCCGTGCCCGCGCAGGGCGTCGGCGACCGCGTCGACGAGCGGTTCGGCGACCGGGCCGGGCGCGGCCGCGCTCCACGTCGGGCGCCGGCCCTTGCGGGTGTCGGCGTACAGGGTGAACTGGCTGACGAGCAGCACGCCGGCGCCGACGTCGGCGGCGGCCCGCTCCCCCCGCAGGATGCGCAGCTGGGCGACCTTGCGGGCGATGAGCTCCACCTGCGCGGGGCCGTCGTCGTGGGTGACGCCCAGCAGGACCAGCAGGCCCGGTGCGTCGAGGGCCCCGACCACCTGCCCGTCGACGCTGACGCTGGCGCGGCTCACGCGCTGGACGACTGCTCGCACCGCTGTGCTCCTCCTGGGACCGGGCGGAGCCGAGCGGGTCGCTGCTCCGAAGGGGTGGACGTCCGGTGACGGTCGGGTGGACCTGACGCGACGGGAGGGTTGCGCACCTACGATCGAGCGGTGCCCGACCTGCTGGACGTCCCCGTCGTGATCCCCCTGACGCTGCTCGCGCTGGGGGTCTGCGCCGCGGGGGCGCTGGTGCGGCCCCGCCTGGACGCCGGGCTCGTGCTGGGGCTGCTGGCGGCGATCTGGAGCCGGGTCAACCAGCCCGTCGAGGGCAGGGTGCTGCACACCTGGTCCGCCGACCGGGGCTTCACCGAGGCGGACCTGCTGTCGGTGGCGGCGCTGGCCGTCGCGGGCCTCACCCTGCTGCGCTGCGCCTGGCGGGCGGCGCACCGGGTGCACCGGGCCCGTCACAGCCGGCGCGGCGCGGCGGACGCCGTGGCGCCGGGCGCGCGCTGATCCTCACCAGGGGCCGTAGGGCCCCTGGTTGCCGCCGCGGCCGCCACTGCCGCCGCGACCACGGCCGCCGCCGCCGTACTGGCGCACCGCCGGGCGCACGTCCACGAGGTAGACCACCGAGGCCACGACGGCGAGGATGCCGAGCAGGCCGAGGTTGGCGAACGGCAGGCCGATGAAGCCGATCGCCGCGGCGACCGCGACGATCGCGACCCAGAAGGTCTTGGTCCGCTTGCCGGCGGCCGTGTACGCACCGGCCGGGCGGCGGGCCGCGTCGACGAGGGCCCAGACCTCGAGCGCGAACGCCGCGACGCCGAGGACCATGAGCACGCCGTTCTGCACGTTCCCGAGGAGCTCCACGTCAGGACTCTACGAGTGATCAGGGCGCGGAGTTCCGCTCACCGCCCGAGCAGGTCGCCCAGCCGGCGGTGCCCGAGCTCCTCGGCGCGCTCGACGCGCTCGCGCGGGCCGGGCACGCGGGCGGCCTCCCAGGAGTCGTCGATCCAGCGCTCGTGCGCGTCGCGCAGGGCGAGCAGGTCGCGGCGCAGCGCGTGCGGGTCCTCCCCGGCGCCGGAGCGCTCCAGCGCCGCGAGCGCACCGGCCAGGGCCCGCGAGGCCGGGCGGTTGCGCACGAGCACCGCCACGAGCACGCCGACCCCCACGCCCACGAGGGTGTCGCCCACCCGGTCGCCGACCAGGGAGGAGACCGCGGCGCCGCTCGCGCCCACCCGCGCCAGCAGCAGCGACAGCGCGGTGATCGCCACCGTGCCGAGCGCGTGGTTGCGCGGCATGCAGAGCTCGACGGCGAACACGCACACCGCGGTGAGCAGCAGCAGCCGCGGCCCGCTGGTGGCCAGCGGCACGAGCAGCGCGGCGACGGCCACCCCCACCAGGGTGCCCACCGCGCGCTGCAGGGCGCGCCGGGCCGTGACGCCGGCCGACGGCGACTGCAGCGCCGCCGCGGCGCCGACGGGCGCCCAGTGGGTGTGGCCCAGGCCGAGCGCCGCGGCGAGCAGGGCGCTCGCGGCGGCGGCGATGCCGACCCGCGCGGCGGGCACCCGGTGCACCGACCCCGGCCGCAGGGCGGCGCGCAGCGCTCCGGCGCGGGCGCTGCCGACGCGCTCGCGCCCCAGCAGCTCCGCCGCCTGACCGGGGCCCGCGGGCGCCGGCGGCAGCGGCCGGCGCCCGCGCAGCGCCGGCA
>NZ_JAAALL010000158.1 GCF_009906315.1 Kineococcus vitellinus | reverse complement strand
GGTCGGGCGGCGGGTCGGGCGGCGGGTCGGGGTTGACCGGGGTGCTGCACCGCGTCCAGGCGCTCGATGGGACGCTGTCGCTGACGAGCCCCGTGGGCGGCCCGACCAGCCTGGAGGTGCGGTTGCCGTGCGCATCGTGATCGGTGAGGACGACCCGCTGCTGCGCGAGGGGCTGGCCCTGCTGCTGCGCGCGGAGGGGCTGGACGTGGTGGCCACCGCCGGTGGACCCGACGGCCTGCTCGCCGCGATCGCCGAGCACGCGCCCGACGTCGCGATCGTCGACGTCCGGATGCCGCCGACGCACACCGACGAGGGGATCCGCGCCGCGGTCGAGGCGCGGCGCCGGATGCCGGGGCTGGCCGTGCTCGTGCTGTCGGCCTACGTCGAGCAGGCCTTCGCCACCGAACTGCTCGTGGGCGGCGCCCGCCGGGTGGGCTACCTGCTCAAGGAGCGCGTCGGGCGCGTGGAGGAGTTCCTCGACGCGCTGCACCGCGTCGCCGACGGCGGCACCGCCGTGGACCCCGAGGTGGTGGCGCAGCTGCTGACCCGCACGCGGCCCGACGCCGGGCTGGACCGCCTCTCCGCGCGCGAGCGCGAGGTGCTGGGCCTCATGGCGGAGGGGCTGGGCAACACGGCGATCGCGCGGCGCCTCGTCGTCACCGAGGGCGCGGTGCACAAGCACGTGCGCAGCATCTTCGCCAAGCTCGACCTCGCCCCCACCGACGACGTCGACCGCCGGGTGGTCGCGGTCCTGCGCTACCTGCGCACCGCCGACGGGGCCTGACGCAGCCGACGGCGCGGGGTTCGCGGCGCGGGGTTCGCCGCGCGCGGGTGGTGCAGGGCAGCCCAGCACCCGCCCGCGGCGGGTCTGCGGGCCCGGCGCGGGCGGCTGCTGCGCTTCCGGATGGGCTGGCGGAGGAACCCGGCTGGCGCGACTTCGCCCTGCCCCGCCTGCAGGACCGCTTCGGCGCGGTGCGGCCGGCCGCACGTCCCCCGGGTCCAGCCGGCGCTGTTCACCCTCTCGTGCGTGCCGCTGAGCCTGGTCGTGACGTGGGTGTTCGACCGCACCGGGCGGAGCGTCCCGCTCGTCGTGCTGCTGCACGCGGGGATCAACAGCACCTGCAGCCTGCTGCGGCCCGCGCTCTCCCGCTCGCTCGACGGCGACCACGACACCCTGGTCGTGCAGCTGTTCGCCACCTGCGTCGCGACGGCGGTCCTGCTGGTGCTGACCCGGGGCCGCCTCGGGGCGCCGCTCGCGCGGGCGGCGGCACCGCCCGCACCGCCCGCACCGGCCGCCCGGGCCGGCCGGTGGGTCCCGGGCCGTCCGGGCGGCGCCTCAGGCGCCGCGGTGCGCGGGTTCGGACAGGGCGGGGCTGACCACCCACAGCACCCGCGCGGGGACGTCGCCGGCCGCGCGGAAGGAGCGGGGGCGCGCGGGGTCGAAGGTGAAGGCGTCACCGGTGCGCAGCACGACGACGTCCTCGGCCGGGCCCGCGGCCCCCTGCCCGCCGGGGGCGGCGAAGCGCAGCTCGACCTCGCCGGCCAGGACGAGGGCGAACTCGACGTCGGCGGCCAGCGCGTACGGCTCCCCGCCGGAACCGCCGCCGGGCTCGACCTCGCTGACGATGGCGGCCAGGCGCCGCTCACCGGCCGGCGTCAGCAGGGACTCGCGCAGGCCGTGCCCGCCGAAGGCGATGGGCGGGTAGTGGCCGGCGCGGACGACCTCGCCGGCCGGGGCGGGTTCGAACAGGCTGCCGACGGCGAGGTCGAGGGTGGTGCACAGGCGCACCAGCGCCGCGACGGAGGCCGTGGCGCGGTCGCGCTCCAGGCGGGAGAGGAAGCCCTTGGTGAGGCCGCTGGCCGCGGCGACCTCCGCCACCGTGCGCCGCTGCGCCAGCCGCGCCGCCCGCAGCCGGGCCCCGACGAGCGCGGCACCCCCCGCCACCTGCACCGCACCCTCCCCGTCGCCGCCGTCGATGCGTCCGCCGCAGTCTGGCACCACCGCGGCCCGCCGGGAACCCCGGGAGCTCTGCCGGTAAACAGGGGTTGACCGGTCGGCCCGCCCGCGCCACTGTGGAGCCATGTCGTCCTCCAGCACCCCTCCGCCGCCGCGGGGACCGGTCGACGCCACCCGCGTCCCCCGCTACGGCGGTCCCGCGACCTTCGCGCGCCTGCCGCGCCTGGACGAGGTCTCCCGCGCCGACGTCGCGATCGTGGGGCTGCCCTTCGACTCCGGCGTCAGCTACCGCCCCGGCGCGCGCTTCGGCCCCGGGCACGTGCGCGCCTCCTCCAAGCTGCTGCGCCCGTACAACCCCGCCCTGGGCGTCTCCCCGTTCGCCGCGCAGCAGGTCGCCGACGCCGGCGACGTGGGCCTGAACCCCTTCGACGTCGCCGAGGCGCTGCGCGACGCGGAGACCGCGCTGACGCGGCTGAGCGAGGACGGCGCCACCGTCATGGCCCTGGGCGGCGACCACACCCTCGCGCTGCCCGCCCTGCGGGCGCTGGCCAAGCAGCACGGCAGGCTCGCGGTGCTGCACTTCGACGCGCACCTGGACACCTGGGACACCTACTTCGGTGCGCCCTACACCCACGGGACCCCGTTCCGCCGGGCCTCCGAGGAGGGGCTGCTGGACCTGGAGCGCTGCCTGCACGTGGGCACCCGCGGCCCCCTGTACGGCGAGCAGGACCTCGAGGACGACGCCGTGCTCGGCTTCCAGGTCGTGCGCGCCGACGACTACGAGAGCGACGGCGTGGCCCGCGCCGTGGAGCGGGTGCGCCGCCGCCTCGGCGACGGCCCCGTCTACGTCTCCGTCGACATCGACGTGCTCGACCCCGCGGCCGCCCCCGGCACCGGCACGCCCGAGGCCGGCGGGCTGACCAGCCGCGAACTGCTGAACACCCTGCGCGGGCTGACGGGCCTGCACGTCGTCGGCGCCGACGTCGTCGAGGTCGCCCCCGCCTACGACCACGCCGAGATCACCGGCATCGCCGCGGCGCACGTGACGTACGAGCTGCTGTCCGTGCTCGCCACCACCCGCACCGGGAGCTGAGATGACCCTGCCCGCCGGCACGAGCACCGAGGGAGCGCTGCCCGACGCGCCGGCGGCCGGCCCGCAGCCGCTGACGATGCTCGTGCCCGACTTCCCCTTCCCCTACGACGAGTACCTCGCGCACCCCGCCGGGCTGGGCTCGGTGCCCGAGCACCGCCGCGGCACCGAGGTCGCCGTCATCGGGGCCGGCGTCTCCGGCCTGGTCGCCGCGCACGAGCTGATGAAGCTGGGGCTGCGGCCCGTCGTCTACGAGGCCGGCGAGATCGGCGGCAGGTTGCGCTCGGCCGCCTTCCCCGGCGTGCCCGGCGCGGTGGCCGACCTCGGCGGCATGCGGTTCCCCGCCTCCGGCCGCGCCTTCTTCCACTACGTCGACGCGCTCGGCATCCGCACCAGCCCGTTCCCCAACCCGCTGGCCCCGCAGACGCCCAGCACCGTCATCGAGCTGCGCAACCGCGCCCACTACGCCGAGGACCCCGCCGACCTCCCGCCGGAGTTCGGCGAGGTCGCCGCCGCCTGGCGGCGGGCGCTGGTGGAGGGCGCGGAGCTGGAGGCGGTGCAGGACGCGATCCGCCGCCGCGACCTGGCGGCGATCAAGGAGATCTGGAACCGGACGGTCCCCCGGCTGGACGAGGAGACGTTCTACGGCTTCGTCGCGAAGTCGCCCTCGTTCGCGCGGCTGCCCTTCTCCTACCGCGAGACGTTCGGCCAGGTCGGTTTCGGCACCGGCGGCTGGGACACCGACTTCCCCAACTCCGTGCTGGAGATCCTGCGCGTCGTGCACACCGACGCCGACGACCAGCACCACCGCATCACCGGTGGCGCGCAGAGCGTTCCGCTGGGGTTGTGGCAGCACGCCCCCGCCGACCTCGTGCACTGGCCGGCGGGCACCAGCCTGCGGTCCCTGCACGGCGGCTCCCCGCGCCCGGCGGTCACCCGCGTCCGGCGCGGCGAGGACGGGCGGCTGCGCGTCCTGGACCGCTGGGGCACCGAGCGGGCCTTCGAGGCGGTGGTGGCCACCTGCCAGTCGTGGCTGCTGTCGGCGGGCATCGACACCGAGGAGCGGCTGTTCAGCCACGAGATGTGGATGGCGATGGAGCGCTCGCACTACATGCAGTCCTCCAAGACGTTCGTGCTCGTGGACCGCCCGTTCTGGCGCGACGTCGACCCCGCCACCGGCCGCAGGGTGATGAGCACGACCCTCACCGACCGCATGACGCGCGGCACCTACCTGCTCGACGGCGGCGAGGGGATCGACGACCCCGCGGCGGCGGACTCCCCGGCCGTCATCTGCCTGAGCTATACCTGGAACGACGACGCGCTGAAGTGGCTGGCGCTGGACACCGACGAGCGGGTGCGGCTGATGCTGCACAACCTCAAGCAGATCTACCCCGACGTCGACATCGCCGGCCACGTCCTGGGGGACCCCATCACCGTCTCCTGGGAGCGCGAACCCCACTTCATGGGGGCCTTCCGCGGGAACCTGCCCGGGCACTACCGCTACCAGCGGCGGTTGTTCTGCCACTTCGTGCAGGACGACCTGCCGCCCGAGCAGCGCGGGATCTTCCTGGCCGGCGACGACATCTCCTTCACCCCCGGCTGGGCCGAGGGCGCGGTCACCACCGGGCTGAACGCCGTGTGGGGCGTGGTGCACCAGCTCGGCGGCGCCAGCGCGCCCGGCAACCCCGGCCCGGGCGACCGGTTCGCGGAACTGGCACCCGTGCAGCTGCCCGACGACTGAGCACCGGCGGGCAGCGGGTCTGGTCCCGCGGGCGCACGGGTGCGAGCATCGGGGCGTGGCCGAGGTGAGGACGCGGACGATGACGCGACCGGAGTTCGACGCCTGGCGCGGGCGGATCGCCCGCGCCTACGCCGACGAGCAGGTCGCGGCCGGCACCTGGCCCGCCGAGGAGGCCCTGCAGCGCGCCCTGGAGGACACCGCGCAGCGGCTGCCGCAGGGCCCGGCCACCGAGGGAATGCTGCTGCTCCAGGGCGTCCTGGACGACGGCACCACCGGCGGCACCGCGGACGGCACCGTCGTGGGCAGGCTCTGGATCGGGCTGCGGCACCCCCGGGGCACCCCCGACTGCGCCTTCCTCTACGACATCGAGGTCGACGGCGCCCACCGCGGCCGCGGCCTGGGACGGGCGCTGCTGGGCGCCGCCGAGGACGTCGTGCGCTCGCACGGCATCGGCGCGCTGGAGCTGAACGTGTTCGCCGAGAACACCCGCGCCGGCGCCCTGTACGCCTCCGCCGGCTACGAGGTCGTCACCCGGCAGATGCGCAAGGCGCTGCGGCCCTGAGCGCCGCGCGCTCGCGCGCCGCGCCCGGACCCGCCGCTCAGGCGGCGCAGTCGTTGCAGATCAGCTGCCCGCCGGCGGCGCCGTGGTGCAGCTGGCTGCGGTGCTTGACGAGGAAGCAGCTGGCGCAGGTGAACTCGTCCTGCTGGCGCGGCAGGACCCGCACCGACAGCTCCTCGCCCGACAGGTCCGCCCCGGGCAGCTCGAAGCCCTCGGCGGCCTCCACCTCGTCCTCGTCGACGCTGGAGGACGAGCTCGTGGCCGTCCGGCGGGTCTTCAGCTCCTCGATCGAGTCCTCGTCCAGGTCCTCGGCGCCCTTGCGCGGCGCGTCGTAGTCGGTTGCCATCAGCGGTTCTCCTCCCCTGCGTACAGCGTGCACCCGGCCCCGCGGACGTGCCGCCCGACGGGTGGGCCCTGTGCTCAACCGCGCGGGCCCCCGCTTCATGCCCGCCGCCGCGGACCTGCTGCGGGTCCGCCGTCAGCCGCGGCCGCGCAGGCCGTCCAGCAGGACGCGCAGCAGCGCCTGCGCCCGGGGGGCCCCGGGCGGGAGGCCGGCGCCGCGCACGGCGTGCGCGAGGGCGCACACCAGCAGCAGCACCTCCGGCGCGCCGACCTCGGCGCGCACCTCGCCGGCCGCCCGGGCGCGGTCCAGCAGCGCCGCCAGGTCCTCGACCAGGCCCTGGCGCACCGCGGCGGTCCGCGCCAGCGCGGGCGCGGCCCGGGCGGTCACCTTCTCGAACAGCTCGTCCTCGACGAGCAGGGCGAAGTGCGCCGACAGCACCTCCTCCAGGCGCGAGGCGCCCGGTGCGCGCAGGACCTCGGCCAGCTCCTCGAACCGGTCCAGCACGAGCACCTCCTCCAGCTCCGCCACCCGCCCCCTCGCCGTCGTCACCGGCGCCAGCTCCGGCATCGGCGAGCAGTTCGCCCGCCGCTACGCCCGCGGGGGATTCGACCTCCTCCTGGTCGCCCGCTCCGGCGCCGCCCTGCGCGTCCTGGCCGACGAGCTCGCCGGCCGGCACGGCGTCCGCGCCGACGTCCACGTCGCCGACCTCGCCGACCCGGCGGACCTCGCGACGCCGACCGACGCGGTGGCCGGTCGGCTCGCCCGCGTGGACCACCTCGTCAACTGCGCCGGCGTGGCGCCCGAGGGCGACCTGGCCGACACCGACGAGGAGACGGTCCGGCACCTGGTCGAGCTCAACGTCGTCGCGCTCACCCTGCTCACCCGGGCGGCCGTCGTCCGGATGCGGGCCGCCGGCCGGGGAGGGGGCAGGATCGCGGGCGTGATCGCAGCCCTGCCGCTCCCGGCCACCCTGCGCGCCGGCACCCGGGACCTCCTCGTGCGCCGCGCCACCGCCGACGACCTCCCGGCCCTGATCGCCCTCATCGCCGACGACCCCGTCAGCGCCGGCCGCGGGGACAGCGCCGACGGCACCGCCACCGCGGCCTACCGCCGCGCGCTCCACGAGGTCGTCGACGACCCCTCCAACGAGATCGTCGTGGCGGTCGCAGCGGACGGCGAGGTCGTCGCCACCCTCCAGCTCACCCGCATCCCCGGGATGTCCCGGCGCGGCGCCACGCGCCTGCTCGTCGAGGCGGTGCGCGTGCGCAGCACCCGGCGCTCCAGCGGGATCGGCACCGCGCTCGTGCGCTGGGTCACCGGCACCGCGGCACCCGCGGTCGGGGCCTCGCTGGTGCAGCTGACCTCCGACGAGGCGCGCACCGACGCCCACCGCTTCTACGAGCGGCTCGGCTTCGTCGGCTCGCACCGGGGTTTCAAGCACGCGGTCGGCGCGCAGCCGCAGGCCCGCTAGGCGTTCCACCCCGCCGCACGGGCAGCGGGGCGGAGGGGCGCACCGCACTGCTCGAGCGGGCTTGAGGTCGCGGCCGCGCCCGGGCATGCTCACGGGCGTGCCGGACGACCTGCTCAGCATCGGCGCCGTCGCCTCCCGCGCCGGCATCAGCGTCCCGGCGATCCGCTACTACGAGGAGCGCGGGCTGCTCACCTCGGTGCGGGACACCGGTGGCCGGCGACGCTTCCCGCGCTCGGTGCTGCGCCGGCTCGCCGTGGTCGCGGCCGGTCAGCGCATCGGGCTCTCGCTGGCCGAGGTGGCGGACGCCCTGTCGCGGCTGCCCTCCGACCGCGCGCCCTCGGCCTCGGACTGGGCGCGCGTCGGGGAGCAGTGGCAGCTGCTGCTCGACGCCCGGCTGCGCGAGCTCGAGGCGCTGCGCACGGCCCTCACCGGCTGCATCGGCTGCGGCTGCCTCTCCCTGCAGCGTTGCGGCCTGTTCAACCCGGGCGACGAGGCCGCCGCCGAGGGCACGGGCTCGCGCTGGGTGCGCGGCGCGCGCCGGGCGGCCGCCCGCCCCGGCAGCCCGCGGGGAGGGTCCTAGCCCCCCGGTCCGCCGCGCCCGCCGCTCGAAAAGCGGGTGCGCGGCCGGGGGCGCGGGACGCAGGATGCCCGCGTGCCGCAGATCCCGCCGAGCTCACCCGGACGCCCGGACGACGCGATGACGACGCGATGACGACGCGATGACGCAGCAGCGGCAGGTCCAGCACCGGCCGGAGCGGGCCGAGGACCGCCTCGCCGTGCGGGAGGTGCACCTGCGGGCCTTCGGCGACCACGGGCCGCTCGTGGCCGACCTGGTCGACGACCTGCGCGCCCGGGTGGGCGCCGGGCGCGGGACCTCGCTGGTCGCCCAGGCGGCGGACGGCGTCGTCGGCCACGTCGGGCTGACGGACGCGCTGCTGGACGCACCGCGGCGACTGGTCACCGTGAGCGTGCTCAGCCCGCTGGCCGTGCTGCCGGCGGCCCAGCGCCGGGGCGTCGGACGTGCCCTGGTGGCAGCCGCCCTGCGGCACGAGAGCGCCCGCGGGGTCCCCCTCGTCTTCCTCGAGGGCGACCCCGGCTACTACTCGCGTCTGGGTTTCGAGCCGGGCGCTCCCCGCGGTTTCCGCAAGCCCTCGCTGCGGATCCCCGACGCCGCCTTCCAGGTCTTCCCGCTGCCCGCCCACGAACCGTGGATGACGGGCACGCTGGTCTACCCCGACGTCTTCTGGCGGCACGACGCCGTCGGCCTGCGCGACCCCGGCGCCTGACCCCCTCAGCCGAGCGCCTGCGCGCCGACGACGGAGAGCAGCTGCAGCTTGTCGTGGCTCTCGCTGCCCGGGACCGCCGTGTAGACCAGCAGCAGGTGCGACTGCTGCGGGTCCAGCAGCGTCTGGCAGTTCAACTCCAGCGCACCGACGAGCGGGTGCACGAACCGCTTGACCTCGTGCGGGCGCAGGCCGACCTCGTGCAGCTCCCACAACCGGCGCAGCTCCTCGCTGCGCGCCAGGGCGAGGTCGGCCAGCTGCGCGGCCCGCGACCCCGGTCCGCGCAGCGTGACGAGGGCGCGCAGGTGCGAGGCGTACAACCGCGACAGGAAGGCGTGGTCCTCGCGGGGGTACAGGGCGCGGGCACCGGGGTCGGTGAACCAGCGGTAGCCCAGGCTGCGCGCCGGGCCGCTGTAGCCGCTGGCGTCGCCGGTCAGCGCCACGCCCTGCGGGCTCTGGCGCAGCGTCTCCCCCAGCTCGGTGACGACCTCGGCGGGGGTGTCGCCCAAGCGGTCCATGATGCGCAGCAGACCGGGGCTGACGTGCTCGCTGAGCGCTCCGCGCACGGGCGGGTGCTGCCCGGCCAGGCGGAAGAGGTGGTCGCGCTCGTCGAGCGAGAGGTGCAGGCCCTGGGCGATGGCGGCCACCATCTGCTCGGAGGGGTGCGGGCCGCGTTCGCGCTCCAGGCGGGCGTAGTAGTCGGTGGACATGTGGCACAGCGCGGCGACCTCCTCCCGGCGCAGCCCGGCGGTGCGCCGCCGCTGCCCGCGGGGCAGGCCCACGTCCTCCGGCTGCAGCGCTTCGCGCCGACGGCGCAGGAACGCCGCCAACCCCGCCCTGTCGATCGCCACTGCGCGTCCCCCTCGGCTCGGTGCTCCCCCGTTCCTACCGCGCCGGGCCCCCCGCGAGCCACGGCCTGGCGATCCGCCCCTGCGCGCGGCGCGCTCGCGGCCAGGGGCGGATCGCCAGGCCCTGGTTGCGGCCGGCGCCGCGGCACGAGGCTGGCGGCACCACCCCACCGACCGACGCACCGAGGAGGACGCCGTGCTCGACCCAGCGCCTGGCGAGACCCACCGGCCCCAGCACGCCCGTCCCGGCGAGGACCCCGCCCGCGCCGGCACCGGCGCCAGCGCCAGGGCGCGCCGGGTGCTCGGGCTGCCCGACCCGGTGGAGCGCTCCGCGGGGCGCGCCACCGCGCACCGCACGCTGGAGCGCCTGGGGGGACCGGTCGGGCTGGCCGCAGCCGCGGCCCCGACGATCGCCTTCGTGGTCGCCGACGCCGTCGACGGGCTCGGCACGGCCGTCGCCGCCCTGGCGGTCACCGCGGTCCTCGCCTGCGCCGTGCGCCTGGCCCGCCACGAGTCGCCCGGGGCCGCCGTCGCCGGCCTGGTGGTCGCCGCCCTCTGCGCGGCCCTCGCCGCCCTCGTCGGCGAGGCGCGGGCCTTCTTCCTGCCCACCACGCTCCTGCCCGCGCTCTTCGTCGCCGCGCACGCCGTCGCGCTGCTGGCGCGCAGGCCGCTGATGGGCTTCCTGGTCAACCCGCTCTCCGGCGGGCCCCGCGACTGGCGCGGGCACCGCGCCCTGCGCCGCACCTACACCGCGAGCTCGGTGATCGGCATGCTCCTGGCCGGGGGGAACCTGGCCGCGCGGCTCACCTTCTACCTGCAGGACGAGCCCGCCGTGCTGGCCGCGCTCCAGATCGGCGTCCCCGCGCTGTTCGCCGTCCACTTCGCCCTCACCCTCCTCGCCGCCCGCAGGGTCGTCGGCGGCGAGGAGGGTGAGGGCGAAGTGGACGGCGAACAGCGCGGGGACGCCGATCTGGAG
>NZ_JAAALL010000157.1 GCF_009906315.1 Kineococcus vitellinus | reverse complement strand
GGGTTCGTGGGCTCCGCCGGCGGTGGCGGCGGCGGCGCCGGGGCCGTGCTCGCGCAGGGCGAGCACCGACGTGCGGGTGACGTGCAGGTAGCGCAGGTGCTCACCGGCGCACGGCTGCAGGACGCCGTCGCGCATCCACCGGTACACCGTCGACAGGTGCACGCCCAGGACCTCGGCGGCGTCGGACGCGCGGTAGCACGGGGAGCCCTCGAGGGCGTCCTGCACGCTGAACAGCCCCTCGACGGAGGAGTCGCTCGCGCGCGTCCGGTGCAGCGCCATGAATCATGGTGCGGTCGGCCGGCGCGGGACCGCAACAGCCGCAGCCGCGGCGGGGGGTTCTGCCACCAGGAGAAGCCCTGCCCGGCGCCCGCCCGCGCGGGCAGGATCGGGACATGAGGCTGCTGGTGCTCGGGGGGACCCGCTTCGTCGGCCGGGCGGTGGTGCGCGAGGCGCTGGAGCGCGGCTGGGAGGTCACCGCCCTGCACCGCGGGCGGACGGGGAGCACGCCCGCGGGCGTGCGGGTCCTGCGCGCCGACCGCACCGACGTCGCGGACCTCGCCGCGGCGCTGTCCGCGCCCGGCGCCGGCGGCGCGGGGTGGGACGCGGTCGTGGACACCTGGTCGGGAGCGCCGCGCGCGGTGGGCGACGCCGCCCGCCTGCTCGCCGGCCGGGCCGGGCGCTACGCCTACGTCTCCAGCTCCTCGGTGTACGCGTGGGGCCGGCACGTCGACGAGGGCTCCCCCCTCGTCGAGGGGGACCCGCGGGCGCTGGAGGGCGACTACCCCGCCCTCAAGCGCGGCGCCGAGCTCGCCGCCCTGGCGGTCTTCGAGGACGCCCTGCTCGCCCGGGCCGGGTTGATCCTCGGCCCCCACGAGGACGTCGGCCGGCTGCCCTGGTGGCTGCTGCGCACCGCCCGCGGCGGGCGGGTGGTGGCGCCCGGCCGGCCCGGGCGGCCGCTGCAGCACGTCGACGTGCGGGACCTGGCGGCCTGGCTGCTGTCCGGCCTGGCCGGCGGGCTGTCGGGCGCCGTCGACGTCGCCGGCCCCTCCGGGCACGCGAGCACGGCCGACCTGCTCGGCGCCTGCGCGCGGGTGACGGGCGCGGGCGCCGAGCTGGTCTGGTTCGACGAGGACGAGCTGGCCGCCGCCGGCGCCGAGCCCTGGACGCACCTGCCGTGCTGGGTCCCCGAGCACGGGGAGTTCGCCGGGTTCCTGGAGGCCGACACCCGCCTGGCCGCCCGCACCGGGCTGGTCTGCCGCCCGGTCGCCGAGACCGTCGCCGACACCTGGGAGTGGGTGCGGCGCGAGGGCGTGCCGCCGCAGCGCCCGGACCGTTCCGTGCACGGGCTGCCGCCGGAGGTCGAGCGGCGGCTGCTGTCCCTGCGGCCGGGGTGAGCCGGGCGGGCGGGCTCAGGGAGCCGGGTCGGCGCCCAGGACGACCTCGAACTCCAGCAGGCTCGAGCCCGTGGCCACCGGCCTGGCGCGCTCACCGGCGTGCGCGGCCTTGGCCCCGCCGTCCGCCCACCCCTGGAAGGCCTCCTCGCTCTCCCAGCGGGTGTAGACGAAGTAGCGGGTCTCGCCGGCCACGGGCCGCAGCAGCTCGAAGCCGAGGAAGCCCGGCGTCCCCTCCACCGCGCCCATGCGGTGGGCGAAGCGGCGTTCCAGCTCCGGCCCGCCGCCCTCGGGGACCTCGATCGCGTTGATCTTCACGACAGCCATGCCGAGCAGGATGGCACGCCGCGCCGCTCAGCCCACCGGGAAGCGGTGCACCCCGGCGATGCGCGCGCTGCCGGCGGGGACCGCGCCGCTCTCGCTGGCCCAGCCGACGGTGATGCTGCGGGCGGCCGCGCTGAGCACGCGGGTCTCGGCGCCGCCGCACACGCGCAGCTGGGAGGGCGTCGGGAAGTAGAAGAGGATGCTCACCCGGGCGGAGTCGCTGCTGGTGCGGTTGAACGCCGAGACGTCGGTGACGCCCGCGCGGTCGGGCACGGTGTCGACCGGGACGGAGGCGACCCGCGGCAGCCACTTGCCGGCGCAGCGGACGACGACGTCCACCTTCGTGCCCGCCGTCTGCACCAGGGAGGCGATCGGCAGCTCGCACTCCTCCGAGTACGTCGCGTCCTCCGGGTCGCAGGACGGGATGCCGCCGAAGGCGTCGAAGCCGGTGAGGTCGGCGGTGACCTTGCCGAAGCCGCAGTTGCTCGAGCTCCAGCCGGCGAAGCAGTCGTCGGTCAGCGGGTTCTGCGCCGGTGCGCCGAGCTCGACGGTGGCGCCGCGCACGCTTAGCCGCGGGGCGGCCGCGGCGGCGGCCGGGGTGGCGGCGAGCAGCGGGGCGGCCGTGGTGGCGAGCACGGCCAGGGCGGACGCGGCGAACGTGCCGCGGCGGCGGTGAAGCATCTGAGTTCCCCCCTCAGTGGTCCGCGGCCATCGCGGACTGTCACTCATCGTGCACTAATCGTCACGGATGGGTGAGACCTTCGGCGCAACACCGTCCGAACGGGTGACGCAGCGCGACGGGCCGGGCGGTTCCCCTCCGGACCGCCCGGCCCGTCGCGCTGCGCGGTCCTCAGTCGGCGATGGCCGCCACCGGCGGGGTGTTCGCGGCCCGCCGGGCCGGCAGCACCGAGGCGAGCACCCCGGCGAGCGCGGCCACCACGACGATCCCGGCGACCTGCAGCCAGGGGACGTCCAGGACGACCGGCGCCTCGGCCGCGAGCACCGAGGACGTGCCCGCCAGCCCGTACCCGGTGCCCAGCACCACGCCGACCACCCCCGCGACCCCCGCCACCAGCAGCGCCTCCCAGGCCAGCAGCGCGCGCAGCTGCCCGCGGGTCAGCCCCAGCGCGCGCAGCAGCCCCGACTCCTGGCGCCGCTCCACCACCGACAGCGCCAGCGTGTTGCCGACCCCGATGAGCGCGATGACCACCGCGACCGCCAGCAGGCCCGTGACGATGAGCAGCATCGTCGTCAGCAGCTGGTCCAGGCTGGAGCGCAGCGCCACGACGCCGCTCACGTCGCTGGCCGGCAGCGCACCGGCGACCACGTCGGTCACCGCGTCGACCGCGGCGCCCTCCTGCTCGGCCGACAGCCCCTCGCGCAGCCGGACCCACGCGCCGGTCGGCCGCGCGTCCGGCGCCGCGCGCCGCACGTCGGCGGCCGTGGCCACCGCGAACTGCTCGGTGCCCGCTGCGACGCGCACCACCAGCTCCACCTGCGGTCCCGTCGCGGGCTCCCCGGTGCCGGGGTCGGCGCGCACCTGCAGGCGCCCGCCGTCGCCCACGCCCAGCGTGGCGGCGGCCGAGGTGGACAGGACCACCTGCCCCTGCGCGGGCACCGGCGAGCGCTGCTGCGAGCGCACGACCTCGCGCGCCGCGGCGGGGTCGACGCCGGTGAGCGGGAAGCCGTTGCCGGCCGCGTCCACGACCTGCACGTCGTCGACGGCGGCCACCGCGGCCACCTGCTCCAGGCCGCGCAGCGCGTCGAGCACCTCCGCCCCGACGCCGTCCGGGCCCTGCACGACGACGTCGGTGGGGTAGGCGGCCTCGATGGCGTCGGCCGCGCTGGCCCGGGTGGAGGCCGCGCCGACGACCATGGCCGTCGTCAGGGTGACCCCGATGACCAGCGCGGTCGCCGTCGCCGCCGTGCGCCGCGGGTTGCGCGAGGCGTTGCCGGCGGCCAGCCGGGCCGGGACCCCGCCGAGGCGGCCGAACGGCGCACCCGCGAGCGCGACCACCGCGGGCACCAGGCGCTGGGCGATCAGCAGGAAGCCGAGGAAGCTCAGCGCGCCGGCGCCCACCGCGGGGGTGAGGCTGCCGGAGCGGGCGGAGAGGGCCATCGCGACCGTGGAGGGCACGAGCACCGCCAGGCCGAGCACCAGCCGCACCAGCCCGGCGCGCGAGCGCACCGCCGCCGGTGCCGACGGGCGCAGCGCGGCCAGCGGCGCGACCCGGGTGGCCGCCCGGGCCGGGGCGGCGGCCGCGGCCACCGTCACCAGCGTGCCCAGCACCAGGCCGACGACGACCGCGACCGGCGGCACGACGAGCACGTCCAGCGCGATCGGCGCGTCGGTGCGGGCCACCACCGCCGCGACCGCGGCGGCCAGCCCCGCACCCGCGGCCACGCCGACCGCCGAGGCGAGCACCCCCACGACCAGCGCCTCCAGCAGCACCCCGCGGCCGACCTGGCCGCGGGTGGCGCCCACGCAGCGCAGCAGCGCCATCTCGCGGGTGCGCTGGGCCAGCACCACGGCGAACGTGTTGGCGATGACCAGGCCCGCCACGAGCACCGCGACGGCGCCGAAGACGAGCAGCACGCTGGTCAGGCTCTGCGCGTCGCCGGTGAAGGCGTCGGCCACCTGCTGGGCGGCCTGCGCGCCGGTGAGCGCGGACAGCCCCGCACCGGCGGGCAGCAGGGCGCCCACGCGCTCCAGCAGCTGCTCGGCGGACGTCCCGTCCGCGGCCGCCAGCCGCAGCTGCTCGACGTCGCCCGCGCCCCAGGCGAGGACCTGGGCGTCGGTGGCGAAGACCCGCGGCGCGATCCCGGCGGTCGGGTCGCCGCCGAGGTCGACGGTGCCGACGACCCGCACCTGCTCGGCGGCGGGCTCGGCGGCGGGCTCGGCGGCGGGCTCGGCGGCGGGCGCGTCGACGGGCGTCAGGGCGGTCACCGACAGGACCGCCCCCGGCTCGACGCCGGCGCGGGTGGAGACCGCCACCTCACCGGGGGCGGTGGGCAGCCGGCCGGCGGCCGGGCGCTGCCAGCGCAGCGCCTCGGCCGTCCCCAGGCCCTGCACGGTGGTGTAGGTGCTGCCGGTGCGCTCGGGCCAGCGCACCTGCACGGTGGTGCTGCGGTCGGCGGAGACGGCGGCGACGCCGGGCGTCGCGGCCAGCGGGCCGGCGAGGGCGCCCAGGGCCGCCGCGGCCTCCTCCCCGGCCTCCTCCCCGGGACCCACGACGACGTCGCTGGCGGTGTACTGCGCGCCGACGGCCTGCAGCACGCCGGCCTTCGCGGAGGCGTTCAGCGCCAGCGTCGCGACGACGAAGGCGACGGCGATGACGATCGCCAGGCAGGAGGCGAGGACGCGCGCCACGTGGGCGCGCAGCTGGGCTGCGGTGGTGCGGAACACCCTCAGGCCCCCAGGGTGCGCAGGGCGTCGAGGACGTCGTCGGGCGTGGGCTGCACGAGCCCGCCCGCCAGGCGCCCGTCGGCGATGAGCACGACGCGGTCGGCGTAGCTGGCCGCCACCGGGTCGTGGGTGACCATGACGACGGTCTGGCCGAACTCGCGGACGCTGCCGCGCAGCAGGCTCAGCACCTCGGCGCCGGCGCGGGAGTCCAGGTTGCCCGTGGGCTCGTCGGCGAAGACGACGTCGGGGCGCGGCAGCAGCGCGCGGGCGACGGCCACGCGCTGCTGCTGACCGCCGGACAGCTCGTGCGGCTTGTGCCGCAGCCGCTCGCTCAGGCCCAGGCGCCGCACCACGTCGTCCATCCACGCGGTGTCCGGTTCCCGGCCGGCCAGCCGCAGCGGCAGCAGCAGGTTCTCGCGGGCGTCGAGCACCGGCAGCAGGTTGAAGGACTGGAACACGAAACCCACCCGGTCGCGGCGCACCCGCGTCAGGTCGGCGTCGCGCAGCGAGGTGAGCTCGGTGTCGCCGAGGAACACCTGCCCGGAGGTGGCGGTGTCCAGGCCGGCCAGGCAGTGCATGAGCGTGGACTTGCCCGAACCGGAGGGGCCCATGATGGCCGTGAACTCCCCGCGGCTGAAGTCGACGTCGACCCCGTCCAGGGCGTGCACCCGGGCGTCGCCGCGCCCGTAGGTCTTGCGCAGGCCGACGGCGCGCACCGCCGGCCGGGCGGCGTCCACCACCGCGGACGGGTGGTGCGGGCTGAGGTGTTCGGTCACGGTCGCTCCCGGATCGCAGGCGTTCTCCAACGCCCTCGACGCTAGGAGCCGCCCGGCCCGCGGCGCGTCCGGCGCAGAACTGATCCCGGTGCCCCGCGGGCGTCGGCCCTGCGGCGGACGCGGCGCGCACGGGTCATCCCGTGGTCGGACGCCTCAGCGCGCGTCGCGCAGCACCTCGCCCGGCTGCACGAGCCCCGCGGAGAAGGCGAGCACGACGGCCTGCACGCGGTCGCGCGAGCGCGTCTTGGCGAGCACCCGCCCGACGTGCGTCTTCACCGTCGCCTCCGAGACGAAGAACCGCCGCGCGATCTCGCCGTTGGTCAGCCCGTGCGCCATGCACTCCAGCACCTCCAGCTCGCGCGGGGTGAGGTCGGCGGGCAGGGCCTGCGCGCCCGCGGCGGGGGAGGCGGCGCCCGCGCGCAGCATCGGGCCCACGTGCTGCAGCAGCCGCCGGGTGGAGCTGGCGGCGATGACGGCGTCGCCGGCGTGCACGGTGCGCACGGCCGCGAGCAGCTCCTCGGGCGGGGCGTCCTTGAGCAGGAACCCGCTGGCGCCCGCGCCGATCGCGGAGACGACGTACTCGTCGAGGTCGAAGGTGGTCAGCACCACGACCCGCGGCGCGCCCTCGCCGCCCGCGGCGGCCGTGATGCGCCGGGTGGCCTCGATGCCGTCGAGACCGGGCATGCGCACGTCCATGAGCACGACGTCGCAGGGGGTGGAGGTGACGACCCGCACGGCCTCCAGGCCGTCGGAGGCCTCCCCGACGACCCGCAGGTCGGGCTGGGAGTCGATGACCATGCGGAAACCGGCCCGCACGAGCTGCTGGTCGTCGACGAGGACGACGCGGACGAGCCCGGCGGCCGCGGCCTCCTGGGCTCCGGCGTCCTGGGCTCCGGCGGGGGCGGCGGGGGGCGTCACGTCACGAACCGTAGGGGAGGGTCGCCCGCACGCTGAACCCGCCGCCGGGCCGGGGCCCGGCGGTGACGGCGCCGCCGTGCAGGCGGGCGCGCTCGCCCATGCCGACCAGCCCCTGCCCGCCGGGCCCGGCCTGCACGAGGGCGGCGGCCCCCCGGCCGTCGTCGTCGACGCCCAGGCGCAGGGCGTCGGGGTCCCAGCGGACCTCCACGGCCGCGCCGGCGCGGGGGCCGGCGTGCTTGAGGACGTTGGTCAGCGACTCCTGGACGATCCGGTACGCCGCCAGGCCGATGGCGGGCGGCAGCGGGCGCGGCTGCCCGTGCACCCGCACCACCACGTCGAGGCCGCTGGCGCGCACCTGCTCGACGAGGTCGGGGATCTGCCGCGCGTCCGGCTGGGGCGCGAGCTCGTCGCCGGGTCCCTGGCGCAGCACCCCCAGCAGCCCGCGCATGTCCGACAGCGCCTGCCGGCCGGTGCCGGCGATGGTCTCCAGCACCTGCGCGGCGGCCCGCGGGTCGGCGGCCGCCGCGTACCGGCCGCCGTCGGCCTGGGCGATGATCACCGACAGCGAGTGCGCCACGACGTCGTGCATCTCGCGGGCGATGCGCTGGCGCTCGGCGGTGGCGGCCAGCCGGGACTCGTTCTCCCGCTCCACCTCCAGCAGGCGGGCGCGCTCGAGCAGGGCGAGCTCGTTCTGCCGGCTCGCCCGGCGCAGGCTGCCCAGCGCCCAGGAGGCCAGCACCATGAAGGCGATGAAGAATGCCCCGACGACGACGGTGGCCAGCCCGGCGGTGACGAAGAACCGCAGCGCGCACAGCACGGACCCGAACAGCCCGAGCGCGAGGCCGCCCAGCGAGGCCCAGCGCCTGCCGTAGCCGGCCATGGAGTAGATCGCCACCAGCACGGCCACGTTGCCGAAGGAGGGCGAGGGCGCCAGCAGCTGCACGAGCCCGAAGAGGGCGACGAGGCCGCCGCTGACCTCCGGGGAGCGGCGGCGCACCGCCAGCGGCAGGCACATCGCCAGGGCCAGGAACCCGGCGGACGACCCGCCGCCGGCGGTGTCGGCCGCGCTGAAGGCGGCGGCGAGGACGGCCAGCGCGAGGGCGGTGAGGGCGTCGAGGAGGAGGCCGTTGGCGCGCGTCCAGCCGACGACGCGGTCGAAGACGTTCTGGCGCGGCACCTCTCGAGCGTAGGCGGCCGCGGCGGCGGCGGCGTCAGACCGGGGGACCACCCCGGCCTCCACCGCCGGGCGGACGCCGGCCGCCCGGCGCCGGCCCGTCGTCCGCATCCTGGGACGGCGGTCCCGCATGCTGGACGCGACGGAACCCGGCTCCGCTACGCTCGCGCCATGGCGGACACCCTGCGACTGGCGGTCATCCCCGGCGACGGCATCGGTCAGGAGGTCACCGCGGAGGCGCTCAAGGTCCTCGCCGCGGTGCTCGGCCCGACGGGGGAGCGCATCGCCACCACCGAGTACGACCTGGGCGCCCGCCGCTACCACCGCACCGGCGAGACGCTGCCGGACAGCGTGCTGGAGGAGGTCCGCGGCCACGACGCGGTCCTGCTGGGCGCCGTCGGCGACCCGAGCGTGCCCAGCGGCGTCCTCGAGCGCGGGCTGCTGCTGAAGCTGCGCTTCGCCCTGGACCACTACGTGAACCTGCGCCCGTCCAAGCTCTACCCCGGGGTGCCGACCCCGCTGGCCGAGCCCGGCGAGGTCGACTTCGTCGTCGTCCGCGAGGGCACCGAGGGCCCCTACGTCGGCAACGGCGGGGCGCTGCGGGTGGGCACCCCCCACGAGATCGCCACCGAGGTCAGCGTCAACACCGCCTTCGGCGTCGAGCGCGTCGTGCGCGACGCCTTCGCCCGCGCCGCCGCCCGCCCGCGCAGGAAGCTCACCCTCGTGCACAAGCACAACGTCCTCGTGCACGCCGGGCACCTGTGGCGGCGCACCGTCGAGGCCGTGCACGCGGAGTTCCCCGACGTGGCAGTGGACTACCTGCACGTGGACGCCGCGACGATCTTCCTGGTGACCGACCCGTCCCGCTTCGACGTGGTCGTCACCGACAACCTCTTCGGCGACATCCTCACCGACCTCGCGGCCGCCGTCACCGGCGGCATCGGCCTGGCCGCCTCCGGCAACGTCAACCCCGACCGCACGGCCCCGAGCATGTTCGAGCCCGTGCACGGCTCGGCGCCCGACATCGCCGGGCAGCAGCTGGCCGACCCCACCGCCGCCGTGCTCTCGGTGGCGCTGATGCTGGAGCACCTGGGCCTCGCCGAGGCCGCCGCCCGCGTCGACGCCGCCGTCACCGCCGACCTGGCCCGGCGCGCCACCGGCGAGGTCGGCCGCCGCCGCACCGCCGAGGTCGGCGACGCGCTCGCCGAGGCCGCGACCGCGTGAGCCGCCGCTCCGGGGCCGCGCCCGCCGGAGCACCGGGTACCGTCGAACCACCACCCCCGCCGACGAGGAGAGAGCGCATGAGCGCCACGTCCACCGCACCCGCCGACCCGACGACCACCGCGCCGGTGACGTTCCCCGTCACGCGCTCGGCGGCGCCGGTAGCGGCGGAGCGGCGCGCGGAGGTCCTGGCCGCCCCCGGGTTCGGCAAGCACTTCACCGACCACATGGCGCTGGCCACCTGGACGAGGGGCACCGGCTGGCACGACGCCGGGATCGTCCCCTACGGCCCGCTGCAGCTGGACCCGGCCGCCGCCGTCCTGCACTACGCGCAGGAGGTGTTCGAGGGGCTGAAGGCCTACCGGCACGCCGACGGCAGCGTCTGGACGTTCCGCCCCGAGGCCAACGCCGCCCGCATGGACCGCTCGGCGCGCCGGCTGGCGCTGCCGGAGGTGGGCGAGCAGATGTTCCTGGAGGCGATCACCCAGCTCGTGCGCACCGACGAGGCGTGGGTCCCCGCCGGCGGCGAGTCCTCGCTGTACCTGCGCCCGTTCATGGTGGCCACCGAGGCCTTCCTGGGGGTCCGCTCGGCGCACGAGGTGAAGTTCCTCGTCATCGCCTCCCCGGCGGGCAGCTACTTCACCGGCGGCGTGAAGCCGGTCTCGATCTGGCTCTCGCAGACCTACACCCGCGCCGCCTTCGGGGGCACCGGCTCGGCCAAGTGCGGCGGGAACTACGCCGCCAGCCTGGCCGCGCAGGACGAGGCGGCCGAGCACGGCTGCGACCAGGTGTGCTTCCTGGACGCCGGCGAGCACCGCTACGTCGAGGAGCTGGGCGGGATGAACCTGTTCTTCGTCCACGACGACGGCTCGATCGTCACCCCCGAGCTGACCGGCACCATCCTCGAGGGCATCACCCGCTCCTCGATCCTGCGGCTCGCGCAGGACCTCGGCCACGAGGTGG
This sequence comes from Kineococcus vitellinus, assembly GCF_009906315.1. GTDB lineage: Bacteria > Actinomycetota > Actinomycetes > Actinomycetales > Kineococcaceae > Kineococcus > Kineococcus vitellinus. Next base: position 297 of record NZ_JAAALL010000157.1, on the reverse strand, counting down.
CCGAGCGCCGCGTGAGCATCGACGAGTGGCGCCGGGGCGTGGCCTCCGGGCGGATCACCGAGGTCTTCGCCTGCGGCACCGCCGCGGCCGTCACCCCCGTCGGCCGGCTGCTGTCCGCCGACGGCGAGCTGGTGCACGGCACCGGCGAGGCGGGCGAGGTCACCTCGGCGATCCGGGCGAGGCTCACGGACCTGCAGTACGGGCGCGCCGAGGACACCCACGGCTGGCTGCACCGCCTCGTCTGACCACGTCCGACCGCGCGCCCTCCCCGGCCCGCCCGCGTGAGCCTCCCCGGGC
>NZ_JAAALL010000156.1 GCF_009906315.1 Kineococcus vitellinus | reverse complement strand
GCCGGACCTTGCCGACGATCTGCAGCCACATGTGCAGGGTGTCGCGGGTGGGTGTCCAGTCCTCCACCCGCAGAGCGGGCCACGCCGCCCCGCTCACCTGCCCGGCCGGCACGCTCATCAGATCCCCCAGGGAGGTTCGGTCGGTGGCGATCCAGGTCCGCCCGACTGTAGCCGCACCCGGCCCGGCCGGCGGGAGCTCGGCACCCGCCACGACCGCGGCAGCGTTCAGCGGGTCAGCTCCAGCGCCTCCCCGCACCAGCCGACCAGGTGCGACAACGCCGCACCGCGCTGGTGGTACAGGTGCTCGGCGTCCGCGCGGCGGTGGTAGGCGTGGTGCTCGTCGTCGCCGGCCTGGGCCAGCAGCAGGGGCAGCAGCCAGGCGTACTTCACGCACGAGGCCACCACCCCCAGCCGGGCCTCGCGCTCGCTGCCCTCCCAGCCGCCGGCCCGCAGCCCGTCCAGGTACGCCGGCCAGCACGCCGCCTCCAGCTCGGCGAGGCGCTCGGCCGGCCAGAAGAGGTCGAAGACGGCGTCCGGCAGGTAGTTGCCCAGGTCCTCGCCGACGGCGCCGTCGCCGGCGAAGGCCCAGTCCAGCAGCACGACCTCGCCGCCGGGGCGGCGGACGGCGTTGGCCACCCACGCGTCCAGGTGGCACAGGGTGCGGGGCAGGTTCTCCACGACGTCCAGCAGGTGCTCGCGGTGGGCCAGCAGGCGCTGCCAGCCGGCGCGCAGGTGCGCCGGCCAGGTGTCGCGGACCAGCGGCCGCGCCCAGGCGGCGTCGTCGTCGACGAGCGCGAGGTTCCCGGGACGGCTGGTGGAGTAGGCCCGCAGGAAACCGCGGGAGGCCCACGGCGGGGCGGGCCGCAGCGGCCGGGCCTGCCAGCGGCCCAGCGCGGTGGCGGTGGCGACGTGGTCGGCCAGGCTGAAGTCGGCTCCCGCGGTGCCGTGGACGTCCTCGAGCCACAGGTCGACGCCCTGCTCGTCGCGCTCGACCTCGGCGGCCGGCAGGTCCAGGCCCGTGCCGGCCAGGCCGGCCCGCAACCGGGGGTCGGTGTAGACCGCGGCCTCGCGGGCCCAGTGGTTCCAGTCGGTCGGGGTGTTCGAGGAGGCCCAGTGCGCCGGGGCGCCGGGAACGGTGCCGGTGCGGCGCAGCCGCTTGTGGATGCGGGTGGTGCCGTCGGCGGCGTGGACGCGCTCGACGGTGCCGGTCGTGGCGTTGTTCCGGTTGAACCTCAGCGTCTCGCGCTGCTCCGCGGGCATGGCGGCGATCCTCGCAGGTGGGGCGGCGCGAACCGGAGCGGACGACGCCTGCCGACGGCGTCACCGGCCGTGGCCGACGACCGGGCTACGTGCGGCGCGTCGCGGCACGGACGCGTTCGGCGCGCGTGATGCCCTTCCAGCCCCGCTCCTCCAGGAGGACGAGCAGTCGCTGAGCGGCGGGGGAGACCTGGGCCGCTGCCGCGTCCAGCAGGGCGACCACCTGGTCGTCGAGGCCTTCGCCGCTGACGTCGCCGGACTCGAGCGCCCGCGTCGAGATGCGGTCCAGGACGTCGGCGACCTCGACCACGCGCGGGTCCTCGGCGGTCCAGTCCAGGGCGCCGCTGACCAGGCCGTAGAGCCGGACGAGGTCGGGATCGGCCAGGTCCTCGTGCTTGTCCGCGATGATGGCGTCGATCCGGTCGGGCATCCGGGCCGCGAGCACGATCCAGGCGTCGCGCTCCTTCTCGATGTAGCGCTCCTGCACGCCCAGCCCCCGCAGCCGGTCCAGGTAGCCGACCACGCTCGCGGGGAGCGCCAGCTGCTCACCCGCGGCGAGCCGGGCGAGCCGCCGGCGGGTGCCCTGGAGCCTGCGGACCTCAGCGCGCAACCGCGCGTCGATCTCCCGGACGCCTTCGGCGAACTCCTCCGCACCGGCGTCCAGGAGGTCCTCCACCTGCGCCAGCGGAACCCCGGCGCTGGCGAGGACGTGGATGCGGATCAGGCGCACCACCGCAGCCGCGTCGTAGCTGCGGTACCCCGAGCGGTCGCGGTCGGGCTCGGGCAGCAACCCGATCCTGTGGTAGTGGCGCACCGCGGCCACGGTCACCCCGGCGTAGGCGGCGAGCTGGCTGATGCTGAGCACGACCTCATCCTGCCTCAGGCGCTCTTGCGCCGGTAGGTGACCATCGCGAACGCGTGGGCGAGCACGAGGATGCCGACGCACCAGGCCAGCGCGGTCCAGGTGCTCCCGTCGACGGGGCGCCCGGCGAACAGGGCGCGGACGGTGTCCACGATCGAGGTCACCGGCTGGTTCTCGGCGAACCAGCGCACCGGTCCCGGCATCGACGTGGTCGGGACGAACGCGGAACTGACGAAGGGCAGGAAGATCAGCGGGTAGGAGAACACGCTGGCGCCCTCCACGGTCCTCGCCGACAGCCCGGCCACCACCGCCACCCAGGTCAGCGCGAGGGTGAACAGGACGAGGACGCCGGCGACCGCGAGCCAGTCCAGCCCCCCGGCCCCGGTCTGGAAACCCATGAGGAGCGCGACACCCACCACGAGCACGAGCGAGGTGAGGTTGGCCGCCAGCGAGGTCAGCACGTGCGCCCACAACGCCGACGAGCGGGCGATGGGCATCGAGTCGAACCGGTCGAAGATGCCGCCCTGCACGTCGGTGAAGAGTCGGAACGCGGTGTAGGAGACGCCCATCGCGACGGTGATGAGCAGCACGCCGGGCAGCATGTAGTCGACGTAGGAGCCCGACGCCGCCTCGGGTCCGGTGTCGATCGCGCCGCCGAAGACGTAGACGAACAGCAGCATGATCGCGATCGGCATGACCGCGGTCGTGATGATCGTGTCGGGACTGCGCGTGACGTGCTTCATCGACCGCCCGGTCAGGGTGGCGGTGTCCGCCAGGAAACGCGTCACCATCACCGTCGCCCCCTCGTCCCGGAACCGGCAGCGCGTTCGCCGCCACCGACCTCGCCCGCCCCGTCGTCCACCCCGACCTCGTCCACCCCGTCCTCGCCGACGAGGGCGAGGAAGACGTCCTCCAGGGACGGCTGCTTCTCGACGTGCTCGACCCTCGCGGGCGGCAGGAGCCTCCTCAGGTCCTCCAGGGTGCCCTCGACGAGGATGCGTCCCCGGTGCAGGATCGCGATCCGGTCCGCCAGCTCCTCCGCCTCCTGCAGGTGCTGCGTCGTCAGCAGCACCGTCGTCCCGCCGCGGGCCATCTCCTGCACGCTCCGCCACACCTCGATGCGCGCCTGCGGGTCCAGCCCCGTGGTCGGCTCGTCGAGGAAGACGATCGAGGGGTTCCCGATGAGGCTCATCGCGATGTCCAGCCGGCGGCGCATCCCGCCGGAGTACGTCGACGCCTTCCGGCCACCCGCACCGTCCAGCGAGAACCGGGCGAGCAGCTCGTCCGCGACCCTCCCCGGGTTCCTCAGGTGGCGGAGCCTGGCGACCAGCACGAGGTTCTCCCGCCCCGTGAGGATCCCGTCCACGGCGGCGAACTGCCCCGTCAGGCTGATCGACTCCCGCACCCGCCCCGGCCGGGTGGCGACGTCGAAGCCGTTCACGCTCGCCGTCCCGGAATCGGCCCTCAGCAGGGTGGACAGGATGCGCACGGCGGTGGTCTTGCCCGCCCCGTTGGAGCCGAGGAGCGCGAAGATGCTCCCGCGCGCCACCTCGAAGCCCACCCCCCGCAACACCCCGAGCTCACCGTAGGCCTTCCGCAGACCCTGCACCCGGATCGCGGGGTCGGCGGCGGGTGCGATGCTCACGAGCGGCTCCCGTTCTCCGCCTCGGCGTCGGCGATCGCGCTGACCAGCCGCCGCCGCTCCTCGTCGATCCACTCGCCCGCGGCGTACTTGCCCAGCAGCGTGTCGGCGAAGTGCACGGGATCGCCACCCACGACCTCGCTGACCGGCGTGCCCTGCGAGGCGGCCCGCTCGAAGACCTCCACGAGCTCCACGTGCAGGTCCACGAGGACGTCGCCCTTGGCGATCACCCCGCGGCGCAGCAGGTACCGCTCCAGCGCCTCGACCGCGCTCCGGTAGCCCGACGGGAGCGCCCTCACCCGCACCTCGTGCTCGCGCCACCGCTTCTTGTCGCCGATGTCGCCGACGACCTTCTCGATGAAAGCCGACATCGTCCGCCTGCCTCTCGTGGAGCCGCTCCCACCCCGTGCGGGAGCTCCTGACGTCAGCGTGCGGGGTTGATGCGGCATCAAGGTCAAGCCCGGATCCGGGACGGGTCCGTGGATCGCCCGTCAGCTCGACGCGTCCTCAGCGTTCTTGCCGCGCGAGCAGCAGTCGTGCTCAGCTGGTGGTGCCTCGACGACGAGCGGTGGAGGAACACGTGCGAGTCCTGGTCACCGGCGCGACCGGCAGCGCCGCGCGCTCGGTGCTGCAGGAGGCGTTGCAGGGTGTGGACCGCCTCTACCCGGCGCCGGCGCCGGCCACGGCGCAGCGGGTGGTGGCGGCCGCCCGCGACGCCGGTGTGAGCCGCGTGGTGGACCTGTCGGGCGAGGACGCCGGCTGGTACGTGGACACGGTGCTGGCCGGGTCCGCCGCCGGTGGCGCTGCGAGGACTCCCGTCGTGCGGGAGCTCCTGGGCCGCCCGGCCACCACCTTCGCGCGGTGGGCGCGGCAGCACGCCGGGGAGTTCCGCGGGTGATCGCGGAAGGGGTGGGGCCGACTGCTGGACAGCCTCCGCGAGGACGTGGAGGCTCTGCTCGACACCCGGACCGCGGCACGAGAGGACGTCAGGTGGACGACGCCGGCGACGCACCCGCCCCCGATCGGCCGCTGCGGGGCAGGGTGGCCCTGGTCGCCGGAGCCACCCGGGGCGCCTCCAGGGCGATCGCCGTGGAGCTGGCCCGCCAGGGGGCCTTCGTCTACGCCACCGGGCGCAGCAGCCGCAGCGAGGGCCCCTCGGAGTACGGCCGGCCGGAGACCATCGAGGACGTCGGCGACGAGCTCACCGCGGTCGGCGCCGGCGTCGGCCTGCGCGTGGACCACCTGGACCCCGAGCAGGTGCGCGCCCTGGTCGCACGCGTCGACGCCGAGCACGGTCGCCTCGACGTCCTCGTGATCGGGCTCTTCGGAGCCGACCACTACGCCCAGTTCGGCCACGCGCTGTGGGAGCACGACCTGAGCGGCGGGCTGCGGATGCTGCGCATCGGCATCGACGGCCACCTGATCACCTGCCACGCGGCGGTCCCGCTGCTGCTGCGCCACCCCGGGGGCCTCGTCGTCGAGCTGACCGACGGCACCAGCGAGTACAACCGCGCCTACCGCCACCAGAGCGGCATGTTCTACGACATCTCCAAGGCCGCCGCCGAGAGGATCGTGCTCGGTCTGGCCCACGAGACCTCCCCGCACGCCACCGCCGTCGCGGTGACACCCGGCTGGCTGCGCTCGGAGGTCATGCTCGAGCTCTTCGGGGTCACCGAGGACGACTGGCGCGCCGCCACCGCCCGCGAGCCGCACTTCGCCATCTCCGAGAGCCCCCGCTACGTGGCCCGGGGCGTCGCCGCACTGGCCGCCGACCCCGACCGGGCCCGGCTCACCGGCACCGTGCAGTCCTCGTTCGGGCTGGCCGAGCGCTACGACCTCACCGACGTCGACGGCAGTCGGCCCGACGCCTGGCGCTACATCACGGAGGTGGCGGACGCCGGACGCCCGGCCGACGCGAGCGGCTACCGCTGACCCGTGCAGGCGGAGCCGCTCACCCCGCACCACCCGTGGCGGTCGCCGTGGCGGTCGTGAGGTGGATGAGACCGGCGTCGGTGCGGCGGAAGCCGCACGCGTCGAGGTAGAAGGGCCCCAGCTCGGCGCCGAAGTCGACGAACAACCACTCGCAGCCGGCGGCCGCGGCGTGGTGGACCGCCACCTGCACCAGCTGCCGGCCGATGCCCCGCCGCTGGTGGCTGCCGCGGGTCTTGGTGTCGATGAGGAAGGCGTGGTCCCCGCCGTCCCAGGCGACGTTGACGAACCCGACCAGCAGGCCGGACCGGTCGCGGGCACCGACCCAGCCCAGGCTGTGCTCCCGGACCCGCGACCACCACCCGGCCTCGCAGCGGCCGCCGTGGGAGAGCGCCAGGTCCACCACCTCCTCGTCGGCGATGGGTTCCCGCCAGCGGTAGTCGATCCCGGGAGGGGAGTGCTTCGCCGTCACGGGTTCCACCCTCGGGCAGCGGGAGCGGTGGAGGCGACGGGTTTTCCCGGCCGGGTGGGGCTACCGCGTCAGCGCGTCGACGGTGAGCCGGCCGGTGTCGGCGTCCAGGACGGCGGGCACGCCCAGCGGCACGGGCACCGGGTCGGGCAGGTGCCCCAGCGGCAGCCCGCCGAGGATCGGCACGCCCAGGTCGTCGAGCAGGTCGTGCAGGACGTCCACGACCGTCCACCCCCGGTCCTCGTAGCCGGCGAACTCCTCGAAGCTGCCCACCACCACGCCGGCGACGCCGTCGAGGGTGCCGGACAGGCGCAGCTGGGTCAGGGCGCGGTCCACCGTGCCCAGCCCGGCGGCCCGGTGGGCCTCCACCAGCAGCAGGCACCCCGCCCAGGAGACCTCGACCACCCCGACGCAGCGGGCGAGCATCTCCAGGTTCCCGCCGACCAGGGCGCCGGCGGCTCGACCGCTGCTCGTCAGCGCGGCCGTGACCGCGGCCGGGTCGCTGCGGACCACGGCGCCGGCGGCGTCCACGAGCTGGGCGCGGACGGCGTCGGCGTGGGCGCCGTCGACGGCGCCGTGCACCGCGGGAACCCCCGATCCGCGCCAGAACTGGTGCAGGGCGGTGATGTCGCTGTAGCCGACCAGCGGTTTCGGGTCGCGCTCCAGCGCCTGCCGGTCGATGCCGCGGAGCAGGCGCAGGCTGCCGCAGCCGCCGCGGGAGGCGACCACCGCACGCACCCCCGGGTCGCGCAGCGCCCGGTCGAGGTCGGCGAGGCGGTCGGCGTCGGTGCCGGCCTGGTACCCGCGGCGGTCGGCGACGTGGGCGCCGAGCTCCGGTCGCAGCCCCCACGAGGTGAGCGCGTGCAGCAGCGGGGCGAGGTCCTCGCGGGAGTCGGGCCAGCTGGCGGGGGAGACCACCGCCACCCGGTCACCGGGCGAGAGCCGAGCGGGGAGCCTCGTCGGTGGCGGTGGTGTCACTCCGGTCATCGTAGGAGGACGAGCAGCGCGTCACCACGGTCGGTGGACGGCCGCCGGCCGGAGAGCGTCCGGCCGGTGCCGTGACGGCGCACCGCCCGCACGGGCGGGCGTGGCGGTGCCGGCCTCAACGACCCTCGTCCGCGGGCGGCGCGAGGACGAGGGTGTGCTCAGCTGCCGGCAGTCCGGCCTGGGGCCAGCTGGTGCGCAGGTGGACCCGTCCGTCGGTGGGCAGCTGGCGGATCCAGTAGGTGGCCTCCCAGGAGAAGCGCACCTCGCCGGTGGCGGTGTCCTCGAAGGTGCGCACCGAGCGGTCTTTCACGGGCACCCGATCGGCGAAGTCGTCGAACTGGACGTGCAGCACGGGTTGCGCGCCGGAACTCCCGCCGCCGTCGGGGTCCGCGAGTCGACGCGGCTCGTCGAACACCCACCGCTTGGCGGCTTCGGCGTGCACGCCGTCGGCGCTGAGGTGCAGGTGCAGCATCAACCCCTCGGTGTCGGCGTGAACTCGGACCTGCGTCAGGACCGCGCGGATGCCGCGCGCTCGGCTGAGCAGCAGCGGTCGGTGGACGGGCACGCCGGCCTCGTCGGGGACGATGCTGGGCACCCAGCGCTGGCGCACGGGTCCAGTGTCACCGGGGTGGAGCTGGGGAACAAGGTCCGGCTCCGGTGGTGAGCCCCGTCCAGGCGCACCGCGGGACGACCGTGCGCTCGGCGCAGCGGCTGCACCAGCTGCGACAGCCGCACCGGGACCACCGGGTCGCCCGCCTCGAGGAAGGTGCTGGGCGGTACGGGGATCCTCGCTGCGGACAGCTCGAGCAGGTGGTGCTCGTCGCTGCTCCAGCGGACCAGCGGACCAGCGGGGGCGGGTTGCGCAGGTCGCAGCGCTGCGCGGTCGCTTCGACCCAGGCCAGGCGGGGCGGAGGTGCCGCCCGACCCTAGCGAGACCCCTCGACCATGCGCAGCAGCACGCCGTTCAGCGCCGCCACCTCCGCCTCGCTCATGCCCAGCCGTTCCGGTCTGTTCGCCTCGCGCACCGCCGGCCACACCACCGCCAGCAGCTCGCGGCCCGCGGCGGTCAGGGCCAGCGGGTTGCGCCGTCCCTTGGAACGCTCCGAGCCCCGGGTGATCAACCCGCGCGCCACCATCCCGTCCAGGACCCCGCTCATCGACTGCGGGCGCACCAGGACCTCCCGGGCCAGCTGGGCCTGGGTGAACTCGGCGCCGGTGGCCAGGTGCGAGAGCACGCCGAACTGCACGGGGGACAGCCCGTGCTCGGCGAACACCGCCGTCAGCTCGCGCTGGGCGCGGTGCGCGGCGCGGATCAGCGACCACGTCACCAGAGCGTCGATGTCGCCTTCGGTCAAGTCCACGGTCGGCTTGCCACCCCCTTCGAGGAGGGGCAGTCTCTCACCAACAGGTTCCTGCTACTGAGTGAGGTCGACGTGCCCGCACCCACCACCCACCCCGATCCCCGGCTCGACGGCTCCGCCACCCCGGCGCGGGTGCTGGTCACCGGCGCCACCGGCGACATCGGCACCGCCCTCGTCGCGGAGCTCACCACCGGCGGCGTCCCCTTCCGGGTGCTGTGCCGCCGGCCCGCCCAGGTGCGCGCCTTCACCGATCGCGGCGTCGAGGCCGCCCTGGGCAGCTTCGAGGACGAGGCCGGCCTGGGCGAGGCGATGCGGGGGTGCGAGCAGGTGTTCCTCAACACCCCGCCGGGTCCGGAGCAGTTCCGCCAGAACCGCGACGCGATCGACGCCGCCGTCGCCGCCGGGGTCCGCCACGTGGTGAAGGTCTCCACCTCCGACGCCCGCCCCCGCTCGGCCATCCCCTGGGCGCGCGACCACGCCCTGGCCGACGAGCACCTGCGGCGCAGCGGCCTGGCGTGGACGCTCCTGCAACCGGGCGCCTTCACCGAGAACCTGCTCGTGGAGGCCGCGGCGATCCGGCGCGGGTGGCTGCCGCAGACCAGCGGGCACGGGGCCACCGCCTGGATCGACGTGGCCGACATCGCCGCCGTCGCCGCCCGCGTGCTCACCGACCCCGCCGTGCAGGGCGGACCCGGCGAGGACGGCCGCACCTACCTGCTCACCGGCGACCGCCCGCTGTCCTACCCCGAGGTCGCCGCAATCCTCACCACCGTGCTGGGGCACCGCGTGCGCTACGTCCACGTGCCCGCCCCCGCGTTCTACGGCGTGCTGCGCGCCACCGGGGTCCCCGCCTGGCAGGCGCGGGGGCTGGTCCACCAGTTCGTGGACGTGGTGCGCCGCGGGCAGGACGACGGGCGCCTGTGCAGCAGCGACGTCCCCGACCTGCTGGGACGCCCCGCCAGGACCGTCGCCGACTTCGCCCGCGCGCACCGCGCCGAGCTCAGCCGCGCCTGAGGCGCCCGGCGGTGCTCACGCCGGCGCGGGCGCGCTGAACGACACCCCGGCCAGCTCCTCGGAGACCCGCCAGACGCGCTCGGCCTCCCGGACGTCGCGCAGGGGGCGGAAGAGGGCGTGCTCGGTGGGGCGGCCGCCGAGGTGACCGGGCCCCGCGGGGCCGTGCAGCCGCCCGCCGCGGGCCTGCGCCGAGGTGGCGGCCAGCAGCGCGGGCAGCTGGGCGCTGTCCACGGTGCCCACCAGGATCCCGGCGCGCGAGAGCCGGCGGATGACGGCGATCTGCGGGGTGTCGCGCTCCCTGCCCAGTTCCGCGCGCGCGGTGAGCAGGCTGGTGGGGGCCACCCCGGGGTGCGAGAGGTTGCTGGTGATGCCCCAGCCGCCGGCGCGGCTGCGCCGCTCCAGCTCGAGGGCGAACAGGCCGAAGGCGATCTTGGACTGGCTGTAGGCGCGCATGCCGTCGTAGGAGGACTCCCAGTTCAGGTCGTCCCAGTTCACCCGCCCGGCGCGCGCCGCCACGCTGATCTGCGAGGTGACCCGGGCGCGCCCGGCGACGAGCAGCGGCAGCAGGTGCGCCACCAGCGCGACGTGCCCCAGGTGGTTGGTGCCCAGCTGCAGCTCGAAGCCGTCGGCGGTGACCTGGCGCTCGGGCGGGGTCATGACCCCGGCGTTGTTGATCAGCAGGTGGACGGGGAGCCCCTCGGCGCGCAGCTGCCCGCCGAGGGCGGCCACCGACTCCAGCGAGGACAGGTCCAGCTCGCGCAGCGAGAGGCGGGCGGCCGGGTGCCGGCTGCGGATGCGGGCCAGGGCCGCCTCGCCCTTGGCGCGGTTGCGGACGGGGAGGACCACCTCGGCGCCGGCGGCGGCGAGGCTGCCGGCGATGCCGAGGCCGATGCCGTCGCTGGCGCCGGTGACGACGGCTCGTCGGCCGGACAGGTCGGGCAGGTCCAGGTGGTGCGTGCGAGGCATGGCGTTGCTCCTGTGCTCGTGGGGATCGGGGTGGACGGGGCAGGCGTGGATCGGGGCAGGCGTGGATCGGGG
>NZ_JAAALL010000155.1 GCF_009906315.1 Kineococcus vitellinus | reverse complement strand
CACCACCCCCGCCCCGACCACGAGCGCCCCGGCGCCCAAGGGCCAGGACGACTTCAACGCCACGACCCTCGGCGCGTCGGTGACCGGTGCCGCCAACGGCGACTTCAACCGCTGGACCGGCACCAAGCACGGCCTGTACGCCACCTGGGCCGACAACGGCAAGGTCTGGGCCATCGACACCCCGGGCAACGAGTACGGCCGCGACAGCGTCGCGCGCCTGGGCGACTACGACCTCGACATCGCCACCCAGCACCGCATCGCCAGCTGGGCGAACCCGGGCATCGACGGCAGCCTCGAGGCGACCTTCCGCGAGATCAAGGCCAAGTGGGGCGACCGCAAGGGCCACGTGTACGTCCGCCCGTTCCACGAGATGAACGGCAACTGGTACAACTGGTCGGTCCGCAACTCCGGTGACGCGGCGAACTTCGTGAAGTACTGGCGCACCGTCGTGCACCCGAAGTGGACCTCGGTCATGGGTGACGACGACCGCTTCCACCTCGTGTGGTCGCCCAACCGCGACACCGCCACCTCGGTCGACGTGCGCACGATGTTCCCCGGTGGGCAGTACGTCGACGCCATCGGTGTCGACTACTACGACTTCTCCCGCGCCAACGACGAGACCAAGTGGGCCGCGGAGGTCAACCGCACCCAGAACGGCGGCCCGGTGGGCCTCGGCGCGTGGGACGCCTTCGCGCAGTCCCAGGGCGTGCCGTGGTACCTGCCCGAGTACGGCGTGCAGTTCGGCGACAACAGCTTCTTCGCCGGCAAGGTGCTCGACTTCATCGAGGCCAACCGCTACTCCGGCACGGGCGACGCCGCCGGCAAGTCCCTCGGCGGCGCCTGGCACAACCTGCAGGGCTCCTCGCCCGACCCGAACGCCGGTGGCGACTTCTTCGTGCAGAAGGGCGGCAAGGACTACGCCGGCCGCGCGAAGACCGCCAACGTGGTCCGCTCGTGGGTCCAGTCCAACACCTGGCTGCGCCAGGCCAGGTGATCGCGCGGCGCGCGGCCCCGCCGGCCGGGGCCGCCCACCGCTGACGCGACGAAGCCCCGCCCGGGACTCCCGGGCGGGGCTTCGTCGCGTGCGCGTCAGCCGTGCTCGACGGCCCGCCGGGCGTCGGCGTTGAGCACGCCCCAGGCGATGAACTCGTCGCACAGGGTCGTGGCCGGCACGTCGTAGATGACGGCCAGCGTGCGCAGGTCGTCGGCGCGGATCGACAGGACCCGGCCGTTGTAGTCGCCGCGCTGGGACTGGATGGTCTTCGCGTAGCGGTCCAGGGGGCCTGCCTTCTCGGCGGGCACCTCCTGGAGGCGCTCGAGGTCGAGCACGAGCCGCGGCGGCGGCTCGCTGCTGCCCTGCGGGGCGCCCTCGGGGAGGAGGGCCGAGACCGGGACCCCGTAGAAGTCCGCGAGCTCGGCGAGTCGCTGGACGGTCACCGCACGGTCGCCGCGTTCGTAGGACCCGACGACGACGGCCTTCCACCGTCCCTCGGACTTCTCTTCGACGCCGTGCAGGGACAGCCCCTGTTGGGTACGGATCGCGCGGAGGCGCGATCCGAGTGCGCGGGAGTAGTCCGATGCCATGCCGAGAATCGTCACGGAGCGTGAACACCTTCGTCAAGCTGACCTGCCGTCCTGCACCCCCTTCTTTGGAATCTCCACCCTCTCGGCACCCCGGGCATTACTCCTTGTGAGCGCTTGACCTCACAACGACAGCGCGGGGGCCGCTGCGACCCGTCGCCGTCGGCCCGCGGCCCCTCCTGTAGGGTCGAGGTGCCCGCCGCGCCCGTCCCCACGGGCGCTCCGGCGGTGCAGACGTCCTTTAAGGATCCGTCCCGTGAGGCGGGGAAGGAGGTCGCTGTGAGTGCTGCCCAGGACCAGGCGCACCCGCCCGAGCAGGGCAGGGTGCTCCTCGAGGGAGCCGACGTGCAGCGGGCCGTGACGCGCATCGCGCACGAGCTGCTGGAGAGCAACAAGGGGGCGGACGACCTCGTCCTGCTCGGCATCCCGCGCCGCGGCGTGCCGCTGGCCCGCCGGCTGGCCCGGCGCCTGGGCGAGGTCGAGGGCTCGCACGTGCCTGCCGGCGCGCTGGACATCACGATGTACCGCGACGACCTGCGCCGGCACCCCACCCGCGAGCTGTCGCCCACCGAGCTGCCCCCCGGCGGCATCGACGACAAGGTCGTCGTCCTCGTCGACGACGTCCTCTACTCCGGGCGCACCATCCGCGCCGCGCTGGACGCGCTCAACGACTTCGGCCGCCCCCGCGTGGTGCGCCTGGCCGTGCTCGTCGACCGCGGCCACCGCGAGCTGCCGATCCGCGCCGACCACGTCGGCAAGAACCTGCCCACCTCCTCCAGCGAGCGCGTGCGCGTCCTGCTGGAGGAGCTGGACGGCCGCGACGCGGTCGTCATCACCCCCGGGGGCACCCCCGGAGGCACCGGCGGGGGTGCCCGGTGATGCGCCACCTGCTGTCCGCGGCCGACCTCGACGCCGCCGCCGCCGTGCGGGTGCTGGACGTGGCCGAGGAGATGGCCGCCACCCAGCGCCGGGAGATCAAGAAGCTGCCCACGCTGCGCGGGCGCACCGTGGTCAACCTCTTCTTCGAGGACTCCACCCGCACCCGCACCTCCTTCGAGGCCGCGGCCAAGCGGCTGTCGGCCGACGTCATCAACTTCTCCGCCAAGGGCTCCAGCGTCTCCAAGGGCGAGAGCCTGAAGGACACCGCCCTGACCCTGGAGGCCATGGGCGCCGACGCGGTCGTCGTGCGCCACGGCGCCTCCGGCGCCCCGCACCGCCTCGCGCACGCCGGCTGGACCCGCGGCGCCGTCGTCAACGCCGGCGACGGCACCCACGAGCACCCCACCCAGGCGCTGCTGGACGCGTACACGATGCGCAAGCACCTGCGCGGCGGCACCGGCGACCTGGCCGGGGTGCGCGTGGTCGTCGTCGGCGACGTCCTGCACTCGCGGGTGGCGCGCTCCAACGTGCTGCTGCTGCACACCCTCGGCGCGCACGTCACGCTCGTCGCCCCGCCGACGCTGCTGCCCGTGGGGGTGCAGGCCTGGCCGTGCGCGGTCTCGCACCACCTCGACGCCGCCCTGGCGGACGTCGCCCCGGACGCGGTGATGATGCTGCGCGTGCAGGCCGAGCGCATGGACGCCGCCCAGGGCGGCTTCTTCCCCTCCGCGCGCGAGTACAGCCGCCGCTACGGCCTGGGCCGCGAGCGCCTGGCCGCGCTGGGCGAGCGCACGATCGTCATGCACCCCGGCCCCATGAACCGCGGGCTGGAGATCTCCGCCGACGCCGCGGACTCGGCCCGCTCGACCATCGTCGAGCAGGTCGGCAACGGCGTCGCGGTGCGCATGGCGGTCCTCTACCTGTTGCTGGCCGGCGAGCTCCCGGGAGGGCACGCGTGAGCACCACCACCCTGATCCGGGGGGCGAGGCCGCTGGGCGGCGCGCCCACCGACCTGCTGCTGCGCGACGGCGCGATCGCCGCCGTCGGGCAGGGGCTGAGCGCCGAGGAGGGCGCGGACGTCGTCGACGCCGCCGGCCTGGTCGCGCTGCCGGGCCTGGTCGACCTGCACACCCACCTGCGCGAGCCCGGCCGCGAGGACGCCGAGACCGTGGAGTCCGGCACCCGCGCCGCGGCTCTGGGCGGCTACACCTCGGTCTTCGCGATGGCCAACACCTTCCCCGTGGCCGACACCGCCGGCGTCGTCGAGCAGGTCCAGCGCCTGGGCGAGGCGGCCGGGCACGTCGACGTGCGCCCCGTCGGCGCCGTCACCGTGGGCCTGCGCGGCGAGCAGTTGGCCGAGCTCGGCGCGATGGCCGACTCCGCGGCGCGCGTGCGGGTCTTCTCCGACGACGGGCACTGCGTCTCCGACGCCGTCCTCATGCGCCGCGCGCTGGAGTACGTCAAGGCCTTCGACGGGGTGATCGCCCAGCACGCCCAGGAGCCGCGGCTGACCGAGGGCGCGCAGATGAACGAGGGCACCGTCTCCGCGGTCCTGGGCCTGCGCGGCTGGCCCAGCGTCGCCGAGGAGGCGGTCATCGCCCGCGACGTGCTGCTCGCCGACCACGTCGGCTCCCGGCTGCACGTGTGCCACCTCTCGACCGCCGGCTCCGTCGAGATCGTCCGCTGGGCGAAGGCGCGCGGGGTGCGGGTGACCGCCGAGGTCACCCCCCACCACCTGCTGCTGACCGACGAGCTCGTGCGCGGCTACGACCCCGTCTACAAGGTCAACCCGCCGCTGCGCACGCAGGCCGACGTCGAGGCCGTGCGCGAGGGCCTGGCCGACGGCACGATCGACGTCGTCGCCACCGACCACGCCCCGCACCCGCTGGAGGCCAAGGACTGCGAGTGGGCCGCGGCGGCCATGGGCATGACGGGCCTGGAGACGGCGCTGTCGGTGGTGCAGCACGCCATGGTGGACACCGGGCTGCTGGACTGGGCGCAGGTCGCCGACCGCATGTCGGCCGCCCCGGCCCGCATCGGCCGCCTGGACGGTCACGGCCGGCCGCTGGAGGCGGGCAGCCCCGCCAACCTCGTCCTGCTCGACCCGGCCGCCCGCTGGGAGGTCGACCCGGCCGCGATGGCCACCGCCGGGCGCAACTCCCCCTTCCGCGGCATGCAGCTGCCCGGCCGGGTGGTGGCGACGTACCTGCGCGGGCGCGCCACCGTCGCCGGCTCCCGCCTGACCGGGAGCGCGGGCGCGTGAGGGTCCTGGCCGTGGTCCTCCTCGTCCTGGCGCTGCTGCTGCTGTGGCGGATGATGTTCATGGGCTACCGCGGGCGCGCGCTGCGCCAGCGCCAGGAGCTGCCCCGCCCGCTCGGCTCGCGCGACTGGAAGGCGATGAGCGAGGCCGTGGAGGGCGTCTACGTCTCCACGACCGACGCGGAGAACGCCCTGGACCGCATCGCCGCCCACGGCCTGGGCACCCGCAGCGCCGTCGCCGTCGGCTTCCTGCCCGAGGGCATCGGCTTCCTGCGCGAGGGCGCCCGCTCCTTCGTGGTCCCGCTCGCCGACGTCGTCGGCGTCGGGCACGGGCCGGGCATGGTCGGCAAGTGGATGGGCAGGGGGGACGGCCTGCTCGTCCTGCGCTGGAAGCTCGGCGGCCGCGTCGTCGACACCGGGGTGAAGCCCCGGCGCGCCGCGGACGGCACCCGGTTCGCCGCCCGGGTGGAGGACGTGCTGCGCGAGAGGCGGCGCGCGCTCGACGGCGACGGCGACCCCGACGGCACCCCGAACGGCAACGACAACCCCAACGGCAACCCCAACGGCAACCCCAACGACCCCGGAGGTGAGCGGTGAGCGCCCGCGTCCCCGCAGTGCTCGTCCTGGAGGACGGCAGGACGTTCCGCGGCGAGGCCTACGGCCGCGTCGGCGAGACCGTCGGCGAGGCAGTCTTCTCCACCGGCATGACCGGCTACCAGGAGACCCTCACCGACCCCAGCTACCACCGGCAGGTGGTCGTCATGACGGCCCCGCACGTGGGCAACACCGGCTACAACGACGAGGACCAGGAGTCCTCGCGCATCTGGGTCGCCGGCTACGTCGTGCGCGACCCCGCGAGGGTGCCCTCCAGCTGGCGCTCGCGGCGCACCCTGGCCGAGGAGCTGGACGCGCAGGGCGTCGTCGGCATCTCCGGCGTCGACACCCGGGCGCTGACCCGCCACCTGCGCGAGCGCGGCGCCATGAGGGTCGGCGTCTTCTCCGGGCCGGCCGCCGCCCGCGGCGGGGCCGAGCTGCTGGAGGCCGTGCGCAGCGCCCCCGCGATGGAGGGCACCGACCTGGCCTCCCTGGTCTCCACGCCGCAGCCCTACGTCGTGCCCGCCGTCGGCGAGCGCCGCTTCTCGGTGGCGGCCGTGGACCTGGGCATCAAGTCGATGACCCCGCAGCGCCTGGCCGAGCGCGGCATCGAGGTGACCGTGCTGCCCTCCACCGCCTCCCTCGAGCAGGTCCTGGCCGCCGGCCCGGACGGCTCCGCCCCCGACGGGGTGTTCTTCTCCAACGGCCCCGGCGACCCGGCCGCGGCCACCCACGAGATCGAGGTGCTGCAGGGGGTGCTGGAGCGCCGGATCCCGTTCTTCGGCATCTGCTACGGCAACCAGCTGCTGGGCCGCGCGCTGGGCTACGGCACCTACAAGCTCAAGTACGGCCACCGCGGGATCAACCAGCCCGTCATGGACCTGGCCACCCGCAAGGTCGAGGTGACCGCGCACAACCACGGCTTCGCCGTCGACGGCAGGGCCGGCGAGGTCCGCGACACCCCCTACGGGCGCGCCGAGGTCAGCCACGTCGGGCTCAACGACGGCGTGGTGGAGGGGCTGCGCTGCCTGGACGTGCCCGCGTTCAGCGTGCAGTACCACCCTGAGGCCGCCGCCGGCCCGCACGACGCCGGCTACCTGTTCGACCGGTTCGTCGACCTCATGGGCGGCACCCCCGCCGCCGAGCTCGTCGACGCGACCGGCGCCACCGACACCACCGAGGAGAACGCCTGATGCCCCGCCGGTCCGACATCTCCTCGGTCCTCGTCATCGGCTCCGGCCCCATCGTCATCGGCCAGGCCGCGGAGTTCGACTACTCCGGCACCCAGGCGTGCCGGGTGCTGCGGGCCGAGGGCCTGCGCGTGGTGCTGGTGAACTCCAACCCGGCGACGATCATGACGGACCCGGAGATGGCCGACGCCACCTACGTCGAGCCCATCACCCCGGCCACCGTCGAGGCGATCATCGCCAAGGAGCGCCCCGACGCGGTGCTGGCGACCCTGGGCGGTCAGACGGCGCTCAACACGGCGATCGCGCTGCACGAGAGCGGCGTGCTGGAGCGCTACGGCGTCGAGCTCATCGGCGCCGACGTGGAGGCCATCAAGCTCGGCGAGGACCGCCTGCTCTTCAAGGGCGTCGTCGAGCGCTGCGGCGCCGAGTCCGCCCGCAGCCACCTGTGCCACTCGATGGAGGAGGTCCTGGCCGCGGCCGGCGACCTGGGCTACCCCGTCGTCGTGCGCCCCAGCTTCACCATGGGCGGGCTGGGCTCCGGCTTCGCCTACGACGAGGCGGACCTGCGCCGCATCGCCGGGCAGGGCCTGCACCACTCCCCGGTCACCGAGGTGCTCCTGGAGGAGTCGATCCTGGGCTGGAAGGAGTACGAGCTCGAGCTCATGCGCGACCGCGCCGACAACGTCGTGGTCGTCTGCTCGATCGAGAACTTCGACCCGATGGGCGTGCACACCGGCGACTCCATCACCGTCGCGCCGGCGATGACCCTCACCGACCGCGAGTACCAGCGGATGCGCGACATCGGCATCGCCGTCATCCGCGAGGTCGGCGTGGACACCGGCGGCTGCAACATCCAGTTCGCCGTCAACCCCGCCGACGGGCGCATCATCGTCATCGAGATGAACCCGCGGGTCTCGCGCTCCTCCGCGCTGGCCTCCAAGGCCACCGGGTTCCCGATCGCCAAGATCGCCGCGCGCCTGGCCGTGGGCTACACCCTCGACGAGATCCCCAACGACATCACCCGCTCCACGCCGGCCAGCTTCGAGCCCACCCTGGACTACGTCGTCGTCAAGGTCCCGCGCTTCGCCTTCGAGAAGTTCCCCGCCGCCGACACCACGCTCACCACGACGATGAAGAGCGTCGGCGAGGCCATGGCGCTGGGCCGCAACTTCACCGAGGCGCTGCAGAAGGCGCTGCGCAGCACCGAGAAGCGCGGCGCCCCCTTCAGCTGGGCCGGCGACCCGGGGGACCGGGCCGACCTGCTGCGCCGCGCCGCCCGCCCCACCGACGAGCGCATCGGGCTGGTCATGCAGGCCATCCGCGCCGGCGCCACCCCGGCCGAGCTGTTCGAGTCCACGAGGATCGACCCCTGGTTCCTGGACCAGCTCTTCCTCATCGACGAGATCGCCGTCGAGGTCCGCGAGTCCGACGAGCTGACCCCCGAGCTGCTGCGCCACGCCAAGCGGCACGGGTTCTCCGACGCGCAGATCGGCGAGCTGCGCCACCTGCCGGAGGCCGTGGTGCGCGGGGTGCGCCACGCCCTGGGGGTGCGGCCGGTCTACAAGACCGTCGACACCTGCGCCGCCGAGTTCGCCGCCAGCACGCCGTACCACTACTCCAGCTACGACGAGGAGGACGAGACCCGCCCGCGCGAGAAGCCGGCCATCGTCATCCTCGGCTCGGGGCCCAACCGCATCGGCCAGGGCGTCGAGTTCGACTACTCCTGCGTGCACGCCAGCTTCGCGCTGCGCGACGCCGGCTTCGAGACCGTCATGGTCAACTGCAACCCCGAGACGGTCTCCACCGACTACGACACCTCCGACCGGCTGTACTTCGAGCCGCTCACCCTCGAGGACGTCCTGGAGGTCGTGGACGCCGAGACGCGCTGCGGCCCCGTCGCCGGCGTCATCGTCCAGCTCGGCGGGCAGACCCCGCTGGGGCTGGCGGCGGCGCTGGCCGAGGCCGGGGTCCCCGTCATCGGCACCTCCCCGCAGGCCATCGACCTCGCCGAGGAGCGCGGCGCCTTCGGCCGCGTGCTGGAGCAGGCCGGGCTGGTGGCCCCCAAGCACGGCACCGCCTCCTCCTTCCCGCAGGCCCGGGCCATCGCCGCCGGGATCGGCTACCCGGTCCTGGTGCGCCCCAGCTACGTCCTCGGCGGTCGCGGCATGCAGATCGTCTACGACGAGGCCAGCCTGGA
The DNA here is from genome assembly GCF_009906315.1 of Kineococcus vitellinus. Lineage (GTDB taxonomy): Bacteria > Actinomycetota > Actinomycetes > Actinomycetales > Kineococcaceae > Kineococcus > Kineococcus vitellinus. The sequence goes on along the minus strand of NZ_JAAALL010000155.1, from coordinate 1,919 downwards.
GGAGTACATGGCGACGGCGACCGAGGTCTCGCCCGAGCGCCCCGTCCTCGTCGACCGCTTCCTCGACGACGCCGTGGAGATCGACGTCGACGCGCTCTTCGACGGCGAGGAGATGTACCTCGGCGGGATCATGGAGCACATCGAGGAGGCCGGCATCCACTCCGGCGACTCCGCGTGCGTCATCCCGCCGGCGACGCTGGGGCGCGCGGAGCTGGAGCGCGTGCGCGCCGCGACCGAGGCGATCGCCCGCGGCGTCGGGGTGCGCGGGCTGCTCAACGTCCAGTTCGCCCTCGCCGCCGACATCCTCTACGTGCTGGAGGCCAACCCGCGCGCCTCGCGCACCGTGCCGTTCGTCTCCAAGGCGACCGGCGTGCCGCTGGCCAAGGCGGCGGCCCGGCTGATGGCGGGCACGCCCATCCGCCAGCTGCGCGCGGAGGGGCTGCTGCCCGCCCGCGGCGACGGCGGGGTGCTGCCGGTGGAGTCGCCGGTGTCGGTGAAGGAGGCCGTGCTGCCCTTCGCCCGCTTCCGCACCGCCGACGGGCAGGTCGTCGACTCCCTGCTCGGGCCGGAGATGCGCTCCACCGGCGAGGTCATGGGCATCGACGTCGACTTCCCGACGGCGTTCGGCAAGTCGCAGACCGCCGCCTACGGCGGGCTGCCGGTGCGGGGCACCGCGTTCATCTCCGTCGCCGACCGCGACAAGCGCGCGATGATCTTCCCCGTCAAGCGGCTTTCCGACCTCGGCTTCGAGCTGCTGGCCACCCAGGGCACCGCCGACGTGCTGCGGCGCAACGGCATCCCGTCCACGGTGGTGCGCAAGCTGTCGGAGGGGACCAGCGAGGACGGCGAGCCGACGATCGTCGGGCGCATCGGCGCCGGCGAGGTCGCGATGGTCGTCAACACCCCCTCGGGCCACCTGGCCCGCGCCGACGGCTACGAGATCCGCGCCGCGGCGACCGCCGTGGGGGCGCCCATCATCACCACGGTGCAGGAGCTGTCGGCCGCCGTGCAGGCCATCGAGGCCCAGCGCGCCGGCGGTGGCCTCAACGTCGCCTCCCTGCAGGAGCACACCGCGGTCCTGGCCGCGGCGTGGGACGGGTTCCGGGCGTGAGCACCGCTGCGGGCGCGCGCTTCGGCGCGCGCCTGGCAGCGGCCGTCGGCGCGCACGGCCCGCTGTGCGCGGGCATCGACCCGCACCCGTCGCTGCTGGCGGCGTGGGGCCTGCCCGACGACGCCTCCGGGCTGGAGCGGTTCGGCCGCGCCGCCGTCGAGGCGCTCGCCGGGCACGTGGCCTGCGTCAAGCCGCAGGCGGCGTTCTTCGAGCGGCACGGCTCGCGCGGCGTGGCCGCCCTGGAGCGGCTGCTCGCCGACGCCCGCGCCGCGGGGCTGCTGACGATCGTCGACGCCAAGCGCGGGGACATCGGCTCCACGATGGACGGCTACGCCGAGGCCTTCGCGGGGGACTCGCCGCTGGCCGGCGACGCGGTCACGCTCTCGCCGTACCTGGGCTTCGGCTCGCTGCGGCCGGTGCTCGACCTGGCCGCCGCGAACGGCCGCGGGGTCTTCGTCCTGGCCCTCACCTCCAACCCGGAGGGGGCGAGCGTGCAGCACGCCACCGGGCCCGACGGCCGCTCCGTGGCCCGGGTCGTCGCGGAGTCGGCGGCGGCGGAGAACGCCGGCGCCCGCCCGCACGGCGACGTCGGCCTCGTGGTCGGCGCCACGGTCGGTCCCGCGGTGGCCGACCTCGGCATCGACCTGGCCGCGGTGAACGGCCCGCTGCTGGCCCCGGGCTTCGGCGCCCAGGGGGCCACCGCCGAGGACCTGCGGCGGGTCTTCGGCCAGGCCCGCCACCTGGTGCTGGCCGCCAGTTCCCGGGAGGTCCTGCGGGCCGGCCCGGACGCCGCCGCGCTGCGCGGGGC
>NZ_JAAALL010000154.1 GCF_009906315.1 Kineococcus vitellinus | reverse complement strand
CCACCGAGAGGCCCCACCATGTCCGTGACCCACCGCGAACCCGTCTCCTCGCCCGCCGCCCGCGACGGGCGCCTCGCGCACCGCAGCGGCGAGACCGTGCTCACCGTGCGCACCCCCGACGGCCGGCCGCTGGCCGGTGCGGAGGTCCTCGTCGAGCAGCGCCGGCACGCCTTCACCTTCGGCTGCATCGGCTTCGACTTCATCCCGCACGCCAACGGCGAGGGCCCCGGCGAGCGGACCGGTTCCTTCTTCGGCCGCGCGGCGCCGCACGAGGGCGTCGAGCAGCTCGCCGCCGACTGGTTCGAGCTGTTCAACACCACGACGCTGCCGTTCTACTGGGGCGAGTTCGAACCCGTGCGCGGGCGCCCGGACACCGAGCGGCTGCTGCGCACCGCCCGCTGGTTCGCCGAGCGGGGGGCGGCAGTCAAGGGGCACCCGCTCACCTGGCACACCGCGACGCCCGGCTGGCTGCTGGAGCTGACCGACGAGGAGGTGCTGGCCGCGCTGCGCGCGCGCATCCGCCGCGAGGTCACCGCCTTCGCCGGCGTCGTCGACACCTGGGACGCCGTCAACGAGGCGGTGATCATGCCCGACTACGACAAGCAGGACAACGGGATCACCCGCCTCAGCCGCTCCCTCGGCCGGGTCGCCACCGTGCGCGCGGCCTTCGAGGAGGCGCGCGCCGCGAACCCCGGCGCGACGCTGCTGCTCAACGACTTCAACCTCTCGCCCGACTACGAGCGCCTCGTGCAGGAGTGCCTGGAGGCCGGGGTGCGCATCGACGCGCTCGGCCTGCAGAGCCACATGCACAAGGGCTACTGGGGCGAGGAGCGGACGCTGGAGGTGCTCGAGCGCTTCGCCCGCTTCGGCCTGCCGCTGCACCTGACCGAGAACACGCTCGTCTCCGGCGACCTCATGCCCGCCTCCGTCGGCGACCTCAACGACCACCAGGTGCCCTCCTGGCCCTCCACGCCCGAGGGCGAGCAGCGCCAGGCCGACGAGCTCGCCCGCCACTACCGGACCCTGTGGTCGCACCCGGCGGTGCAGGCGGTGAACTACTGGGGCCTGTCCGACGCCGGCGCCTGGCTGGGGGCGCCCGTGGGGCTGGTGCGCGCCGACGGCACCCGCAAGCCCTCCTACGAGGCGCTGCACGGGCTGGTCAAGGGCGAGTGGTGGCTGCCGCCCACGACGACGGCCACCGACGAGCAGGGGCGCGTCGCCGTGCGGGGCTCGCTGGGCGGGTACGCGGTCTGCGCCGCCGGCGCCACGGCCGCCTTCGCGATCCCCGCACCCGGCGCGTCCACCGCCGACGCCACGCTCACCACCGCCCCGTAGCCCCTGTGGACGGTGCGGTGATCTTCCGCGGTGCACCGCGGAAGATCACCGCACCGTCCACAGGGGCGCCGCCGGAGCCCGCACCGGGCCGCGGTGGAACCGGGGGCGCCCGGGGTGACAGGCTGGCTCCGTGGCACGCGACGACGACACCTCCCCGGACACCTCCCCGGACACCTCCCCGGGCACCTCCCCGGTCGGCGACTCCTACGCGGCGGGCGAGGCCGCGCTGCGCGGGCTGCGCGAGCCGCTGCGGGCGTGGCTGGAGCAGAACGCCCTCGTCGACGAGGAGGTGGGCGCCGACGCGGTCGTGGAGGCCCTCACCGTGGCCGTCGGCGGGCTGCTCACCGCCCGGCCCGGGGCGGTGCTCACCCGCCTGGGCCCCGAGGACGTCGAGGTGCTCGTCGAGCGGGTCGTCCCCGCGATGGTCGCCGACACCGGCACGCCCGACCCCGAGGACATGGAGGAGGACCTGCAGGCGGTCTTCTACCAGTTCCTGCGCTTCCTCGGCGACACCGGCCGCTGGACCGGCTCCGAGGGGGACCTGGAGACCGACCTGACGCTGCTCGCCGGCGAGCCGCCGGAGATCGACGTCGTCATGGCCGAGGCCGCGGCCGAGGTCGACGAGGGCGAGGAGGACGCCGCGGTCCTGGCCTCCTTCCCCGTGCTGGCCGCGCGGGCCGTGCTCGAGCACGTCGGCGAGGGCATCGACGTGCCCGACGACGAGGAGCTGTCCGCCGACGACGTCACCGCCGTCCTGGCCTCCTTCGAGCACCGCATCCCGATCACCGCCGACGTCGAGGGCGAGCCGCAGCGGCTGGAGGACGTGCCGTGGCTGCGGCAGGTCGTCCTGACGATGCTCGAGCTCGACCTGCTCGACGGCGAGGACGACACCCTCCTCGCCCCCGGCGCGGAGGCCGACGGCTGGCTGGAGCCGGTGCCCGAGGCCCGCGAGCTGCGCCGCCACCTCGTCGGCCGCTTCGTCCTCGACGACCCCGCCACCCTCGACGGCGGGTTCTCCGTCGCCGAGGCGGTGCTGCCGACGATCCTGGCCTCCGCCATGGCCGGCACCCCCTTCGACGAGGCGGCGCTCGGCGAGCTCGTCGAGAACGCCGCCGCGCTCGGCCCGGCCGCCGGGGTGGCCGTCGACGAGCTGCGCGAGCGGATGTCCGACCTCGCCGTCTTCGGCATCGTCAGCCAGGACCCGCCGTGGACGGTGGCGCGCGGGTACTGGCCGGCGCTCGCGGCGGCGGTGGCCGCCGGCGGCGGGGACGGCGACGTGCTGGGCGACCTGTTCGGCGAGGAGGGCGAACCGCACTGGTTCGAGTCGGTCATGGGCCAGCTCGGCATGGGCGGCGAGCAGGTGCAGCAGATCCGCAACATCCTCGGCGGGCGCTGAACGTCGGACCGCGAGGGCTGGTCGGCAGGGTCGGGCCAGGAGGGTCAGAGGGTCAGGAGGGGCGGGTCAGGCTGCCGGGCCCGCCCGCCAGGACGGCGGCCGCCAGCGCCCGCGAGGCGGGGCGGTCCTCGGTGCGGGGGTTGGTGAGCAGCACGAGGTCGATCTGGCCGAGCTCGGGCAGCTTGTGCTGCGGGCCCAGCGCCACCAGCTGCACCGGCACCAGCGAGCCGGCCAGGCAGGAGACGCCGATGCCGGAGGCGACGGCCGCGATGAGGCCGTTGACGCCGCGGCACACGCACGCCGAGCGGTAGCCGATGCCGACGCGGTCGAGGGCCTGGTGCATGGCCGTCGCGCTCAGCGAGGGGCCGGGGTAGACGGCCAGCGGCACCGGCTGGGTGAGGTCCAGGCGGGTGGACGGGTTGCCCACCCACACCAGGCGCTCGCGCTTGACGAGCTTGCCCTCGCCGGAACCGCGCGGGCGCTTGCCGATGAAGATGTCCAGGCGGTCGTTCTCCAGCCGGCGGTGCAGCGTCCCCGACTGGTCGACGGTCAGCTCCAGGTCCACCCGCGGGTTCTGCGTGCGGAAGTCGCGCAGGATCTGCGGCAGCCGCGTCAGCGCGAGGTCGTCGGACATGCCGATGCGCAGCCGGCCCACCGGGCGGGCGCCGGAGAAGTAGGCGGCGGCCTGCTCGTGGGCGGCCAGGATCGAGCGGGCGAAACCGATCATGGCCTCGCCGTCGGCGGTGAGCGCCACCGAGTGCGTGTCGCGGTGCACGAGCTGGCGGCCCACGGCGTCCTCCAGCTTGCGCACGTGCTGGCTCACCGTCGACTGGCGCACGCCGAGGCGCGCGGCGGCCTGGGTGAAGGAGTGCGTCTGCGCGACCGCCAGGAAGGAGCGCAGCTGCACCGGCTCGAAGGTCCCCACCGTTCCCCGACCAGCCGTCACGGTCACCGCCCCGTCGCGCGTCCTGTGGCACGTCATCACGACACGTGATGACTGATAAGCCGCCCATGCGGGCGCCTGGAGCTGCACCCTACCCGCGCGGGCGGTGACACTGGAAGCACACCGCAGGGGGACGCACGAGGGGTACCACGACGTGACACCGGCAGCCGCCGAAGCCAGCACCGAGTCGACCGGCACGATCGCACCACCGGGCCGCGGCGGGACGTTCGCCGCGCTGTCGGTGCGCAACTTCCGCATCTACTCCACCGGTCAGCTGTTCGCCAACACCGGCGTGTGGGTGCAGAACATCGCCCTCGACTGGCTGACGCTGGAACTCACGCACTCGCCCGCCGCCGTGGGCATCGCGATGGCGCTGCAGTTCCTGCCGATCCTGCTGCTGGGCATGGTCGGCGGGATGGTCGCCGACCGCTACCCCAAGCGCACCATCCTGCTCGTCACCCAGCTGTGCAGCGCCTCCGTCGCCGCGACGCTGGCCGTCCTCACCCTCAGCGGGCAGATCACCGTCGGCGCGATCTACGTCCTCGCGGTCGTCGGCGGCCTCGTCGTCGCGCTGGACAACCCGACCCGTCAGTCCTTCGTCGGGGAAGTCGTTCCACCGCAGCACGTCCGCAACGCGATCGCGCTGAACTCCGCGGTGTTCCAGAGCACCCGCCTCGTGGGGCCGGCGCTGTCCAGCCTGCTCATCGGCACCGTGGGGACCGGCTGGGCCTTCGCCGTCAACGCGCTGCTGTACGTCGGGCCCACCATCACCCTGGCGACGATGCGCACCGAGGAGCTGCGGCCCACCCCCGCCCTGCCGCGCGCCGGGGGGCAGTTGCGCTCGGCGCTGCGCTACGTCGCCGACCGCCCGCACGTGGGCTGGACCATCGCCCTCGTCGGCGTCTTCGGCACCTTCGGGCTGAACTTCCCCGTCGTCCTCACCGCGATGGCCAGCGAGACGTTCTCCGCCGGCGCCGGGTTGTACGGCACGTTCAACATCGTCCTGGCCGTCGGGTCCATCGCCGGGGCGCTGCTGGCCGGCAGCCGCACGAACACCCGGCTGCGCACCATCCTCGTGCTCGCCGCGGCCTTCGGTGCAGCGCAGGCGCTCGCCGCGTTCGCCCCGAACCTCGGGACGTTCATCGTCGTCCTCGTCGTCATGGGCGTCACCAACCTCGCCTTCCAGGCGATCGCCAACTCCTCCGTGCAGCTGTGGGTGGACCCGGAGTTCCGCGGGCGCGTCATGGGGCTGTACGTCCTGGTGTTCATGGGCGGCACGCCCATCGGCGGGCCGATCATCGGCTGGATCACCGAGCACGCCGGGGTGCGGACCGGGATGGCGGTCTGCGGGCTCGTCCCCCTCGCCGTCGCGCTGGCGATGATCGCCGTGCTCTCGCTGCAGCCGGTGCGGGCGCGCCGGCGCGAGGCCGTGCTCGCGGGCTGACACCCGCCGCCCGGCCCCGCGACCCGCGCCGACGGGCGGGCTCACGCCGACCAGTCGGTGCGCTCGCGCCGCCGTCCGCGCACCTCGGCCAGCAGCCGCTCCCGCAGCACGGCCACCGGGACCCGCACCGGCGCCGCCCCCGGCCCGCCCACCGAGACCGCGGCGGGCACGGCCGGGCCGTCGCCGAGCTCGGCGTCGCCGACGACCGCCACGTGCGGGACGCGGCGCTCGCGGGCCGCGCGCACCCGCCGCGGCAGCGGCCCGTCCGCGGCGACCTCCACCCGCAGCCCGTCCGCGCACAGCGCGTCGGCCAGGGCCCGCGCGGCGGCGCCGTGGCGCTCCCCGCTCACCGGCAGCACCCGCAGCTGCACCGGCGACAGCCAGGTCGCCAGCCACCCGTCGTCCGCCTCCAGCAGCAGCGCGGTCAGGCGCTCCATCGAGCTGAGCAGCCCGCGGTGCACCAGGACGGGCCGGTGCGCGCCGCCGTCGGCGCCGGTGTAGGTCAGCTCGAACCGCTCCGGCTGCACGTGGTCGACCTGCACGGTCGACAGGGTCTCCTCCCGGCCGCGGCCGTCCAGCACCTGCACGTCGACCTTGGGCCCGTAGAACGCCGCCTCGCCGGCGGCCTCCTCGTGCTCCACGCCCAGCACCGACAGCGCCTCGCGCAGCGCCCCCTCCGCGCTCGCCCACACCGCGTCGTCGCCCAGGTGCGCCTGCGCCGCACCGCGCACCGACAACCGGTAGCGGTGCACCTCGATCCCCAGGACGTCGTAGGCGTGCCGGACGGCGCGCAGCGCGCCGACGACCTCGTCGACGACCTGGTCGGGTCGGCAGAAGGAGTGCGCGTCGTCCAGGGTGATCTGCCGCACCCGGCTGAGACCGGTGAGGACGCCGGACAGCTCGCTGCGGAACATCGAGCCGAGCTCCGCCAGGCGCACCGGCAGGTCGCGGTGGCTGTGCGGGCGGGCGGCGAACACCTGGGTGTGGTGCGGGCAGTTCGCCGGCCTCAGCACGAGTTCCTGCCCACCCACCCGCACCGGGGGGAACATGTCGGCGGAGAACTTCTGCCAGTGCCCGGAACGCTCGAACAGCTCCCGCCCGGCCAGGACCGGGGTGTGCACGCGGCGGCAGCCGGTGGCCAGCGACAGCTCCAGCGCGAAGCGCTCCAGCTCCCCGCGCACGACACCGCCGGCGGGCAACCACAGCGGCAGCCCCGGGCCGACGAGCGGCGAGGTGTCGAACAGGTCCAGGCGGCGGCCCAGGGCCGAGTGGGCGCTCGGCGCGTCCACCGGGCCCTCGCGCACCGCGTCCACGTCCACGTCCACCGGACTCTCGTCCATCGGACTCTCGTCCATCGGGGTCCTCCGTCTCGGGGAGGGGAACGCCCGGGAACGCGAAGAGCCCCGGGGAGTTCCCCGGGGCTCGGAATCGTCAGCTCAGTGCTGCGCGCGGCGCCGGAGTCCTACCGGCGTCGTCGTGGACTGGCTGCGAGGCATCACCCGGCCAGAGTGGCACGATGGGCCACCGGCGTCGAGGTGTTTGCCCGGAGGTCGTCGTGCTGCAGCTGGACCCGGTGGTCCCCGCCGACACCGACGCGCTGTTCGAGCTCCTGTCCGACCCCGCCGGGTGGTGGTTCGACCCGGCGGGCCGGCACCGCGACACCGCGACGACGCGCCGCTGGGTCGAGCGGGCCGCCGCGCGGTGGGAGAGCGACGGGCTCAGCTACTGGACGGCGCGCCTGCCCGCCACCGGCGAGGTCGTGGGGGTCGGCGGTGCCCAGCGGCACCGCTCCGGGGTGTGGAACCTCTACTACCGCGTCGCGGTGGCGCACCAGCGCAACGGCCACGCGCTGGAGCTGGGGCGCGCCGGCATCGACGCCGCGCACGCCGCCGACCCCGCTCGCCCCGTCGTCGCCTGGGTGGCCGAGCACAACCACCCCTCGCGGCGCGTCGCCGAACGCCTGGGCCTGCGGCTGCACGGTCTGCACGTCGACGCCGCCGACGGTGCGGTGCGGCTGGCCTACGCCGACCGCCCGCTGCAGGATGCGCCGCCCGGCTGATCGCGGTCGTCCTCCGTCTCCCCGTCCCCACAGGGCTGCGCCCGACGCCGGCGCCTGCGGCGCCTGTGGACGGAGGCGGTGGGCGCTCCCCGCGCTGGTCTGCTCCTCCTCACCGGGAGGAGGTGGGGGATGGACGAGCTGTCGACGCTGTCACCGCAGGCGGCCGACGCCGCCGCGGCGACGGCGCGCGCGGTGGCCGCCGGGCTGGCGGGCACCGCCACCCGCGTCGCGGGTGCGCTCGACGCGGTCGGCGGCTGGCGCGGCCTCGCGCGCAGCGGTTTCGCCGACCGCGTCGCCGACCTGCACGGCCACCTCGACCTGCTCACCCGCACCGCCGCTGCCGGAGCGGGGTCGATCGAGGGCTTCTCGCGCGAGCTGGGGATCCTGCGGGACCGGTTGCGCGGCGTCGACGCGGCCGTCGAGCGGGTGCAGCACCGCATCGCCACCGCCACCGGCGACCCCGCCTCCTGGCACGCGGACCACGCGGAGCTGGAGCACTGGCAGGCCTCCCGCCGCCAGGTGCTCGCCGACCTCGACACCGCCTGCGCCGACCTCGCGCAGCGGTTGCTGGCCCTCGTCCACGACGTGCCCGACCGCCCGCGCCGCGGCGCCGAGCACGTCGACGACGCCGTCCACGCCCTCGCCGCCGGGGCCCGGGACCAGGCCCACCTGCTGCTCGGGTGGGCCTGGGACGCCGAGGGCTGGCGCCGCTCCGCCACCGGCCTGCCCGCGCGGCTGCTGGAGGCGGCGCAGCACCCCGTCGACACCGCCCTCGCGGCGCTGCCCCTCGACGACCTCGCCGACGGCCGCTACGGCGCCGCCGCCGGGTCGCTGGCGACGGCGGTGCTGGGCCGGGGCGTCGGCCGGGCGCTCGGGCGCGCAGCGGACCCGGGCGACGCCCCGGGTCCGGGTCCGCGCCCGGACGGGAGGGCGTTGCCGCAGACGCTCGACGACCTGCTCGCCGGGGTGGACCTGCGCCGCAGCGAGGCGTTCGCCGGGGCCCACACCATCGCCCGGCACGTCGACGTGGACGACGCGTTCCTGCGGCGCAGGCTGCGGACCGGGGAGGTGGAGGGCGGGGCCGTGCAGCCGACCCCTCCCCGCGCCGCCTCGCGGTGGGCCGACCTGGAGACGGCCGAACGCGTCATCACCGGTGTCCTGCGCGACGAGGAGTCGACGCTGGCGGCAGCCGCGGCCGCGGGACGCCGACGCCTGCAGCTGTCCGGACCGGCACCGCCCGGAGCCGGCGTGCTCTGGCGGCGGGGTGACGACGGGAACCCGGTCGAGGTCCCGGTGACCTCGTGCAGGATCGTCCTGCAGAGGGCGCAGGACGGGTCGTGGTTCGTGGTGACGGCATACGTGGAGTGATGGTGGGACTGGTGACGGCACCCGTCGAACTCGCCTTCAGCGAGGTGGGCGACGAGCTCTGCCCGCGGGAGGCGCTCGAGCGGGGCATCGAGGAGGCGGCGCACCGCGGTGTGCTCGAGCGCGAGCGCGACCGCTGGCGCGAGGTGCTCGCGGCGGCGGAGGCGGCCGACGACTACGCCGACGTCCTCTTCCGCCTCGGGCACGTGAACCGGCAGGCTCCGCCCGACGGGACCTCCTGGCGGCAGTGGGCGCGGTGGGTGGACGAGCGGATGACGGAGGCCGTGGACGACCCGGCGACGGTCGTGCACGACCTCGACGAGGACACCGGGTGGTGGCGCAGCGGCGGGTCCCTGCACGTGCCACCCGAGCAGGCGTGGGCGCTGCTGCGCGAGCGGGGGCTGCGGGCGCCCGTCACGGGTCCCGGCCGCCGCGCCCACCTGGCGGGGGACGTCGGCCGCGTCGTGGGGGAGGTCGCGCTGCTCGACCCGCACGGCGTCGAGCGCGCCCGGGTGCCGACCTCGCGGGTGGAGGTCGTGCTGGAGCGGGCGGCCCCCGGCGCGGCGGGGTGGGCGCTCGTCGGCGCGGCCCCCGCCGCACCCGAGGAGGACGCCCGCGCCGCGGGCCTGCGGGCGCGGTGGCCGGTGCTCGCGAGCGCGCTCGGCGGCTGGTTCAGCGCCGCGGCCCTGCAGCGGGTGCACCCCGCCTCCGCCCACCACCGGATGATGACCGCGGAGGACGCGGGGTTCCGCGCCCGGCTGGCCGCCGAGATCGGGGAGCTCCTGACCCTCGGCGGGACGGAGCTGACCGCCGCCGTGCTCGCCGTGGGGTGCTCGATCGAACCCGCGCCCGCGCACCTGCGGCGGTGGCTGGGCTGGATGGCCTGGCGCGCCACGTACTTCGACTGGGCGTGAGCCGCCACCGGCGCGGTCCCGGTGGTTCAGGTGGTCGCCAGCAGGGCGGCGAGCAGGGCCGTGCGCTGCAGCATCCCGGAGACCGTGGCGTGCTCGGAGCGCGCGTGCGCACCGCCGCCGACGGCGCCGAGCCCGTCCAGGACCGCCGCGCCGGCGGCCGAGGCGAAGTTGCCGTCGCTCGCGCCGCCGACGGCGATCTCCGCCAGCTCGAAGCCGAGGGCGCCGGCGAGCTCGCGGGCGTGCCCGTACAGCGCGGCGGTGCCCTCGGTGCGCGCCATGACGGGGCGGTTCCAGCGGCCCGTCACCTCGCAGGCCACGCGCTCGTCGCCGGTGTCCAGGGCGGCCAGGACGGCGTCGACGCGCTGCTGCTCGGCCGGGTCGGAGACGCGGACGTCGATCGAGGCCCACGCCCGGCCCGGGGTCACGTTGGCGCGGGTGCCGCCGGAGACGACCCCGACGTTCACCGACGTGCCGGCGTCCAGGTCGGTGGCCGCGTGCAGCTGCTGGACGACCCGGGACAGGGCCAGCACGGCGCTCGCGCCGGCCGTCGGGTCGAGCCCGGCGTGCGCCTCCACGCCGGTGAGGTGGACCTGGAAGAGGCCGACGCCCTTGCGGGCCGTCTTCACCGCACCCCCCGGGCCGCTGGCCTCCAGCACGAGGACGGCCGCGGCCGCGCGGGCCACGTCCTCGATGACGGGCCGGGCCACGGGGGAGCCGACCTCCTCGTCGCCGTTGAGCAGCAGCCGCACGCCGCGGCGGGGCACCTGCAGCTCCTCGAGCACGCGCAGCGCCCAGACGAGCTGCACGAGACCGGACTTCATGTCGAACACGCCCGGGCCGCGCAGCACGTCGCCGTCCAGGGAGAACGGGACCTCCGCGAGCGTGCCCAGGCTCCACACCGTGTCGTAGTGGGCGAGCACGGCGACGGGCTCGCCGGGCAGCGCCCCCGGCAGGTCGAGCACGACGGTGTCCCCGTGCTCGCCGCCGCCGGTGACCGCGCGCGCCGCGGGGGCGCCGAGGCGCTCACCCAGCCACGCCTCCACGAACGCCAGCCCGCGCTCCAGGGCGGCGCGGTCGTCGGAGGGCGTCTCGACCTCCACGTACGCGCGCAGGTCGGCGAGCATCCGCTCGCGGTGGGAGCCCACCCGGGCGAGCAGCTCGGGGGCGGGC
>NZ_JAAALL010000153.1 GCF_009906315.1 Kineococcus vitellinus | reverse complement strand
GGGCGCAGCGGCACGCCCAGCAGCACGACGGTGCCCACGCCGGGGGCGGAGCGCACCAGCGCGGTGCCGCCCACCACGTCGGCCCGCCGCCGCACCGAGACCGCCAGCCCCAGCCGCGCGCTGGGCCGGCGCGGCACGAAGCCCACCCCGTCGTCGCGCACCTCCACGCGCAGCCGCCCGCGCCGGGTGTCGGTGCGCACCCGCACCCGCACCGCCGGCGGGGGCGCCCCGGCGGGGGAGCCGTGCCGGACGGCGTTGCGCACCGCCTCGGCGGCCGCGGCCACGAGCGCGTCCGCCGCCTCGGGGTCCAGGCGCGCCCCCGTCGCCGGCGGCACCTGCACGAGCGCGTCCGGGTGCAGGGCCCGCACGGTCTCCACGAGCTCGGCGAGGACGTCGGCGAGCTCGGCGTCCGGCGGCTGCACGGGCCCGGTGCCGCGGGCCGCGCCGCGCTCCACGCGCTGCAGCGCCGTCGCGGCCGCCGCCCGCGCGGCGCGCCGGTCCGCCGCGGTGCGCGCCTGCGTCGTCTGCGCCAGCGAGGCCAGGACGTCGTCGTGCACGAGGGCGTCCCAGCGGCTGTGCTCCTGCTCGACGGCGCGCACGGCGGCCGCCGCCGACGCCGCCGCCTGCGCGCGCTCGCGCGCCCGCTCCACGGAGCTCGCCGCCAGCCGCACCGACTGCACGGCCACCGAGGCGGCCGTCGCGATGACGAGCAGGCCGAGCGCGTCGAAGGCGGCCCGCTCCGGGGGCACCACCCACGTCCCGCTCAGCTGCACCAGCGCCCGCAGCACCAGGTGCAGCACCGCCAGCGCCAGCGCGGCGCCCAGCCCGGAGCCGGCGACCGCCCCGGCGCCCACGGTCACCGGCGACAGCCCCAGCACCCACGGCACGTCCACCGCGCTGCTGCGGGCCACGAGGGGGTAGGAGGCCAGCACGACGTCGCCGAGGACCACGACCGCCCACGCCGGCCAGCGCCGGCCGGTGAGCCGCACCGCCTGCACGACCAGGCCGACGACGGCGAGCAGGTAGCCGCAGGTGGTCGCCGCGGCCCAGGCCGCCGGCAGCTGACCGGGGTCGCTGACCAGCCCCGTGACCACCGTCGGCCCGACCGAGAGCACGCCCAGGGCCAGGACGAGGGCCAGCAGCCGCTGGGCGCCGTCGCGGGTCATCGCAGGGGTCGTCGCAGGGGTCGTCCCAGGGGTCGTCGCACGGGTCGTCGATCGGTGGCCGCGGCGGTCACCGGGCTCCCGCGGGACCGTCGCCGGGCAGCGCGCCCGGGAGCGGGCCGGGCAGCGGGCTCGGCAGCGGGCTCGGCAGGGGGGCCAGGACGCCGTCCTCCACGGCGCGCCGGTACAGCTCCATGCGCGTGTAGGCGGGGCGGTCGAGGGCGGCGTACTTGGCGCGGATGCGCTTGAGGTAGCTCTTGGCCGTCTCCAGCGTCACCCCCAGGCGCAGGGCGACCGAGCGCGCCGGCATCCCGCCGGCGTACAGCTCCAGGACGCGGCGCTCCTGGGGGGAGAGGTGGGTGGTCAGCGCCTCGTCGACCTGCAGCGCGGCCGCCGTCTCCGCCGACTCCAGGGTGTCCCCGGCGGCGACCGCGCGCAGCGCCTCGGCGACCGTCGCGACGGGGCGGTCCTTGAGCAGCACCCCCTGGGCGCCGGCCTGCAGGGCCTCCAGGGCCTCGGCGTGCTGGCGGCCCTCGGTGTAGACGAGGACGCGGCTGCCGGCCTCCAGCAGCGCCCGGACGTTGTCGCCGGGGCGCGAGGCGTCGCCCAGGCGCAGGTCGAGCAGGACCACGTCGCAGGCGGGACCGCCGGCCAGGCGGAAGAGCAGGTCGGGCACGGTCGGGGCGGTCGCCACGAAGTCCAGCGACGCCTCGAGCCGGACCAGCTCCACCTGCAGGCCGGACAGCAGCGCGGGGTGGTCGTCCACCGCCGCGACGCGGAGCGTCACCGGTTGATCACTAGCGGTCGTCTCGTCCACGGGTGAGCCTCCTCCAGCGGCGAGGTTAGCGACCCCGGCGGCCTCCCACGGACGCATCGGCGCATCCGGCGCCCCCGAAAGGGGGGCGGTCGGTGGCCCCCGCGGCTGCGCCGGCTCTGGGAGGATCGTCGCGGCACCCCGCCGGGGGGACGGGTTGCCGCGGCAGTGCGTCGGGGGGCGCACGCAGAGGAGGGGACGGCGCTCGCGCACCGTCCCCTCATCGCGTTCCCCGGCCGCTCAGCGGCCGGCGCCCCGCACCCGCGGGCTCACTCGCCCGAGGCGACCAACCCGATCTGGCAGGTCAGCCCGTTGGGGCCGTGGTTGCAGTAGCCGCCCGGCACCTTGTGCAGGTACTGCTGGTGGTAGTCCTCCGCGTACCAGAACGGCCCGGCGTCCTCGGCCCGGCGGACCTCCGTGGTGATCGAGCCGTGGCCGTGCCCGGTCAGCTCGCGCTGGAAGGTCTCCCGCGTGCGCTGCACGGCCTCCCACTGCCCGTCGGTGGTCGTGTAGACCGCCGAGCGGTACTCGGTGCCGCGGTCGTTGCCCTGGCGGAAGCCCTGCGTGGGGTCGTGGTTCTCCCAGAACGCCTTCAGCAGCTGCTCGGGGCTCGTCAGCGCCGGGTCGTAGGCGACGAGCACCGTCTCCGCGTGCCCGGTGCGCCCGGTCACCGACTCCTCGTAGGTGGGGTTCGGGGTGAACCCGCCCTGGTAGCCGGCGGCGGTGGTCACCACGCCGGGCACCTTCCAGAAGATGCGCTCGGCACCCCAGAAGCAGCCCATCGCGAACGAGATCACCTCGGTGCCCTCCGGCCACGGCCCCTCCAGCGGGGTGCCGAGCACGGCGTGGGTGGCCGGGACCTCGAAGCGACGCTCCTGCGAGCCCCGCAGGGCCTCGTCGGGCGTCACCATGCGGGTCTTGTACGGATTGCCGAAGATCACTGGGCGTTCCCTCCCTCTGTCGTACCTGCCTCAACCACGGCGGGTCCCGGCGCGTTCCCTAGGCTGGGGCACCGTGACCAACGACGAGCTGCCCGGCTTCTCCACCCGCGCCCTGCACGCCGGCCAGGAGGCCGACCCCGCCACCGGCGCCGTGGTGACGCCGATCTACCAGGTCTCCACCTACAAGCAGGACGGTGTCGGCGCCCTGCGCACCGGGCTCGGCACCGGCTACGAGTACTCCCGCTCCGGCAACCCCACCCGCACCTCCCTGGAGGTGCAGTTCGCCGCCCTGGAGCAGGGCGACGCCGCCTTCGCCTTCGCCTCCGGCCTGGCCGCCGAGGACGCCGTGCTGCGCGCGCTGCTCGTGCCGGGCGACCACGTCGTCTTCCCGAACGACGCCTACGGCGGCACCTACCGGCTGGTGAAGAAGGTCTTCGAGCCCTGGGGCGTGCAGCACACCCCCGTCGACCTCGGCGACCTGGACGCCGTGCGCGCGGCCGTCGAGCCCGGCCGCACCCGGCTGGTGTGGCTGGAGACGCCGACCAACCCGCTGCTGACCATCGGCGACATCACCGCCATCGCCGAGATCGCCCACGCCGCCGGCGCGCTGCTCGTCGTGGACAACACCTTCGCCTCCCCGTACCTGCAGACGCCGCTGCTGCTGGGCGCCGACCTCGTCGTGCACTCCACGACCAAGTACGCCGGCGGCCACTCCGACGTCGTCGGCGGCGTCGTCGCCGTGCGCGACGGCGACGACGGGCGCGGCGGCACCCTCGGCGCCCGCATCGGCTTCCACCAGAACGCCATGGGCGCGGTGCCCGGCGCGTTCGACTCCTGGCTGGTCCAGCGCGGGCTGAAGACGCTCGCGGTGCGCATGGAGCGGCACTGCGACAACGCCGAGCGCGTCGTGGACTTCCTCACCTCGCACCCGCGGGTGACGAAGGTGCTGTACCCGGGCCTGCCGGGCTTCCGCAACCACGACGTCGCGGCCCGGCAGATGCGCCGCTTCGGCGGCATGGTCTCCTTCCGCACCGCCGGCGTCGAGGACGCCCTCGCGGTCTGCGCGAAGACCGAGCTGTTCACGCTGGGGGAGTCCCTCGGCGGCGTGGAGTCGCTCGTGGAGCACCCGGGCCGCATGACGCACGCCTCGGTGGCCGGCTCGCTGCTGGAGGTCCCGGACGACCTCGTGCGCCTGTCGGTGGGCATCGAGGACGCCGACGACCTCGTCGCCGACCTCGCCCAGGCGCTGGGCTGACCCGCCGCGCCGGCAGCGGCTCGTCGTCGTGCGCGACGTGCCGCAGCGGGCGCCAGACGAGCACCACGAGCAGCGCCGAGCCCGCGAAGGCGAACCAGAACGGCCCCGTCACGCCGGTGTGCTGGGCCAGCACCCCGCCGATCCCGCTGCCCAGGGCCAGCCCGCCGAAGGTCCCGACGGTGTTCACCGCACCGACGCGGCCCTGCAGCTCGTGCGGGACGGCGCGCTGGCGCACGGTGATCGAGGTGGTGCCCCAGACGAAGGCGTGCGCGCCGAAGACGAAGAACACCGGCAGCGCCACCAGCGGCGACCTCGCCAGCGCCAGCCCGAGGTGGGTGAGGGTCTCCACGACGAGCCCGATGCGCATGAGGCCCCCGAGCGAGACGCGGCGGGTGAGGAACCCGTAGGACAGGGTGCCCAGGACCCCGCCGACCGCTCCGGTGGTGGTCACCAGGCCGTAGCCGACCGCGCCCAGCCCCAGCCGCTCGGTGGAGTAGAGGACGAGGATCGACCAGGCGGCGCCGAAGGTGATGTTGAAGGCGAAGATCGTCAGGACGAGCACCCGGACGGCCGGGTGGTGGGCGGTCCAGCGGACCCCCTCCAGCACGTCGTGCCAGGGCGTGGTGCGCGGGCGCCCCGCGGGCCGCGCGGGCAGCCGCAGGCGGGCGACGAAGACCGCGGCCAGCGCGCACAGCCCCGCCTGGGCGGCGAACGGCGTCGCGGCCCCGGCGGTGAACAGCACGGCGCCCAGCGGCGGGCCGGCGAGCTGGTTGACCGTCACGAACCCGGTCTGCACGCGGGCGTTGGCCACCGCGAGGTCCTCGCGGGCGACGAGCATCGGCAGCAGCGTGCTCGCGGTGTTGTCGGCGAAGACCTCCGCGGTGCCCAGCAGGAACAGCGCGCCGAGCACCAGCGGCACGGTCGCCTCCCCCGTGGCGACCACGACGGCGAGGGCCACCAGCAGCAGGGCGCGCACGAGGTCGACGGTGAGCACGATGCGCCGCCGGTCCAGCCGGTCGCTGAGCACGCCCGCGGTGAGGCCGAACAGCAGCGGCGGCAGCCAGGTCGCCAGCGCCGCCAGCGCCACGGGGAAGGCGTCCTCGGTCAGCGAGGCGACCAGCAGCGGCCCGGCGGCCAGCGCGAGGCCGTCGCCCAGGTTGCTCGCCCAGCTGGAGGCGATGAGCCACCGGAAGCCGGTGCCCAGCCGGCGGGGGAGCACCGCCTCCACGGCGCGGGCGATCGGGGGCGCGGCGGGGGAGGGCACCCCGGCACCGTCGCACAGGCGGTGACGGAGCAGCCAGCGACTTCCCCGCCGGGGCTCAGGACGCGCGGCGCCCCCGGCCGCCCGCGCGCGAGCGCAGGTAGTCGTCGACGACGTACTGCCCCAGCCGCTCGGGGCTGGGGGAGAGCACCCGCCCGCCGTTGCGGCGCGCGACGGCGTCGACGAAGCGGCGCAGGCCGGGATCCTCGCCGAGCATGAAGAGGTTGATCGTCGCGCCGGCGCGGGTCAGCAGGTCCACCTCGTGCACGGTGGCGCGGATGGTCGCCGGCGCCGGCGGCCACTGGAAGACCGCCTCCGGGGCGCCGCCCGCGTCCTCCAGGTGCGCGGTGGGCTCGCCGTCGGTGATGACGAGCACGACGGGTTCGGCGTCCGGGTGCCGGCGCAGGTGGCGGCGGGCGATGCTCAGCGCGTGCTGCAGGTTGGTGCCCTGCACGAAGTCGGGTTCGACCTCGGCGAGCTCGCCGACGCTCATGGGCTGCGCGTGCAGGCCGAAGCCGACGATCTGCAGCGCGTCGTGCGGGAACTTCGTCGAGATGAGGTGGCTCAGCGCGAGCGCCGTCTCCTTCATCGGTCCCCACCGGCCCTCGGCGGCCATGGAGTACGACAGGTCCACGCACAGCGCGACGGCCGCCCCGGCGCGGCGCTCGGTCTCGACGATCTCGAAGTCCTCCCAGCTCAGCCGCACCGCCCCGCCGTCGGAGGCGCCGCCGCGCCGCAGCGCGTTGGTGACCGTGCGCACGACGTCGAGCGGCTGCTCGTCGCCGAACTCCCAGCGCCGGGTGGCGCCGGTCGGCTCCCCGCCCGCGCCGGCGTCGCGGTCCTCGTGCTCGCCGCGGCCGCCGGCGTCCACGCGCCCCAGCACGTCGCGCAGCGCCGTCTGGCCCAGGCGCCGCAGCGCCTTGGGGGACAGGGCGGGCCCGGAGGCGGTGCGGGTCAGCCAGCCCTGCCGCTGCAGCTCCCGCTCCAGCTCGCGCAGGCGCCGCAGGTCGTCGGCGGCGCCGCGGCCGAGCTGGCGCTCCAGCGCGTCGACGTCCACGTCGTCGAGGGTGGCGCCGGGGTGCTCCTGGCCCAGGGAGTCCAGCAGGTCGTCGAGCTCGGAGACGTCCTGCAGCGCGTCGGCGGCCTCGCCGTAGCCGAGCGGCTCGCTGCCCTGCGCGCCGCGCACCCGCTCGCCGCGGGAGAAGTCCAGGTCCGGGCGCAGGGCGCGCAGGTTGTCGTTCAGCTGCGCCATCTGCGCCTGCAGGTCGACGTCGGAGCCGAAGGCGGAGTCCATCAGCGAGGCCAGCTCCTGGCGCTGCTGCGGGGAGAGCGAGCGCATCAGCCGGGCGGCGGCCGCGGCCCGGCGGGCCAGGGCGTCGACGAGGTCGTCGAGGTCCTCCACGCCCTCCTCGCCCAGCGTCTCGCCGTGCTCGTCCATGAACTCCGCGAAGTCCTCGGGCGTGTCCTCGCCGCGGGCCTTCTTGGCGAGCAGGTCGTTGAGGTCGCTCACCATGTCCTTGAGCGCCTGCGCCGTCTCCGGGCCGCCGTTCTGCAGCGCCTCCTTCATGCCGCGGAACTGCTGGCCGACGACGTCCTCGCGCAGGCCGTCGAGGATCTGCTGGTACTGCTGCCGCGCCTGCTCGGAGGCCCAGGAGTAGTCCTCCAGGTCGCGCACGGCCTGGGCGGTGGAGCGGGGCAGCGCGTCCAGGCGGGTCTCGGCGAAGCGGGCGTCGTCGCCGTCGCGGCCGGCCAGCTCGTCGCGCTCGGCGGCCAGCGCCTGGTCCAGCCGGGCGCGGGCGCTGGTCAGCGCGCCGTCCAGGTCGCCGCGGCGGGCGGCCTCGCGGCGCAGGCGCGCGGCGCGGGCGCGCAGCTGCTCCAGGCCCGAGCGGCCGTCGGGGCCGCGCTGCAGCAGGTCGCGCAGGGCGTCGCGCAGCGAGCCGCCGGAGAGCACCTCCTGCCCGACGCGGTCGACGGCGGCGCGCACGTCGTACGGCGGCGCCAGGGGGTCGGGGCCGCCCGCCCACTCGCCGTAGCGGTACCGCCCGCCGCGCCGCCTGCTCCACGCGTCCCGCGCCCGTCCGTCAGCCACGCGGGAACGCTACGTCCGCTGCGCGCCCGGCGCCACGCCCGGCGCCGCGCCCGGTGCGCCCGTCCTCGCCGCCCCGGTCGCGGCCGGGGCGGCGATGTGTCGCCCGCACCCCGCAGAACATGACAGTTTGTCTGGACAAATGGACCCGGCGCGGTGGCATGATGGCCGCGTCCGACCGCCGGGCGGGCCCCGCCCCGCCGACGACGTCCGAGGAGGACCCCGTGACCACCACCACCGCCAGCACCGCCGGCACCGCCGCCGGCGCCGCGAACGGGCTGCCGCTCGTCGAGCACTGGATCGCCGGTGCCCCCAGCGCCGGCTCGGGCGAGCGCCGCGGGGACGTCTACGACCCCGCCACCGGCAGGGTGACCCGGCAGGTGGCGCTGGCCTCCGAGGCGGACGTGCAGGCGGCGGTCGGTGCGGCCCGCGCGGCCTTCCCGGCCTGGCGCGACACCTCGCTGGCCCGGCGCACCACGGTCCTGTTCGCCTTCCGCGAGCTGCTCAACGCCCGCAAGGGCGAGCTCGCGGAGATCATCACCGCCGAGCACGGCAAGGTGCTCTCCGACGCCCTCGGCGAGGTCAGCCGCGGCCAGGAGGTCGTCGAGCTGGCCTGCGGCATCAACCACCTGCTCAAGGGCGGCTTCACCGAGAACGCCTCCACGAAGGTGGACGTGTACTCCGTGCGCCAGCCGCTGGGCGTGGTCGGGATCATCTCCCCCTTCAACTTCCCCGCGATGGTCCCGATGTGGTTCTTCCCCGTCGCCATCGCCGCGGGCAACACCGTCGTGCTCAAGCCCTCCGAGAAGGACCCCTCGGCCGCCCTCTTCATCGCGCAGCTGTGGAAGGAGGCCGGGCTGCCCGACGGCGTCTTCAACGTCCTGCACGGGGACAAGGTCGCCGTGGACGGCCTGCTCACCTCCCCCGACGTGGCGAGCATCTCCTTCGTCGGCTCCACCCCCATCGCGCGCTACGTCTACGAGACCGCCACCGCGCACGGCAAGCGCGTGCAGGCCCTGGGCGGGGCCAAGAACCACATGCTGGTGCTGCCCGACGCCGACCTGGACCTGGCCGCCGACGCCGCCGTCAACGCCGGGTTCGGCTCGGCGGGGGAGCGCTGCATGGCCGTCTCCGCGCTGGTCGCGGTCGACTCCATCGCCGACGAGCTCGTCGCCAAGATCTCCGAGCGGGTCGCCACGCTGCGCACCGGCGACGGCCGCCGCGGGGCCGACATGGGCCCCCTGGTGACCGGCGCGCACCGCGACAAGGTCACCGGCTACGTCGAGGCGGGCGTGCGCGAGGGCGCCGAGCTCGTCGTCGACGGCCGCGAGGTCGTCCCCGACGCGGCCGACGAGCAGGCCGTGGCCGACGGCTTCTGGCTGGGGCCGACGCTGTTCGACAGGGTCGGCACCGACATGTCGATCTACACCGAGGAGATCTTCGGGCCCGTCCTGTCGGTGGTGCGGGTGGCCGGCTACGACGAGGGCGTGGAGCTGATCAACGCCAACAGGTACGGCAACGGCGTGGCCATCTTCACCAACGACGGCGGTGCGGCCCGCCGCTTCCGCAACGAGGTGCAGGTCGGGATGATCGGCGTCAACGTGCCGGTCCCGGTGCCGGTGGCCTACTACTCCTTCGGCGGCTGGAAGCAGTCCCTGTTCGGCGACAGCCACGCCCACGGCACCGAGGGCGTGCACTTCTTCACCCGCGGCAAGGTGGTCACCGAGCGCTGGCTGGACCCCTCCCACGGCGGGCTGAACCTGGGGTTCCCGCAGAACTCCTGAGGCCCGCCGCAGCCCCACCGTCCCGTCGGGAGCGAGCACCGCTCCCGACGGGACGGCTCAGCTGCCGTAGACGGTGCGCCCGTCCTCCAGCACGACCTTGTCCAGGCGGCGCGTCAGGTGCAGCGCCTCCAGGACGAACTCGACCCCCGAGGCCGCGCGGCCGGGGGTCGGCTCCTCGCCCAGGCCCAGGCGGTCCAGCACCTGCGCCAGGCCGGGGACGGTGCCCACCTGCTCCAGCAGCCGCTCGGCGGGCACCAGGTCGCCCGTCTCGATGGTGCGGCCCTCGGTGACCAGCCCGGAGAACCCGGACAGCTCCGCCCCGCCCAGGCGGGCGCGGTAGGTCTCGGCGATGGCGGTGCGCAGCAGGTGCTCCAGCACCTCCACCTCGCGGCCCTCCTCGCCCTGCTCGAACTCCACCTTGCCGCCGAGCACGCTGACGACGGTGTGCAGGTCGCCGACGCGGGCCACCGGCCCGCCGACCTCCCCGGACAGCGCGTGCCGGCGCAGCGCCGCGGCCGCCACCGTCTCCGCGGCGGCGATCGAGAAGCGCGCGGACACCCCGGAGGCGGGGTCCACGGCCGGCGACTCGCGCACGGCGCGGGTGAAGCGGGCCACGACCTCCAGCAGGTGCTCGGGCACCTCCGCGACGGTGGCGGCCTCCTGGCGCACCAGGTCGACCTCCACCTCCACCTCCAGCGGGTAGTGCGTGCGCACCTCCGCGCCGAAGCGGTCCTTCAGCGGGCTGATGATGCGCCCGCGGTTGGTGTAGTCCTCCGGGTTGGCGCTCGCCACCAGCAGCAGGTCCAGCGGCAGCCGCAGCTGGTAGCCGCGGACCTGGATGTCGCGCTCCTCCAGCACGTTGAGCAGCGAGACCTGGATGCGCTCGGCGAGGTCGGGCAGCTCGTTGACGGCGAAGATGCCGCGGTTGGTGCGCGGCACGAGGCCGAAGTGGATCGTCTCCGGGTCGCCCAGCGCGCGGCCCTCGGCGACCTTCACCGGGTCCACGTCGCCGATGAGGTCGCCCACCGAGGTGTCCGGCGTGGCCAGCTTCTCGCCGTAGCGCAGCGAGCGGTGCAGCCAGGTCACCGGCAGCTCGTCGCCCTCGGCGACGACCCGGCGGCGCGAGGCGGGGGTCAGCGGGGCGTAGGGGTGCTCGTTGAGCTCGCTGCCGGCGATGACGGGCGTCCACTCGTCGAGCAGGCCGACCAGCGAGCGCAGCAGGCGGGTCTTGCCCTGGCCGCGCTCGCCGAGCAGCACGACGTCGTGGCCGGCGAGCAGCGCGCGCTCCAGCTCGGGGGCCACGGTGTCCTCGTAGCCGACGACACCGGGGAAGCGGTCCTCGCCCGCGCGCATCCGGGCCAGCAGGTTGCGCCGCAGCTCCTCCTTGACGCCGACGTGCTCGTGGCCGGAGGCGCGC
>NZ_JAAALL010000152.1 GCF_009906315.1 Kineococcus vitellinus | reverse complement strand
CGGCGAAGACGACGAGCACCCCGGCGAGCACGCCGACCCCCTCCCCGACCGCGACGCCCGAGGACTGCGGAGGTGTGGGCTGATGGCCACCGTGCTGCCCGTCTACCCGACCACGCGGCGCAACGTGGAGCTGCTGCTCGTCGTCTTCGCCGTCGTCATCGCCGGCGGGGCGTGGGCGGTCACCGGCCTCACCCTCGACGGCGCGCTGCCGCCGAACCTCTTCGCCTACGCCGGGGGGCTGGGCGGGCTCGCGATCGCGCTGCACCTGGTGCTGCGCTGGCGCGCCAAGCACGCCGACCCGCTGCTGCTGCCGGTGGCCACGCTGCTCAACGGCATCGGGCTGGTGATGATCCACCGCCTCGACGAGGCGCTGGACGGCGCCGCGGCGCCGCGGCAGTTCGTCTGGTCGGCGCTGGGCATCGTCGCGGCCGGCGCGGTGCTGGTGCTGCTGCGCGACCACCGGATCCTGCGCCGCTACACGTGGACGGCGGCCGTGGCGGGCCTGGTGCTGCTGCTGCTGCCGATGCTGCCGGGCCTGGGCCGCACGGTGAACGGCGCGCGCATCTGGATCGGCATCGGCCCGTTCTCCTTCCAGCCCGGCGAGCTGGCGAAGATCGCGCTGGCGGTCTTCTTCGCCGGCTACCTCGTCGTGCACCGCGACGCCCTGAGCCTGACCGGGCGCAAGGTCCTCCTCCTGCAGCTGCCGCGCGCCCGCGACCTCGGCCCGATCCTGCTGGCGTGGGTGGCCAGCGTCGGCGTGCTCGTGCTGCAGCGCGACCTGGGCACCTCGCTGCTCTTCTTCGGCCTGTTCGTCGCCGTGCTCTACGTGTCCACCGAGCGGGTCAGCTGGATCGTGCTGGGCCTGCTGATGTTCGCCGCGGGCGCCGTCTTCGCCTGGTCGACGATGGGGCACGTGCAGCAGCGCGTGGACATCTGGCTGCACCCCTTCACCCCGGAGAACCGCAGCGGCAGCAGCTACCAGCTCGTCCAGGGCCTGTACGGGATGGCCAACGGCGGCCTGCTGGGCACCGGCCTGGGCGAAGGCCGCCCGCAGACCGTGCCCTACGCCAACTCCGACTTCATCTACTCCTCCCTCGGCGAGGAGCTGGGCCTCGTTGGGCTGTTCGCGGTCCTCGTCCTGTACGCGGTGCTCGTCGAGCGCGGCCTGCGCACGGCGATCGGCGTGCGCGACGGCTTCGGCAAGCTGCTGGCGGCGGGGCTGGCGTTCTCGGTGACGCTGCAGGTCTTCGTCGTCGTCGGCGGCGTCACCCGGGTGATCCCGCTGACGGGGCTGACGACGCCGTTCCTGGCGGCGGGCGGCTCCTCGCTGGTGTCCAACTGGATCGTCGTCGCGCTGCTGCTGCGCATCTCCGACCTGGCCCGCCGCCCGGCCGCGGAGGTCCGCAACGGCCCCGGCGACGACACGGGCGTCACGCAGGTGGTGAGGACCGGGTGAACCGCCCCCTGCGCCGGCTGTCCCTGGTGATGGCCTTCCTCTTCTTCGCGCTGTTCGCCTCGACGACGTGGATCCAGTTCCTGCGCGCCGACCGGCTGAACGCGATGCCCGGCAACAGCCGGCAGCTGTACGCGGAGTTCGGCCGCGAGCGCGGCGCGATCCTCGTCGCCGGCGGGGCCTCCATCGCCTCCAGCGCCGAGGTCGACGACCCCTACCGCTACCAGCGCCAGTACGCCGCGGGGCCGCTGTACGCCCCCGTCACCGGGTACTACTCGCTGCGCTACGGCACGAACGGCATCGAGCGCTCCGAGAACGACGTGCTCTCCGGCACGGCCGACGAGCTGTTCTACCGGCAGCTGTCGGACCTGCTCACCGGCGAGCAGCCGCGCGGGGCCTCGGTGGAGCTGACGATCCAGCCGAAGGTGCAGCAGGCGGCGTGGGACGCGCTGGCCGGGCGCAAGGGCGCCGTCGTCGCCCTCGACCCCGCCACGGGGGACGTGCTGGCGATGGTCTCCAGCCCCAGCTACGACCCCAACGCGCTCGCCAGCCACGACGGCGACGCGCAGCAGCAGGCGTGGACGGCGCTCAACGGCGACGAGGACGACCCGCTCGTCAACCGCGCGACCCAGTCGCTGTACCCGCCGGGCTCCACGTTCAAGCTCATCACCTCCGCGGCGGCGCTGGAGAGCGGCGACTACACCGCCGACACCCTCGTGCCCGGCCCGCAGGAGCTGGACCTGCCGCAGACGCAGAACACCCTGAAGAACGACGAGGGCACCGCCTGCGGCCCGAACGACCAGGTGTCGCTGGCGGACGCGCTGCGCATCTCCTGCAACACCTCGTTCGGCTCGCTGGGGCTGACCCTGGGCGCGGACGCGCTGGCCGAGCAGGCCGAGAAGTTCGGGTTCGGGCAGTCGCTGTCGATCCCGACGCCGGTGGCCACGAGCGACTACCCGCTCGGCGACGCCGTGGCGGGTCCGCTGCTGGCCTACTCGGCGATCGGGCAGGGCAGCGACGTCGCCACCCCGCTGCAGGTCGCGATGGTCTCCGCGGCCATCGCCAACGACGGGGTGCTCATGCGGCCCAACCTCGTCGCGCGGGTGCGCGACGCCGCCTCGCTCGACGTCGTCGAGGAGCCGTCGCCGCAGGAGCTGGGCCGGGCCGTCAGCTCGGGCACCGCCTCGACGCTGCAGGACATGATGCGCCTGGTCGTGGAGTCCGGGACGGGCACGCGGGCGAGGATCGACGGGGTCGACGTGGGCGGCAAGACCGGGACCGCGCAGCACGGCGCCGGGTTGCCGCCGTACGCGTGGTTCACCTCGTGGGCCGACGACGGGGACCGCCGGGTCGCCGTCGCCGTGGTGATCGAGGACGGCGGCTCGACCGAGAGCGCGTACGGCGGGCGGCTGTCGGCACCGGTGGCCAAGACGGTGATGGAGGCGGCGCTCGATGGCTGAGCAGGGACGGGGAGAGCAGTGACGGACGCATCGACCGGCACCGGGCAGGCGGCACCACGCCTGCTCGGCGGGCGCTACGAGGTCGGCGGCCTGCTGGGGCGCGGCGGGATGGCCGAGGTCCACGTCGCCCGCGACACCCGCCTCGGGCGCACCGTGGCGGTCAAGCTGCTGCGCTCCGACCTCGCGCGCGACCCCTCCTTCCAGGCGCGCTTCCGCCGCGAGGCGCAGGCCGCCGCGGGGCTGAACCACCCCTCGATCGTCGCGGTCTACGACACCGGCGCCGAGCAGACCACCGAGACCGGCGGCGGGCGCGTGGAGCTGCCGTGGATCGTCATGGAGTACGTCGAGGGCCGCACGCTGCGCGACATGCTGCGCACCGACCACCCGCTGGCGCTCGACGAGGCGCTGTCGATCA
This sequence comes from Kineococcus vitellinus, assembly GCF_009906315.1. Lineage (GTDB taxonomy): Bacteria > Actinomycetota > Actinomycetes > Actinomycetales > Kineococcaceae > Kineococcus > Kineococcus vitellinus. Next base: position 7,395 of record NZ_JAAALL010000152.1, on the reverse strand, counting down.
CCGAGGGCGTGCTCGGGGCGCTGGAGTACTCGCACCGGATGGGCATCGTCCACCGCGACATCAAGCCCGCCAACGTCATGATCACGCCGGCGGGCGAGGTGAAGGTCATGGACTTCGGCATCGCCCGCGCGGTCAGCGACTCCTCGGCCACCCTCACCCAGACCTCCGCGGTCATGGGCACCGCGCAGTACCTCTCCCCCGAGCAGGCGCGGGGGGAGCAGGTGGACTCCCGCAGCGACCTGTACTCCACCGGCTGCCTGCTCTACGAGATCCTCACCGGCCGCCCGCCGTTCACCGGCGACGCCCCGGTGGCCGTCGCCTACCAGCACGTCTCCGAGCAGCCGCGGCCGCCGTCGGCGCTGGCCGCGAACATCCCGCCGGCCGTCGACCACGTCGTGCTCATGGCGCTGAGCAAGGACCGCGAGCACCGCTACCAGAGCGCCGCCGACTTCGCCGACGACCTGCGCCGCGCGGTCGAGGGCCGTCCGCTGCGCGGGGCCAGCTTCGCCCCGGCCGCCGGCGCGACGACGGCCTTCGCCCCGGCCCCGCCGACCGCGGCGACGACCGTGACCCCGCCGGTGAGCACCCCGCCGCCCGCGCCGCTGACGGGCGCGCTGCCGCGGGTGGACGACGACGTCGTGCCCGCGGAGCCGCCGGCGCGCCGGCGCTGGCCGTGGGTGCTGCTCATCCTCGCGCTGGTGCTGGGCGTCGCCGGCGCCGGCTACGCCTTGACGCGCGGCGACGGCGACCCGGGCACGAGCGCGACGGCCTCGCCGACGGCCGTGGACGTGCCCGACGTCGTCGGGCGCACCCAGGACGAGGCGAACGCCGAGCTGACGGCCGTGCAGCTGGTGCCGGCGTTCGTGCCGGCCGCGGACGACACCGTGCCCGCCGGGCAGGTCGTGGGCACCGACCCGCAGGCCGGCGCCGCGGCCGCCCCGGGCAGCACCGTGACCGTCACCGTCTCCAGCGGACCGGCGGCCGTGCAGGTGCCCGACGTCGGCGGGCAGACCCAGCAGCAGGCGCGCCAGGCCCTGCAGGACGCCGGCTTCAGCGTCGGCGACGTCGTGGAGACCGACGCCGACCCGAGCGCCGACGCCGGCACCGTCGTGTCCACCGACCCGGGTGCGGGCACGTCCGCGCAGCGGGGCACGGCGATCACGCTCAACGTGGCCAGCGGGCAGGTGCAGGTCCCCGACGTCACCGGGACGAGCCTCGCGGAGGCGCAGCAGGCGCTCAACGGCCTGCGGCTGACGACGAACACCTCCACCGGGGCCCCCGGTTCCGGCGAGCCCGGCACGGTCGTCAGCCAGAGCATCACCGCGGGCACGTCCGTGGACGTCGGCACCTCCGTCGACCTCGTCGTGGCGCCCGAGCAGACGGCCGAGCCGACGCCGACGTCCTCGCCGACGGACTCCCCGACGGACTCCCCGACGTCCTCGCCGAGCGCCTCGGGCACCGGGGAGCCCTCGGGGCAGGGGACGGCCGGTTCCTCGGGCGCGCCCGCGCCCCGCGGCGAGGCCAGGGGCGCCGGGAACGGCGAGGGCGGCGGGAACGGCAAGAGCGGGAAGGACGAGGAGGAGGAGGACCGGTGACGCGCATCCTGCAGCTGTCCGACACCCACCTGATGGCCGACGGCGGCCTGCACTCGGGCCTGGTGGACACCACGGCCCTGCTGCGGCAGGTGCTCGCCGGGCTGGAGGGCGTCGGCGCGCTGGACGCCGTCGTGGTCTCCGGCGACGTCTCCGACGACGGCACCCCCGCCTCCTACGAGAGCGCGCGCGACCTCGTCGGCGCCTTCGCCGCCGCCCGGGGCGCGGGGACGGTGGTGTGGGCGATGGGCAACCACGACGTGCGCGAGGGGTTCACGCGGGTGCTCGGCCCGACCCGCTCGGTGCACGACCTGGACGGCCTGCGGGTGCTCGTCCTGGACTCCTCGGTGCCGGGCAAGGGCTACGGGCACGTGGGCGCCGAGCAGCTGGGCTGGCTGCGCGCGCAGCTGTCGGCGCCCGCCCCGCGCGGTTCCCTCGTCGTCGTCCACCACTCCCCGCTGCCCGCGCCGACCGTCCTGCACGAGGGGGTCGCGCTGAGCGACCCGGCGGACCTGCTGGCCGCGCTGGAGGGCACCGACGTGCGCGCCGTGCTCAGCGGCCACTACCACCACGGGTACGCGGCCACGCTGCCCTCGGGCACCGCGGCCTTCGTCGCCCCGGGCGTCGCCAACCGCAACGACGTGCTCGTGGCGCGCGGGCGCGAGCGCGTCGTGCGCGGCAGCGGCGCCCTGCTGCTGGACGTCGACGACGCGGGGGTGCGCGGGACGTTCCTCACCGTCGCCACGCCCGGCGACGGCGAGGAGCTGTTCGTGCTCGACGAGCGGACCGTGGACAGGATCGTCGCGGAGGTCGGCCTGCCGCGCTGAGCCCCGCGCGGCCGCCGCCGCCCCGCTCCACGACCCCGGTCCACGACCCCGGTCCGGAACGCCCCTCGCGGGCTCCCGGGCCGGGGTCGCTCGCGTCCGGGTCACAACACGGTCACGACGGCTGCGCCGAGCGGGGGCCGGGTATATGTTTCCGGCCACAACTTACTTCCGGCGCGCGGGAGCGCCGGGAGTCGATGCGAAGGGGCATCCATGCGCGTTCGACCCTCTGTCCTGCTCGCGACCGGTGTCGCCAGCGTGCTCCTGCTGTCCTCCTGCGGCAGCGACTCGGGAGCGTCCTCCTCGTCCTCCGAGAGCGGGGGTGGTGGCGGTTCCGCCGAGGTCGGCGTGATCCTGCCGGACACCAAGTCCTCCGCCCGCTGGGAGTCGTTCGACCGCCCGCTGCTGCAGGAGGCCTTCGACGCCGCCGGCATCGAGGCCGACATCCAGAACGCCCAGGGCGACGCCTCGAACATGCAGACGATCGCCGACCAGATGCTCACCCAGGGCGTCAAGGTCCTCGCGATCGTCAACCTCGACTCCGACTCCGGAGCCGCGATCGAGGCCAAGGCCAAGAAGCAGGGCGTGCAGACGATCGACTACGACCGCCTCACCCTCGGCGGTTCCGCCGACTACTACGTCTCGTTCGACAACACCGTGGTCGGCGAGCAGCAGGGCCAGGGCCTGGCGCAGTGCCTCGGGCCCGGCGACAAGAACATCGTCTACCTCAACGGCTCCCCCACCGACAACAACGCCGGCATGTTCTCCGCCGGCGCGCACAGCGTGCTCGACCCGATGGCGAACTACAAGGTCGTCGCCGAGCAGTCCGTCCCCGAGTGGGACAACCAGCAGGCCGCCACGATCTTCGAGCAGATGCTCACCCAGCAGGGCGGTCGCATCGACGGCGTCCTGGCCGCCAACGACGGTCTCGGCAACGCCGCGATCTCCATCCTCGCCAAGAACGGCCTGGCCGGGAAGGTCCCGGTCACCGGCCAGGACGCGACCACCCAGGGCCTGCAGAACATCCTCGCCGGCACCCAGTGCATGACGGTCTACAAGCCCGTGGACCAGGAGGCGAAGGCGCTGGCGGACATCGCCATCGCGCTCATCAACGGCGAGGAGCCGAAGACCACCGGCACGGTCGAGGACAGCACCGGCGGCCGCCAGGTGAACTCCGTCCTGCTCGAGCCGCAGCTCATCACCCGCGACGAGGTCAAGACCGTCGTGGACGCCGGTTTCGTGGAGGCCTCGGAACTGTGCACCGGCGAGTTCGCCGCCGCCTGCACCGAGCTCGGCATCTCCTGACCGCACACCCCCACCGACCCGCCGGGACCCCGCCCACCGCGGGGTCCCGGCGGGCCGTCCCCGCGCTCCCCAGGAGAGGTCCATGAGTTCCCCCACCACCGACACCCCGCCCCTGCTGTCGCTGCGGGGCATCGACAAGAGCTTCGGCGCGGTCCAGGTCCTGCACGGCGTCGACCTCGACGTCCGCGCCGGCGAGGTGACCGCGCTGGTCGGCGACAACGGCGCCGGCAAGTCCACGCTCGTGAAGTGCATCGCGGGCATCTACACCATCGACGCCGGCGACTACCTGTTCGAGGGCAGGTCCGTCTCCATCGGCGGGCCGCGCGACACCGCGGACCTCGGGATCGAGGTCGTCTACCAGGACCTCGCGCTGTGCGACAACCTCGACATCGTCCAGAACATGTTCCTGGGCCGGGAGAAGCGCCGCGGGGTCCTGCTCGACGAGCCCGCGATGGAGGAGCTGGCGCGCCAGACCCTGGCGAGCCTGTCGGTGCGCACCGTCCGCTCGGTGCGCCAGCTGGTCTCCAGCCTCTCCGGCGGGCAGCGCCAGACCGTCGCCATCGCCAAGGCCGTGCTGTGGAACTCCCGCGTCGTGCTGCTGGACGAGCCGACGGCGGCACTGGGCGTGGCGCAGACGCGCCAGGTCCTCGACCTGGTCCGCCGGCTCGCCGACAACGGCCTGGGCGTCGTGCTCATCTCCCACAACCTCAACGACGTGTTCGAGGTCGCGGACCACATCACCGCCCTGTACCTGGGCCGCGCGGCCGCCACCGTGCGGACCCGCGACGTCACCAGCAGCCAGGTCGTCGAGCTCATCACGGCGGGACGCTCCGGGGACCTCGGCCTCGCCCCCGCCACCACCTCCGCCCCGGTCTGAGGAGACCCCGCATGTCGACCACCGGACACCGTCCGCCCCAGGGCCCCGAACCGGCCGCTGCCGCACCGGGCGCCGGGCCCGCCACCGGGGCCGCCACCGAGGCCGAGCGCATCGCCGAGCTGACCCGGGCCACCGCCTCCGGCGGCAGCGCGCTGGCGCGGCCCGCTCCCGAGCCCACGTTCCGCGAGGGCGTGCAGGCCTACGTCACGCGGCTGCGCGGCGGTGACATCGGCTCCCTGCCCGCGATCGCGGGCCTCGTCGTGCTGTTCGTGCTGTTCTCCGCGCTGCGCCCGGACACCTTCCCCACCCCGGGCAACATCGCGAACCTGCTGGTGCAGGCCTCCTCGATCATCGTGCTCGCGATGGGCCTGACGTTCGTGCTGCTGCTGGGCGACATCGACCTGTCCGCGGGCGTCGCGGGCGGCGCGTCGGCCGCCGTCATGGCGCTGGTGCTGCGCGAGAGCGGGGTCGGCTGGTTCCTCGGGCTGCTCGCGGCGCTGGGCACCGGCCTGCTGCTGGGCACCTGCATCGGCCTGCTCGTCTCCCGGGTCGGCATCCCCTCCTTCGTCGTCACGCTGGCGTTCTTCCTCGGCGTGCAGGGCATCACGCTGCGCCTCATCGGCGAGGGCGGCACGATCGCCGTCCGCGACGACGTCATCGTCGCGATCGCCAACTCCAACGTGCCGGTGTGGCTGGGCTGGGTCCTCACGGCCGTCGCGGCGCTCGGCTACGCGGCCGTCAGCCTGGGCCGGTGGGCCGGTCAGCGCCGCCGCGGGCTGACCCGCGACAATGTCGGCGTGGTGCTCGCGCGGCTGGTCGTGGTCGTGGCCGTGCTGGTCGCGGTCACCGCCGTGCTGAGCCAGAACCGCGCGCGGGTGGCGAGCATCCAGCTGGCCGGCATCCCCTACTCGGTGCCGCTCATCGCCGTCCTGCTCGTCCTGCTGACGCTGCTGCTGGGCCGCACCCGCTACGGCCGCCACGTCTACGCCGTCGGCGGCAACCCCGAGGCGGCGCGCCGCGCGGGCATCTCGGTGCGCGGGATCCGGGTGTCGGTGTTCATGATCGGCTCGACGCTGGCGGCGCTGGCCGGCGTCATCGACGCCTCCCGGCTGAACTCGGTGGCCCCCGGCTCCGGCGGTGCGAACACCCTGCTGCTGGGCGTGGGCGCGGCCGTCATCGGCGGCACCAGCCTCTTCGGCGGCAAGGGCCGCGTCTCCAACGCCGTCATCGGCGGCCTGGTCATCGCGGCCATCGCCAACGGCCTCGGGCTGCTGGGTCAGGCGCAGTACGTGAACTACCTCGTGACGGGTGCGGTGCTGCTGCTCGCCGCGACGGTCGACGCCATCTCGCGCCGGCGCCGCGCGTCCTCGGCCGTCTGAGCGCACGCGCACGTGGACGGGGCGGCGGCGGGACCGCGGGGGCGGGGCACGGAGGACGTCCGCCGGCACAACCTCTCCGCGCTGCTGGGCCTCGTCCACGCCCGCGGGGCGCTCACCCGCGCCGAGGTCACCCGGGAGCTGGGGCTGAACCGCTCCACGATCGGCGCGCTGGTCGGCTCCCTCGCCGACGCGGGGCTGCTCGTGGAGCGGCCCCCCGCCGACCAGGCCCCCGGCCGGGTGGGGCGTCCCTCGCTGGAGGTGCGCCCGCGCGAGGGCGGCGCCGAGGTGCTGGCCGGCTACGTCGACGTGCACGCCGTGCAGGTCGTGCGGGTCGGCCTCGGCGGCGCCGTCCGCGGCCGGCGCACCGTCGCCACCTCCGCCCCGCCCAGCCCCGAGCGGGCGGCGGCGCTGCTGGCCGACGCCGCCGCCGACCTGCTCGCGCAGTCCCCGCCCGACCTGCTCGTCGGCGTGGGCCTGGCCGTCCCCGGCCTGGTGCGCACCCGGGACGGGGCCATCGCCCACGCCCCCAACCTCGGCTGGCGCGACGCGCCGTTCGGCGCGCTCGCCGCGGCCGCGCTGCACGAGCGCACCGGCGCCCGCCGGCGCGTCGACGTCGCCAACGACGCCGACCTCGGGCTCATCGCCGAGCACCGGCGCGGGGCGGCCGCGGGCCTGAGCGACGTGGTCTACCTGTGCGGCACGTACGGCCTCGGCGGTGGCGTGCTCACCGGCGGGCACCCGCTGACGGGGCGCCGCGGGTACGCCGGGGAGGTCGGGCACATGAGCGTCGACCCCGACGGGCGGCCCTGCCGCTGCGGCAGCCGCGGCTGCTGGGAGAGCGAGACGCTCGCGGGGGCGTGGGCGGAGCCCTTCGGCCTGGACGGCGACGCCCCCGACATCGCCGACCTCGTCCTGCAGCGCCTGGCGGCCGGCGGCGTCGTCTCGCGCCGCACCCGTGACAAGCTCTCGCGCGCCTTCGCGCGCGGGCTGGCGAACATCGTGCACCTGTTCGACCCGCAGGCCGTCGTCCTCGGCGACGGGCTGTGGCACCGGCTGTGGCCGGAGCTGGCCGACGACGTGCTGCCGTGGGTGGACCGCCTCGTCATGCCCGCCATGCGCGCCGGCATCGCGGTGCGCACCTCCGCGCTCGGGGAGGGCTCCACCGTGCTCGGCGCGGCGGAGCTGGCGTTCACCCCGCTGCTGCAGGACCCGCTGGGGCTGGTGGCCGGCGGCGCCGAGCGCCACCCGGTGCTGCAGGGCTGACCCCGGGCGGGACCCCGCCGGGACCGGGCGCGGACCGGGCGTGACGGGCGGACCGGTCCTCAGCCGCGCCCGGGCGCCAGCTGCGCGAGCAGCCCGAGCAGCGCGCGGTCCGCCCCGCGCGGGGCGAGCACGCACGGCCCCACGGGCAGCTCCCC
>NZ_JAAALL010000151.1 GCF_009906315.1 Kineococcus vitellinus | reverse complement strand
AGTCGGGCGCGTCCCAGCCGGTCGAGGTGACCTGCACGGCGGGCGCCCCGCCGTCGCGCTCGAGCCCCTCGTCCCCGCCGTCGTCGTCGTGGTGGCCCGGGCCCTCGCGACCGGTGGCGTGGTCCACGCCGGCGAGGAACCCCCGCGCCCGCTCGGTGCGGGGGTAGGAGCGCAGCAGGTCCCAGAAGGCGCGCGAGTGGGTGGGCACCAGCAGGTGCGCCAGCTCGTGCAGCAGCACGTAGTCCAGGACCCAGCCCGGCATCCCCTGCAGCCGGCTGGAGAGGCGGATGCTCGCGTCAGCCGGCGTGCAGGACCCCCAGCGGTGGTGCTGGTTGTCGGCCCACGTCACCGAGCGGGGGCGGGCCAGGCCGTCCAGGTGGCGCCGGGACAGCTCGCGGGCCCGGTCGAGCAGGTCGCCCTCGTGCGGGTTGCGCCGGCGGTCGGCGGCCTCCAGGCGGCCCACCATGCGCTCGACCCACTCGCGCTCCTCGACGAGGCTGAAGCGCGCCGGGATGAGCACCACGGTCCGCTCGCCGTCGCGGTAGGCGGACACGGTGCGGGTGCGGCGGCGGCTGCGGCGCACCTCGACCCGCCGGTCGGCGAGGTCGGTGACGGGGGTGGGTGCGTCCACGGTGACGGTGCGGGGGCCGGCGCGGTCGACGTCGTCCGCGATCACGTCCACGACGTCATCGGGCACGACGTCCACGTCGTCGGCGGCGAGGTCCACCGCGTCGTCGGCCTCGACCGCCGCGGAGGCGGCGTCGAGGGCTGCTGCACCTGCTCGGTGAGCCCTCATCTGCCGCAGGGTAGCGCGGGAGCAGCCCGGACGCGGGGATCTGCGATCACGCGCCCGCCCGGTCCTCCAGCAGACCACGGATCGCGGCCGCAGGCGCGCCGACGCGCCCGATGCGCGCGCTCAGGGCACGATGCCGGACAGGACGACCGTTCCACCGAGACGAGGAGGCACCATGGCCGACACCTGGACGGGCGAGTTCTACTGCGTCAAGTGCAAGGAGAAGCGCGAGGCGGAGGGCCAGGTCGTGGAGACCAACGGCCGCCGCATGGCCAAGGGCAAGTGCCCGGTCTGCGACACCAACCTCAACCGCATCCTCGGCAAGGCCTCCTGACCTCGCTCCGGCGCGTCCACGCCCCGCGGGGCTGTGGACGGCGCCGGGGGCCGGGCACCGGACTGCGGCAGGGTGGCCGCGTGTCCCGTGCGCTCCCGCCCCCGCCCGCGACGACGCCGGCGGGACCCCCCGTCGCGCGCCGCCCCGGCGGCCTCCTGCAGATCGGCTCCACCCCCCGCAGCGCCACCGTCCTGGGTCCCGGTGCACCCGGGGCCGGTGGGCCGGAGGTGCTGGACCGCCTCGGCCGGCCGGCCGGGGGTGTCGGCGTGGAGGCGCGGCTGGCCGCCGACGGGACGGCGTGGAACGCCTTCGACCCCGCGGGGCCGGCGCCCGCGCAGCGCTTCGCGGCGCGGGCGGCGGCGGTGGTCGCCGTGGTGGGCGGCGGCAGGACGGCGCGGCTGCTCCTGCAGCTGCTCGAGGACGCGGGCGTCGGCGCGCTCGTCACGGAGGACCCGGCGGCGCTCCCGCCGGCGCGGGCGCGGCCGGCGGCGCCCGCCGACCTCGTGGTGCTCATCACCCACCACGCCGCGCACGCGGTGCGGGCGGACGGGTTGCTGGCCGACGGCGTGCCGCACCTGTCGGTGGTGCTGCGCGACACCGACGCGGTGGTCGGCCCGCTCGTGGTCCCCGGCCGCTCGGCGTGCCTGCGCTGCCTGGACCTGCACGTCACCGACGCCGACCCCGGCTGGCCGGCCGTCGTGGACGCGTTCGTGCACGGACCGCGGGGGGCCGAGGAGAGCGCGACCGCCCGCGCGGTCGCCGGGCTGGCGGGGCTGCAGGTGCTGGCCCACCTCGACGGCGCGGGCGCCGCCGCGGTGGGCGCGACGCTGGAGCTGCTGCTGCCGGAGGGGACGGTGCGCCAGCGGTGGTGGTCGGCGCACCCGCAGTGCGGGTGCGTCGACCTCCCCCTGCCGGCCGGGCGGCCGGTCCGGGACCCCTGAGGCGGGTCCCGGCCCGCGCGCCCTCAGGCGTGGACGAGCTCACCGGCCGGCAGCTGCGCGGCCGCGGCCTCGGCGCGCTCGGCCAGGAGCGCGGCGCGGCGAGCGGCCACCTCGGCGCGGCGACGGGCGCGCAGCACCCGGGCGGCGCGCACCCGGGCAGCCGTGCGGTGCGCCTCCGCGACGCGTTCTCGGACGAGCACCTCTTCGACGTAGGACATCTGCGACCTTCTCCCGGGAGTTCCGCGCCCGGGGTCCCCGGGCGGATCGGTGGTGAGCGCGGCGGCGCCGCCCTCGTGCGTGCTGCTGCCGCCGGTGGTACCGGTGGCGGTGGTGGTGCCGGCTGTGCGGGCGGCCACGGTCAGGCGGCCACGGGGTGCTTGCGGGGACGCCCGCGGGGGCGCTTGCGCGGGACGACGACACCGGAGACGACCAGCTGCCCGCCCCACACGCCCCACGGCTCGGTGCGCTCGAGAGCGCCTGTGAGACAAGCGTTCGCGAGCGGGCAGTCCTGGCACAGGGACTTGGCCAGCTCGACGTCCTCGGGCTTCTCGGCGAACCAGAGCTCGGGGTCGTAGCGGCGGCAGGGCAACGGGTCCGGCGTGGGGCGGCGCTGCACGCCGCTCACCTCCTCAGCTCGTGCGGTGACAGCGGTGGGGTCGGCGGTTTCTCGGTGCGCGCGGTGCGGGGCGGTTCGCGAGGCGGTGGTGGGGTTCATCTCTCTGCGTTCTCCGGCGGGTGGTTCGACGTCGAAGAGCCCACGAACGCAAAGTGGCCGCGGACCCGAGTGGTGCGGGGTCCGCGGCCTGGGAGAGCCGGTCTACGAGCTAGACCGGCGGGCTCCAGGTCGGGTTCCCCACGAGCGGGAAGGTGGAGGCGTCCTTCTCGTCGACGCGCAGACGCGCGGCGACCACCTGCAGCGGACGCACTCCACCCGTGGACATGACCTGGGTGGACGCGTGGCTGCGCTGCCACGGGGCGCCGCGGAGGGCGGCCGTGGTGGTGTCGCGGACGACGAGGGTGGCGCTGGGGCAGGTGACGGCGTCGACGGTGAACTGCTGCACCGCGTCGAACGTCGTGTCCGTGGTCGTGGTGTCCACTGGTCTGCCCTCCCCTCACCGGTACCTGCGCGCGGCCTGTGCGCGCTGTCGTGCTCTCGACTGTAGGGGCACGGCGGTGACGACGACAACGTCTTTTTCCGCGGGTTTCGCCGACTCCTCCTGGTGACGTTCTCAACCACCGGGCGAGGAGCGGGAGGAGCCTTGCGCCGCAACGACGACGGCGACCGGCTGGTGATCCCGCGTCAGCCGCGGGAGAGCACCGCCAGGACCTCGTCGCCGTACTTGTCCAGCTTGGAGGGGCCGACGCCCGGGATCTTCGCGAGGGCCCCGGTGTCGGCGGGCGCCGCCTCGGCGATCGCCACGAGCGTGGCGTCGGTGAACACCACGTAGGCCGGCACGCCGGCCTCCTTGCTCGTCGCGCTGCGCCACTCGCGCAGCGCCTCGAACACCGCCTCGTCGTAGCTGGAGGGGCAGTCCGCGCACCGGCCGAGCTTGCGGTCGACGGCCGCGGTCAGCGACGTGCCGCACACCCGGCACACCATCGGCCCGCTGCGGCGCGAGGGGCGCGCGCCCGTCGCGGACACCGCGCGGCGCCCGGCCGGCGCGCTCTGCGGGCGCACCGCGTCCAGGAAGCGCGAGGGCTTGCGGCTGGCGCGGCCACCGGGGGTGCGCGCGTTCGCCCACGAGACGTGGATGGCCTCGCGGGCGCGGGTGATGCCCACGTACAGCAGCCGGCGCTCCTCCTCCACGTCGTCGGCCGTCTCGGCGAACGAGATCGGCAGCAGCCCCTCGCTGACGCCGACCAGGTGCACGACGTCCCACTCCAGGCCCTTGGCCGCGTGCAGGGACGCCAGGGTCACCCCGTCGACCGTCGGGGCGTGCTGGGCCTGGCCGCGCTCGACGAGCTCGTCGACGAGGTCGACCAGCGTCGCGCCGGGCCGCGCCTGCGCCAGCTCGTCGGCCAGGACGACCAGCGCCTGCAGCGACTCCCAGCGCTCGCGGGTGGCGCCGCCGGCGCTGGGCGCGTGCTCGGCCCAGCCGGCGGAGGTGAGCACCGCGCGGGTCTCCGACCCCAGCTCGTGGCCGGGCACCGCCGAGCGCGCCGCCCCGCGCAGCAGGACGATCGCGTCGCGGACCTCCTTGCGGGAGAAGAAGCGCTCCCCGCCGCGCACGACGTAGCCCACCCCGGCGTCGGCGAGCGCGGACTCCAGCGCCTGCGACTGGCCGTTGGTGCGGAAGAGCACGGCGATGTCCTTGGCGCTGCGCCCGGCGCGGACCTCGGCGGCGATGCGGGCCGCGACGCCGGTGGCCTCGGCGACGTCGTCGTCGTAGGCGGTGAACGTGGGCGGCGGTCCGGAGGGACGCTGGGCGATGAGCTCCAGGCGGGCGCGGGCGTGCCGGCCGGAGGCCATCGACAGCACGGAGTTGGCCAGCTGCACCACCTCGGGCGTGGAGCGGTAGTCGCGCACCAGCCGCACCAGGGTCGTGCCGGGGTGGCGGCGGGGGAAGTCCAGCAGGTGCTCGGGCGTCGCCCCGGCGAAGGAGTAGATGGTCTGGCTGGCGTCGCCGACCACGCACAGGTCCCGGCGCTCGCCCAGCCACAGGTCGAGCAGGCGCTGCTGCAGCGGGGAGACGTCCTGGTACTCGTCGACGACGAAGTGGCGGTACTGCTCGCGCACCGTGGCGGCCACGTCCGGGCGCTCGTCGAGGATGCCGGCCGTCAGCAGCAGGACGTCCTCGAAGTCGATGACGGCGCGGTCGGTCTTGACGTCCTCGTAGGTGCGCACCACCCGCGCGACCGTCGACAGGTCCAGCCCGCCCGGCTCGCCGCGGCCGGCGGCGGCGGCCAGGCGCACGTAGTCGTCGGGGTCGACGAGCATGACCTTCGTCCACTCCACCTCGGCGGACAGGTCGCGCACCCGGGTGCGGTCGGCCTGGATGCGCAGCCGGTTGCAGGCGTCGGCGACGAGCGGCGCCTTGTGCTCGACGAGGTGGGGCAGGGTGCCGCCGATGGACTGCGGCCAGAAGAACTGCAGCTGGCGCAGCGCGGCGGCGTGGAAGGTGCGCGCCTGCACGCCCGCCACCCCGAGGTCGCGCAGCCGGGTGCGCATCTCCCCCGCGGCGCGCGCGGTGAAGGTGACGGCGAGGACCCGGTTGGGCACGTAGGCGCCCGAGTGCACGCCGTAGGCGATGCGGTGGGTGATGGCGCGCGTCTTGCCGGTGCCCGCACCGGCCAGCACGCAGACGGGGCCGTCGAGGGTGGTCGCGACCTGCCGCTGCTCGGGGTCGAGGCCGTCGAGGACGGAGTCGGCGTCCGGGCGCGAGCCGGCGCGGTGCGCGAGGTCGGGTGCGGTCGTCATGGCCGGGCCATCCTCTCAACTCCCCGGGCGCCCTGGCGACAGGCGCGGCCCGCGGTGTGGACGGCGGCAGCGGGAAGATGCGCGGGGAGCCCGCGGTTGGCACCACAGCACGGGAAGAGCACGAGGGACCGCGGGGACCACCCGCACGCAGACGAGCGAGGAGCGCGCACAGTGCCGACGATCGAGGCTCCGGCCGCAGGCAGCGTCACGATGTTCACCACGACGTGGTGCGGCTACTGCCGCCGCCTGAAGTCGCAGATGGACCGCGAGGGCATCAGCTACTCGGAGGTCAACATCGAGGAGGTCCCGGACGCGGCCGACTTCGTCATGAGCGTCAACGGCGGCAACCAGACGGTGCCGACGCTGCTCTTCCCCGACGGCTCCGCGGCCACCAACCCCTCGGTGGCCGAGGTGAAGTCCAAGCTCGCCCCCTGAGCACCGCCTTCCGGCCCACCGGTCCGCGCGAGTTCGCCGACCGGTGGGCCGCCGCGCTGCCGCCCGGCGCCCGCGTCGGCGTCGACGGCGCCGTGGACGCCGACACCGCCTGGTACGCCGGGCACCTGGCCGACGCCCTGCGCGCCGCCGCCCGCCCCGTGCTCACGGCCGGCTGGACGGGCTTCTGGCGCCCGCGCTCGCTGCGCCTGGAGCACGGCCGCGACGACCCGGACGCCTTCCACGACGGCTGGCTCGACGTCGCGGGGCTGTGGCGGGAGGTCCTCGGCCCGCTCGGCGCGGGCACCGGCCGCCGGTGGGTGCCCTCGCTGCACGACCCGGCCACCGACCGCGCCTCGCGCGCGCCGCGCGAGGCCGTGCCCGACGACGCCGTCCTCGTCTTCGCGGGCCCCTTCCTGCTGCGCGAGGACCTGCGGGGAGGCTTCGACGCCGTGGTGCACCTGTCCACCTCCGACGCGGCCGTGCGCCGGCGGGTGGCCGCCGACGACGCCGAGCGCGTCCTCGGCGGCTGGCACCGCTACCTGGCCGAGTCCGAGCCGGCCGGCCGCGCCGACGCGGTGCTGCGCTGCGAGGACCCGCGCCACCCGGCCGAGCTCGTGCGCGGCTGAGCCGCTCAGTCCAGGACCGCGACCGCCTCGACCTCGATGAGCAGGTCGGGCTCGCCGAGCGCGACCACGCCGATGAGGCTGATGGGCTTGCGCAGGTCGGTGCCCAGGCGCTCGGCCGCGCGCTGGACGCCCTCGACGAGCGCGCCCGCGCTCTCGGGGCGCCAGTCGACGAGGTAGGCGGTGAGCTTGACGACGTCGTCGAAGCCCGCGCCCGCGGCGGCCAGCGCCGCGGCGACGTTGAGGTAGACCTGCTCCGCCTGGGCCGCGAGGTCACCGGGCCCGACGGGGTTCCCGGCGCCGTCCCGGGCCACCTGCCCGGCGGTGTGCACGGTGCGCGAGCCGGAGCCCACCGCCACCTGGTGGTAGAGCTCGGGCACGGGCAGGTCGGGCGGGTCGATCAGCTGGACGGCCACGGTGGACCTCCTCCTCCGGCCGCCGGGCCGGTGAGCGCGTGTCGGGCGCCATGCCTAGCACCCCCGCGCGGCGCTGCACACCCCCCGCGCGCCGCCGCCCGGCCCCGAGCGGGGCCGCTGCGGCCCGCTCAGGCCCAGGCGTCGCCCGCGGGCACCGGCAGCGGCCCGCCGTACCAGGCCTCGATGAGCCGCCGGGCGATGGAGACGCCCGGCGGCGGCAGGACCCGCCCCGCGCCCACCTCCTCGGCCAGCTCCTCGCGGGTGAACCAGCGCGCCAGCGCGATCTCGTCGCCGTCGACGCGGATGTCGGTGGTGAGCGCGCGGGCGGCGAAGCCGACCATGATGCTCGCCGGGAACGGCCACGGCTGGCTGCCCAGGTAGCGCACGTCGTCCGGGGCGCCGCCCACGACGATGCCCGCCTCCTCCAGCACCTCGCGGCGCACGGTGTCCTCGAAGCACTCCCCGGGCTCCACGAAGCCCGCCAGCACCGAGTAGCGGTTGGCCGGCCACACGGGCTGGTGGCCCAGCAGCAGCCGGTCGTCCGGGCTGATCACCGCCATGATCACCGCGGCGTCGGTGCGCGGGAAGTGCTCCTTGCCGCCCGGCTCGACCTTCACCCAGCCCGCCGAGGCCGAGCCCAGCGGCTCGCCCGTGCGCGGGGAGAAGCGCGTGACCGCGTGCCAGTTGCCCATCGACAGCGCCTCGGTGAACAGCCCCGCGTCGCGCGCCGGCAACTGCTCGCCGACCTCGCGCAGCCCGCGCCACTCCTCGTCGCCCGCCGAGCCGTCGGCCGCCTCCGGCTCGGAGTCGGCGGAGACGACCGCGACGTGCTCCACGCCGTCGTGCACGCCGAGGTAGAGCCGCAGGTCCTCCGGACCCGGCGCGGGCACCTCGGCGGGGGCGCGCAGCACCAGGCGCGGACCCTCGCCGGTGACCACGACGGGGGCGCGGCCGGCGTGCACGCGCAGCACGCGGGTGCCCGGCGAGGCCCACAGCCGCTCCAGCAGCCCCGGCGCGCTGCGCGCGGCTCCGGCGCGGTCGAGCTGCTGGCGGGACAGGGCCAGGTCGCGCAGCGGAGGACTCGGCAGGCTCACGGGGGTCACTCCTGCACCCTATGCAGCACCGCGGGCCCTACCGTGGGGGCGTGCCCGCCCGCTCGCCCCAGGTCCTCGCCGCCCTCGCCACCGCCGCCGTGCGGGGCCTGGACGTGGTGGCCGCCGGTCCCGCGGACGACGACGGCGCGGACTTCGACACCGCCGTCGTCGTCGACGCCGAGGGGCGCCGCTTCGTCGTGCGCTCCCCGCGCCGGCCCGCCGCGGCCGCGGCGCTGGACGCCGAGGTGGAGCTGCTGGCCCGGCTGCGCGAGCCGCTGCCCTTCGCCGTGCCGCAGCCGGCCGGCACGCTCGTGCTGCCCGAGGGCGGGCGCTGCGTGGTGCACCGCGAGCTGCCCGGCACCCCGCTGGACCCGGGCTCCCTGCGCCCCGGCCCCGGCCTGGCCGCCTCGCTGGGCGCCGGGCTGGCCGCGCTGCACCAGATCGACGGCGCCGTCGTCGCCGACACGGGCCTGCCCGTCTACGACGCCGAGGAGTACCGCAAGCGCCGGCTCTCCGAGCTGGACCGGGCGGCCGCCACCGGGCACGTGCCGCCGCGGCTGCTGACGCGCTGGGAGGTGCTCATGGAGGACGTCACCCACTGGCGCTTCGCGGCCACCCCCGTGCACGGCGACCTCGTCGGCGAGCACGTGCGCACCGACGGCGAGGTGCTCACCGGCATCACCGGCTGGGTCGACGCCAAGATCGCCGACCCCGCCGACGACTTCGCCTGGCTGGCCGTCGGCGCCGACCCGGACGCGCTGGAATCGGTGCTGGAGGCGTACGCGCACGCGCGCTCCGAGCCGCCGGACCCCGACCTGCTGCTGCGCGCCCGGCTGGCCGGCGAGCTGGCCCTGGCCCGCTGGCTGCTGCTGGGCCTGCGCGTGGAGGACGCCGGCATCGTCGAGGACGCCCGGCGGATGCTCGACGACCTCGACGCGCACGCCGACTCCGTCCCGCTGGGCACCTGAGGTGGCGACCTGAACGGCGTGCGGGTGCGCGTGGCCTCCGTCAACGCCGCCTCCGGGCGCGACCTGGGCAGCGGCGCGGTGGACACCGCGGCGCTGGCCGCCGCCGTCGCCGGCCTGGGCGCCGACGTCGTCGCCGTGCAGGAGGTCGACCACCTGCTGGCGCGCAGCGGCGGAGCCGACCAGACCGCGCAGCTGGCCGCCGCGATCGGCGGGCTGGGGCGCTTCACGGCGACCGTGCACGGCACCCCGGGCACCCCCGGCGGCTTCCGCGACGCCACCGGCACGCAGCCCGCCACCCCCTCCTACGGCATCGCCCTGCTCAGCCGGCTGCCGGTGCGCGGCTGGCAGGAGCACCGGATGGCGGCCGGGCGCGGCCGGCTGCCGCTGGTGGTGCCCGGCGCGGGGCTGCGCTGGATCCCCGACGAGCAGCGCGCCGTCGTCGCCGCGGTCGTGGAGACCGCGGCCGGGCCGCTGACGGTGCTGTGCACCCACCTGTCGTTCTCCCCGCCGCGCGCCATCGGGCAGCTGCGGGCCGTGCGCGCCTTCGCCGCGGACCTGCCGCGCCCGCTGCTGCTGCTCGGCGACCTCAACCTGCCGCCGGGCGTGGTGCGCCGGGTGCTGCCCTGGGAGCCGCTGGCCACGGGCCCGACCTTCCCCTCGCCGGCCCCGCGCATCCAGCTCGACCACGCCCTCGGCGACGGCCTGGCGCCCGGCGCCCGGGTGTCGGCGAGCATCCAGGTCCTCGGCGGCAGCGACCACCGCTGCCTCGTCGTGGACCTCGACCTCGGCGGCTGAGCCGCCCGGCCCGCGGGCTCAGGCGAGCGGCACCGAGCGCACCAGCGCCTCCAGCTCCCCGGCGCCCAGCAGGTCCACCGGCCGCACCGTCTCGCCCGTGGCGGCGTGGAAGGACGCGGCGCCGACGTCGGCCAGCGGCACCCGCCGCCAGCGCGACCAGGCCAGCCGGTGCACCGCCAGCTGCACGTCGCGCGCCCGCGCGGCCTCCCCGGTCGGCGGCGACCCGCTCCTCCAGCCCACGACGTCCCAGCGCGTGCGGCCGTCCGCCTCGCCGCGGAAGACCGCGTCGAGGCGCGCGCGCACGAGCAGGTCCGCCACGGGCGTCTGCAGCGCCACCGCCACCGCCACCGGCCGGCGCCCGGCCCACTCCGAGGCCAGGAAGCGGCGCTGCAGCTGCGCGAGCGCGGCCGCCTCGACGTCCTCGCCGTCCAGGCCGTCCTCCTGCGCACCGGGCTGCGGCAGGTCGAGCAGCGGCAGGTCCGGCTGCGGCACGTCCGGCAGCGGCAGGTCCAGCTGCGGCGCGGCGCTGAAGCGCTGCTCCAGCCAGTCGCGGAACGCCGGCCCGCCGGCGGCTGGCAGCGGTCGGCGCGGCAGCGGCCGGCGCAGCACCAGCGCCAGCTCGTCGGGGTCGCGGGCCAGCAGCGCCAGCCGGGAGGCCGACAGGTGCGCCGGCAGCACGACCTGCGGCGCCCGCCCGGCCGCGGCCCGCTCGGCCAGCAGCAGCCGGGTCTGCTCGGCCCACCCCGCGACCTCCTCGTCGTGCTCCTCCTGCTCCGCCTCCGGCAGCACCGCGCCCTCGCCCGGGTCGCCCGGCTCGCCCGCCCGCCCGCGCAGGGCGGCGCGCACGAGCGCCGCGCCGGTCTCCACGTCGGCGCGGCGCGCGGCCAGCGGGTCCGCGGGCCAGACGG
>NZ_JAAALL010000150.1 GCF_009906315.1 Kineococcus vitellinus | reverse complement strand
GTGGGCGATGATCGTGCGCAGCACGATGATCGACGGCTTGCCCGTCTCGGCCTTGGCGGCCTCGACCGCGGCGTGCAGGCCGGCCACGTCCTCGGTGTAGGGGCCCTCGCCGCCGTTGGTCCAGTCGATCGACTGCACGTGCCAGCCGTAGGACTCGTAGCGCTTGGCGGTGTCCTCGGTGAGGGCGATGTTGGTGTCGTCCTCGATGGAGATGTGGTTCTGGTCGTAGATGACGACCAGGTTGCCCAGCTCCTGCACGCCCGCGATGGCCGAGGCCTCGCTGGTGACGCCCTCCTCGATGTCGCCGTCGGAGGCCAGCACGTAGACGTGGTGGTCGAACGGGCTGGTGCCCGGGGCGGCGTCGGGGTCGAACAGGCCGCGCTCGCGGCGGGCGGCCATCGCCATGCCGACCGCGGAGGACAGGCCCTGGCCCAGCGGGCCGGTGGTCATCTCGACACCGGCGGTGTGCCCGTGCTCGGGGTGGCCGGGGGTCTTGGAGCCCCACTTGCGCAGCGCCTTGAGGTCGTCGAGCTCCAGGCCGTAGCCGGCCAGGTAGAGCTGGACGTACAGGGTCAGGCTGGAGTGCCCGCACGACAGCACGAAGCGGTCGCGACCCGTCCAGTCCGGGTCGGCGGGGTCGTGCTGGAGGATCTTCTGGAACAGCAGGTAGGCCACCGGTGCGAGGCTCATGGCCGTGCCCGGGTGACCGTTGCCGGCGCGCTGGACCGAGTCCATGGCCAGGACGCGGGCCGTGTCGACCGCCTTCTGGTCCAGGTCGCTCCACTCGAGGCTGGGCTGGCTCACGTGTCTCCTCCCGTGCGAACCAGCTGACCGACCAGCGCCGGGATGGCGGTGGGGGACCGGCCGTGGTCCGCTCTGTGTCTCCGTCGTGCGTCACGGCCGGCGGTACGACCGTGGCGTCCCGAGGCGTTCGTCGTCTGCAGTGCGTGCGGTGCCCGTGCCGCGGCGGGGCCGCGGACGGATCACGTGGACGAGCCTACTCGCAGCGTGCGCAGGCGCAGCTCGCGAGGGCGGCGGCGAGCCCGTCAACGACAGCGCGTAGCAGCGGCGTAAGCTCGGAGGTGCCCGCTTGTCGCCTCGCCCCGAGGACACTGTGACCGCCGTCGACTCGCGTCTGACCGACGCTCCCGCGCACTCCCGGACCAGCCTGCTGGGCCGGCGGCGCTCCGCCCGGCCCCCGCGCTTCCCGCGGGTGGCCGCCTACGTGGCGCTCACCAAGCCGCGCATCATCGAGCTGCTGCTCATCACGACCGTCCCGGTGATGCTCTTCGCCGAGGGCGGCCTGCCGCCGGCGTGGCTCGTGGTGACGACGTTCGTGGGGGGCGCGCTGGCCGCCGGCTGCGCCAACACGCTCAACTGCTACTTCGACCGCGACATCGACGCGCTCATGAAGCGCACGCGGAACCGCCCGCTGGTCACCGGGCAGGTCAGCCCGCGCCAGGCGCTGGTGTTCGCGACCGCCCTGGGCCTGGCCTCGGTGGCGATCTTCGTGGCGTTCGTCAACGTGCTGTCCGCGCTGCTGGCGCTGGCGGCGATCGCCCTCTACATCGTGGGCTACACGCTGCTGCTCAAGCGCCGCACGTCGCAGAACATCGTCTGGGGCGGTGTCGCCGGCTGCATGCAGGTGCTCATCGGCTGGACGGCCGTCACCGGGCGCCTGGACTGGGCGCCCTTCGTGCTGTTCGGCGTGATCTTCCTCTGGACGCCGCCGCACTACTGGCCGCTGTCGGTGCGCTACCGCGAGGACTACGCCAACGCCGGGGTGCCGATGCTGCCCGTGGTGGCGCGGCCCACGACCGTCTCGCGCCAGATCGTCGCCTACACGGTGGCCATGGTGCTGTGCTCGCTGCTGCTGGTGCCGGTCGGCGGCGCCGGCCTCGTCTACGGGGTCGCCGCCCTGGTGCTGGGCACCGGCTTCCTGCTGCAGACCGTGGGCCTGCACCGGCGCTCGCGCCGCTTCGAGCGCGAGACCGGCGGCCGCGACGCGGGGACGCTGGAGCAGCTGCGGCGCATCAGCCCCATGGGCGTCTTCCACGGCTCGATCACCTACCTGACGCTGCTGTCGCTGGCCGTGGCCCTCGACCCGCTCCTGCACGTCGCCTGGCCCTCCTGAGCCTCCCGGAGCCCCACGGGCGAGGCCCCGTCACCGGACCGGTGGCGGGGCCTCGCCCGTGCTCGGGACCTCCTCGTGCGGCGGGCGGCGGCGCGCTCACTCCCAGCGGAACCAGCGCGCCACCGCGAGGCTCGCCGCGACCGCCCAGGCGGCCAGCACGAGCAGCGGGCCGAGCGCCAGCTCCCGGGCCCCCACGGCGGCCCGCAGCGCGTCGCCGAGGGCCCCGGAGGGCAGCAGGCCGCCGGCGGCGCCCAGCGGGGAGGGCAGCACCAGGCCGCCGCCGGCCAGCAGCAGCACCCAGGCGAAGTTGGCGACCGCCAGCGTCCCCTCGGCGCGCACGGTGCCGGCCAGCAGCAGGCCGAGGGCGGTGAAGGCGGCCACGCCGAGCAGCAGCGCCGGCACGGCCGCCAGCAGGGCGCCCGCCGCGGGCCGCCAGCCGACCAGCGCGCCCGCGGCGCCGAGCACCAGCACCTGCACGAGCACGAGCGCCAGGACCGCCAGGACCTTGCCCGCCAGCAGCCCCGAGCGCCCCAGCGGGCTGGTGGCCAGCAGCCGCAGGACGCCGTTGCGGCGGTCGAAGCCGGTGGCGATGGCCTGGCCGGTGAAGGCCGTCGAGACGACGGCCAGCGCCAGCACGCCCGCCACGGCCAGCGCGGGCCGCTCGCCCTCGCCGAGGTCCAGGGAGGCGACGCGGGTGACGCCGACGAGGACGAGGACGGGCAGCACGAGGGTCAGCAGCAGCTGCTCGCCGTTGCGCAGCGCGATCCGCGCCTCGAAGGCCGCCTGGTGGCGCACGCGGCGCCCCCAGGGGGCCGCGGTGCCCGCGGGGGACAGGTCCAGGGGCGCGCGCCCGGGCGCCTTCGCGGCGGCGCTCGCGCTCACCGCAGGCTCCGGCCGGTGAGGTCGAGGAACACGTCCTCGAGGGTACGGCGCACCGGTCCCAGCCCCTCGGGCAGCACGTCGTGCCCGGCGCACCAGGAGGTGAGCGTGGCCACCACGCGCGGGTCGACCTCGACGCCGGTGACGGCGTAGCGCCCCGGGGAGGTCTCGGCGACCTGCGCGCCCACGGGCAGCGCGGACAGCAGCGAGGTCGTCGGCAGGCCGGGGCGGGCGGTGAAGGTGAGCGCGGCCGGCGCCCGGGTCAGCTCCTCGGGGGTGCCGCTGGCCACCACCCGCCCGTGGTCGACGACGACCACGGCGTCGGCCAGGCGCTCGGCCTCCTCCATGAGGTGGGTGGTGAGCACGACCGACACGCCGCTGGCGCGCGCCTCGCGCACGACGTCCCAGACGGCCAGGCGGGCCTGCGGGTCCAGCCCCGCGCTGGGCTCGTCGAGGAAGACGAGCTCGGGACGCCCCACCAGCGCGCAGGCCACCGCCAGCCGCTGGCGCTGCCCGCCGGAGAGCCGGCGCACCCGGGTGCGGGCGAAGGAGGTCAGCCCCAGGCGCTCGGCCAGCGCCCCGACGTCGAGGGGGCGGGTGTGCAGGCCGGCGACGTGGCGCAGCGCCTCCAGGGCGCCGACGCCGGTGGGCAGCCCGCCGTCCTGCAGCATCACGCCCACCCGCGGGCGCAGGGCGCCCGCGTCGGCGTGCGGGTCCAGGCCGAGCACCCGCACGCTGCCGGAGTCGGGGCGGCGCAGTCCCTCGCAGCAGGCGACGGTCGTGGTCTTGCCGGCGCCGTTGGGCCCCAGCAGGGCGGTGACGCTGGCGCGCTCGGCGCGGAAGCTCAGCCCGTCCAGGACGGTCCTGCCGCCGAGGGCCTTGCGCAGGTCGCGCACCTCGACGGCGGCGCCGGCCGGGTCGGCAGGGGCGGGGGGAGCAGAGCCGACGGCCACGAGGGGGCAGTCTACGAGCCGCGGTAGTAGCCCGCGGACCCCCGGTGGGAACCGGGGCGACAATTAGGTAACATGGAAGTTGTGGAATTGGTGAGGGGAGCCTCACCTCGGGGCCGCTCGGCCGCCGGGGCGGACGAGGCGCGCACGCGCACCCGCGTGCGCACCGCCGTGGCCGAGCTCGGCCCCGTCACCGCCGCCCGCGTCGCCGAGGTGCTCGGCCTGACGGGCCCGGCGGTGCGCCGCCACCTGGACGCCATGCTCGCCGAGGGCGTGCTCGACGCGCGCGAGCCGCGCCCGGAGCAGCGCCGCGGCCGCGGCCGCCCCGCCAAGGAGTTCGTCGTGGCCTCCGCGGGCCACGACGCCCTGCCGGCCGGCTACGACGACATGGCGCTCTCCGCGCTGGCCTACCTGGCCGAGGTGGCCGGGCCGGGCGCCGTGGAGGACTTCGCCTCCCGCCGCTTCGCCGCGCTGGAGGAGTCGATGCGCCAGCGGGCCGGCGACCTGGCCGGCGCCGGCACGGCCGAGCGCGTGGACGCCCTCGCCGCGGCGCTGGCCGAGCAGGGCTTCTCGGCCAGCGCCCGGCCGGTGGCGCAGGGAACAGCCGCCGAGGGGACCCAGTTGTGCCAGGGGCACTGCCCGGTGCAGCGGGTGGCGCAGGCCTTCCCGCAGCTGTGCGAGGCGGAGCGGCGCGCCTTCGAGCGCATCCTCGGCTCGCGCGTGCAGCGGCTGGCCACCCTCGCCCACGGCGACCACGTCTGCACCACGTTCGTCCCGCACGAGGGACCGGCCCAGGGGCCCGCACCGGGCTCCGGGCGGGGTCCGGGGCGGACCCACCCCCACGACCGCGCCGCGGGCTCGCCCGCGGACCAGCAGACGCCAACGGAAGGACGACGACCGTGACAGACACCGTGTCCGACACCCAGACCACCGAGCTGACCGGTCCTGCCGAGCTGGAGGGCATGGGCAACTACCGCTACGGCTGGGCGGACTCCGACGTCGCGGGCTCGTCCGCCAGGCGCGGGCTGTCCGAGGAGGTCGTGCGCGACATCTCGGCCAAGAAGGACGAGCCCGAGTGGATGCTCGCGCTGCGCCTGAAGGCCCTGAAGCTCTTCGGCCGCAAGCCCATGCCCAACTGGGGCTCCGACCTCACCGGCATCGACTTCGACAACATCAAGTACTTCGTCCGCTCGACGGAGAAGCAGGCGACCAGCTGGGACGAGCTGCCGGCCGACATCAAGTCGACCTACGACCGCCTGGGCATCCCCGAGGCCGAGAAGCAGCGGCTCATCGCCGGCGTCGCGGCCCAGTACGAGTCCGAGGTCGTCTACCACCAGATCCGCGAGGACCTGGAGGAGAAGGGCGTCATCTTCGTCGACACCGACACGGGCCTGCGCGAGCACGAGGAGCTCTTCAAGGAGTACTTCGGCACCGTCATCCCCGTCGGCGACAACAAGTTCGCCTCGCTGAACACCGCGGTGTGGTCGGGCGGCTCGTTCATCTACGTGCCCAAGGGCGTCCACGTCGACATCCCGCTGCAGGCCTACTTCCGGATCAACACCGAGAACATGGGCCAGTTCGAGCGCACGCTGATCATCGCCGACGAGGGCTCGTACGTGCACTACGTCGAGGGCTGCACGGCGCCCATCTACCAGAGCGACTCGCTGCACTCCGCGGTCGTCGAGATCGTCGTCAAGAAGAACGCCCGCGTGCGCTACACGACGATCCAGAACTGGTCCAACAACGTCTACAACCTCGTCACCAAGCGCGCCACGGCCGCCGAGGGCGCGACGATGGAGTGGGTCGACGGCAACATCGGCTCCAAGGTGACGATGAAGTACCCGGCGATCTACCTCATGGGCGAGCACGCCAAGGGCGAGACGCTGTCCATCGCGATGGCCGGTGCCGGCCAGCACCAGGACGCCGGCGCCAAGATGGTCCACGCCGCGCCCCACACCGCCAGCTCGATCGTCTCCAAGTCGATCGCCCGCGGCGGTGGCCGCACCTCCTACCGCGGCCTGATCCAGGTCCTGGAGGGTGCGCACCACTCCGCCTCGACGGTGCGCTGCGACGCGCTGCTGGTGGACACGATCTCCCGCTCGGACACCTACCCCTACAACGACATCCGCGAGGACGACGTCGTCATGGGGCACGAGGCGACCGTCTCCAAGGTGTCCGACGACCAGCTCTTCTACCTCATGAGCCGCGGCATGGCCGAGGACGAGGCCATGGCGATGATCGTGCGCGGGTTCATCGAGCCCGTCGCGCGCGAGCTGCCCATGGAGTACGCGCTGGAACTGAACCGCCTCATCGAGCTGCAGATGGAAGGGGCCGTCGGCTGATGACCGCCGTCGACGAGACGACCGACCCGACGACCACGACGCCGGCGAACACGGCGCGCGCGCACAGCCACGGCGGCGGGATCGTCCCCGACGCCAGCCGCGCGGAGCGCCCGACGTCCTACGACGTCGCCGACTTCGCCGTGCCCACCGGCCGCGAGGAGGAGTGGAAGTTCTCGCCGCTGCGCGAGTTCGCCCCCCTCTTCGAGGCCGACGGGGCGGGCGCGGTCGCGGCCGTCGAGGTCGACGCGCCCGCGCAGGTCGAGCACCGCACCGGCACCCGCGAGGAGGTCGGTGCGGGGCGGGCGTTCGTGCCGGGCGACCGCGCCGCCGCCGCCGGCTGGGCCGCCACCGACGTCGCGCACCTGCTGCGCGTGCCGGCCGAGGCCGAGCTGGACGCCCCGGTCCTGGTGACCGTGCGCGGGCAGGCCGGGCGGACCACCGCCGGCCACCTGGTGATCGAGGCCGGCCACCACGCCAAGGCGCTCGTCGTGGTCTCCCACGTGGGCTCCGGCGCGCACCGCGGCAACGTGGAGGTCCGGGTGGGCGACGGCGCCGACGTCACCGTCGTGACGCTGCAGGAGTGGGACGCCGACGCCGTCCACGCCGGCCAGCACGACGTGCGCGTCGGCCGCGACGCGCACGTGCGCCACATCGCCGTCAGCCTGGGTGGCAAGGCCGTGCGGCTGTCGACGAACGTCAGCTACGCCGGTCCCGGCGGGGACGCGCAGGCGCTCGGGGTGTACTTCGCCGACGCCGGCCAGCACCTGGAGCACCGCCAGTTCGTCGACCACGAGGCGACGAGCTGCCGCAGCTACGTGGAGTACAAGGGCGCGCTGCAGGGCCAGGGCGCGCACGCGGTGTGGATCGGCGACGTGCTCATCCGCGCGGCCGCCGAGGGCACCGAGACCTACGAGCTCAACCGCAACCTTGTGCTCACCGACGGCGCCCGCGCCGACTCCGTGCCCAACCTGGAGATCGAGACCGGCGAGATCGTCGGCGCCGGCCACGCCTCGGCGACGGGCCGCTTCGACGACGAGCAGCTGTTCTACCTGCAGGCGCGCGGCATCCCCGCCGAGGAGGCCCGCCGCCTGGTCGTGCGCGGCTTCTTCGCCGGCATCGTCGACCGCATCGGGATCCCGGAGATCTCGCAGCGCCTCATGACCACGATCGAGACCGAGCTCGCCGCGACCCCGCTCGCCGCCGCGAGCGCTGAGGAGAACTGACATGTCCACGCTCGAGATCCGCGACCTGCACGTGACGGTCGACGAGGCCGACGGCTCCACCAAGGAGATCCTGCGCGGCGTCGACCTCACCATCGCCAGCGGCGAGGTGCACGCGGTCATGGGCCCCAACGGGTCCGGCAAGTCGACCCTGGCCTACTCCATCGCCGGGCACCCCAAGTACACCGTCACCGGCGGCAGCGTCACCCTCGACGGCGAGGACGTCCTCGCCATGAGCGTCGACGAGCGCGCCCGCGCCGGCATGTTCCTGGCCATGCAGTACCCGGTCGAGGTCCCCGGCGTCACCGTCTCCAACTTCCTGCGCACCGCCAAGACCGCGATCGACGGCGAGGCCCCCAAGCTGCGCACCTGGGTCAAGGACGTCAAGCAGGCGATGGACGACCTGAAGATGGACCCCTCCTTCGCCGAGCGCAACGTCAACGAGCACTTCTCCGGCGGTGAGAAGAAGCGCCACGAGATCCTGCAGATGGAGCTGCTCAAGCCGAAGTTCGCGATCCTCGACGAGACCGACTCCGGCCTGGACGTCGACGCGCTCAAGGTCGTCTCCGAGGGCGTCAACCGCGCCCTGGCGAACGTGAACCCGGGCGTGCTGCTCATCACGCACTACACGCGGATCCTGCGCTACATCAAGCCGCAGTTCGTCCACGTCTTCGTCGACGGCCGCGTCGCCGAGCAGGGCGGCCCCGAGCTGGCGGACGCCCTCGAGGAGAGCGGCTACGACCGGTTCCTGGCCCGCGCCTGAGACCGCCGGCGGCGGCCGCCCCGCCGGCCGCCGCACCCCGCACCGACGTCCGAGGAGGACCGCATGAGCGAGACCGTGAGCGAGGCCGTGAGCGAGGTCTCGACGCCCGCCGCGCAGGGACCGACGCCCGCGTCGGTCGCCGAGGTGGAGGAGGCCCTCAGGGACGTCGTGGACCCCGAGCTGGGGATCAACGTCGTCGACCTGGGGCTCATCTACGGCCTGACGATCTCCGACGACAACGTCGCGACGATCGACATGACGCTGACCAGCGCGGCCTGCCCGCTGACCGACGTCATCGAGGACCAGACCCAGCAGGCGCTCGTCGACGTCGTCGCCGACCACCGCATCAACTGGGTGTGGATGCCGCCGTGGGGCCCGGAGAAGATCACCGACGACGGGCGCGAGCAGCTGCGCGCGCTCGGCTTCAACGTCTGAGCCGGTCCTCGAGGCGCCGCACGCACGCACCGGGACCCCTGGCGCCACCCGGCGCCGGGGGTCCCGTCGTCCGCCCGCCGGGCGCTCAGCCCAGCCCGCGGGCGGCCAGCGCCTCGCCGACGCCCTCCGCGTGGGCGACCGTGCGCACCACCGTCGGCACCAGCAGCGCCCGCGGGTCGCGCTGCAGCCCGCGCGCGGCCGCGGCCTGGCGCGACTCGGCCAGCAACCGCCCGACCACGGGGATGCTCGTCAGCGTCAGCGTCAGCGCGAGCCCCACCCGCTCCGGGTCCACCCCCAGCCGGCGCAGCGGCCGGGCGCCCGCCACGACGCTGGCCAGCAGCGCCGGGACGGGCGTGGTGGCCGTGACGAGCGTCGCCGCCCACAGGCACGCCACCAGGGCCGCGACCACGGCGGCGGCGCGGGCCGGGCCCGCCTGCCACAGCTGCACCGCCGCCAGGGCCGCCAGCAGCCACCAGGTGCGCCGCAGCTGCGCCAGCAGCGGCCGCGCGCCGACGCCGGTGCAGCGCGCCAGCAGCGCCAGGGCGAGGACGAGCGCGCCGAGGGCGCCCGCCGCGGCGGCGTCCGGCAGCAGCGAGCGCAGCAGCCCCGCGCTCAGCGCCAGCAGCGCCAGCGCGGCGAGCTTGACCCCCGGGCGGGCCCGGTGCAGCCGAGAGCGCCCCGGGGTGAAGGAGCCCAGCAGCGGCGGCGCGTCCACCAGCCCGCGCCTCACGAGCGCCTCACGGCACGCTCGCCCGGTAGGCGGCGACCACCTCGGGCGCCGGGCCGTCGGCCACGACGCGCCCGTCCTCCAGCCACAGCGCCCGCTGCGCCCGCGCGGCCAGCTCCAGGTCGTGGGTGGCGACGACGACCTGGCGCACCGGCGCGGGCGGGTCCAGCAGGACGTCCGCCACCCGCCGGGCCGTGCGCAGGTCCAGCAGCGTCGTGGGCTCGTCGCACACGAGCACCACCGGCCCCGTCGCCAGCACCGCGGTCAGCGCCAGCAGCTGGCGCTGCCCCGAGGAGAGCTCGCGCACGCTGGCGTCGGCGCGCTCGCCCAGGCCCTGGGCGGCCAGCAGCTCGCGGGCGCGCCGCTCGTGCTCGCGCCGCGGCAGGCCGGTGCGCCGCAGGGACAGCGCGACGTCCTCGGCGGGCGTCGGCATCACCAGCTGCGCGTCGGGGTCGGTGAAGACGAACCCGACGTGGCGCCGCAGCCGCGCCAGGTCGTGCTCGGGGTCCAGGCCGTCCACGAGGACCCGGCCGCGCGAGGGCAGCACCAGCCCGTCCAGCAGCCGCAGCAGCGTCGACTTGCCGGAGCCGTTGGGGCCCACCAGCGCCGTCGTGCGGCCGGGGAGCTCGACGTCGACGCCGTCGAGCACCGCGCCCTCGGCCGCGTCGACGCCGACCCCGGCCAGCGAGATCACCGAGCGGCGAGCAACCGGGGGAAGGCGCGGTGCACCGGGACGGCCACGAGCACCGTCAGCACGACCTTCACCAGGTCCCCGGGCAGGAACGGCAGCGCCAGCGCGGCGGCGGCCGGCAGCTGCAGGCCGCCGGCCAGCGCCATGCCGGGGACGCCGCCGGCGTAGACGACGCCGATGCCGCCCGCGAGGGCGCCCGCGACGGTCCCGGCGAGCGGGTGGCCGCGGCGCGCGCCCGCGCGCGCCAGCGCCCCCACCACGAGCGCGGCGAGCGGGTAGGACAGCAGGAAGCCGGCGCTGGCCCCGGCCAGCACGCCCAGCCCGGCCGCACCGCCCGCGAAGACGGGCACGCCCGCCAGCCCGACGACGAGGTAGAGCAGCGCCGCGCAGGCGCCGCGCCAGGGCCCCAGCACCGCACCGCAGAGCATGACCCCCAGCGTCTGCAGGGTGATGGGCACCGCCAGCGGGCCCACCGGGATGCCGGGCGTCAGCGCCAGCGCGCACACCAGCGCCGCGAAGACGGCCACGAGGGCGAGGTCGCGGGTGCGGTCGACGGGGCGGCGCACCCCGGTGGCGGGAGCGCCGCGCGGGTCCGTGCGCGGGCGCGTGCGCGGGGCCGGGG
>NZ_JAAALL010000014.1 GCF_009906315.1 Kineococcus vitellinus | reverse complement strand
CTTGGGGAGGCCGGCGGCCTCGCCGGTGGGTGCCGCTGCGGCGCGGCCGCGCCGGGACAGGACGAGCAGGATCACGGCGGAGAGGACCAGCAGGCCGCCGGTCAGCCACAGGCCGAGCTTCTCGTCGCCGGTCAGGTCGGTCAGCCAGCCGGTGATGTAGGGGGCCGAGAAGCCGCCGATGTTGCCGAAGGTGTTGATGAAGGCGATGCCGGCCGCGGCGGCGGCGCCGGTGAGGAACTGCGGAGGCAGGGACCAGAAGTTCGGCAGCGCCATGAAGATCCCGCAGGCGGTGACGGCGATGACGAGGATGGTCAGGTAGGGGGAGTTCATGTACAGCGCGACGGGGACGCTGAGGCCTGCCAGCAACGTGGGCAGGGCGATGTGCCAGCTCTTGAAGCCGTTGCGCGAGATGTGGCGCGACCACAGGAACAGCGCGATCGCCGCCGGCACGTAGGGGACGGCGTTGACCAGGCCCTTCTCGAACACCGAGAACGTGGTGCCGAAGCGCTCCTGGAATCCGGCGATGATGGTGGGCAGGAAGAAGGCCAGGGAGTACAGGCCGTAGATGAGGCCGAAGTAGGCGACGGCCAGGGCCCAGACCCGTCCCACGCCGAGGATGGCGCGGGCGGAGCGGGTGCCGCGGCTCTGGCTCTCACCCTGCTCGGCGTCCAGTTCGCGACGCAGCCAGGTGCGCTCCTCGGCGCTGAGCCACCTGGCGTCCTCGGGCTTGTCGGTGAGGTAGAACCAGCAGGCGATGCCCATGACGATCGCGGGCAGGCCCACGCACAGGAACATGAAGCGCCAGCCCTCCAGGCCGAGGACGCCATCGCCGGTCTGCATGAGGAAGCCGGCCAGCGGAGCGCCGACGACGGTGGTCAGCGGCTGGGCCAGGTAGAAGCCGGCGAGCGCCTTGCGGCGGTACTCGCGGGGGAACCAGAGGGTGATGAAGAGGATCGCGCCGGGGAAGAAGCCGGCCTCGGTGACGCCGAGGAGGAAGCGCAGCCAGTACAGCTGGGTGGCGTCCTGGACCCAGGTGAACAGCACCGCGACGATGCCCCAGGTGACCATGATGCGGGCCAGCCACTTGCGGGCACCGAAGCGGTGCAGCGCGAGGTTGCTGGGGATCTCCAGGACGATGTAGCCGATGAAGAAGACCCCGGAGGCGAAGCCGTACTGGGCCAGGGTGAGACCGAGGTCCTCGTTCATCCCGTTGGGGCCGGCGAAGCTGACGGCGGTGCGGTCGAGGTAGTTGATGAAGAACATCACTGCGACGAAGGGGATCAGCCGCAGCGCGGCCTTGCGCAGCGCGGTGCTGCCGGCCTGGGGGGTGCTGGTGTCCATGGAGGGCGTGCTCCCTTGCACGGGTCGGTGGCTCTGCTCATCGTCCTCAGGAGCGGCGCTCGAGGTCGGGGGAGGCGCCGGCACGTGGTGCTGGCCGGCTCGTCCACTGTGACATCGACGAGGCTATTGGTCAACCGGTTGCTGGATCGTGCCGTGGGACTGCAGTCGAGCGAGCACCGCCAGCGACCGCCGGGTCCACTGCGCCTCCACCGCGCGCGTGGAGGCCGCGCCCTCCTCGCCGGAGCCCTGCGGCGGCAGCCAGTGCTCCAGCACCTGGTGCACCCGCCCCGGATCCGGCCTGACCACCTCCAGCAGGTCGGCGTAGTCCAGCTGCCCCTCACCCAGCGGGCAGCTGGCCAGCGTGAAGCCGGCCCAGCCCTCGCGGCGGGTGAAGCGGAAGTCCTTGACGTGGATGTTGACCACCCGGTGCGCCAGCCGGCGCACCACCTCGCGCGGGTGCTCCAGGCCCGCCACGCAGTTGGCCGGATCGAGCACGATGCCCAGGTGGGGGGAGTCGATCCGGTCCACCAGCGCCAGCAGGTCACCGGTGCTGATCTGCTCGTACGTCTCCAGCCCCAGCACCACCCCGGCGCCCTCGTAGGCGGGCAGCACCGCGCGCAGCCGCACCTCGGCATCGGCCGGGGTCGGCCGGTCGTCGGCGGTGAAGACCATGGAGCGGACGGTGCGTGCGCCCAGCGCACGGGCGTGCTGCAGGTGCCGCAGCAGGTGCTCGACGCCGATGCCGCGGGTGCCGGTCTCCAGGACCGTGCCGTGCCCGGCGGCGGCGCGGCGCAGTGCCCGGGCGCGCTCGTCGGTGAGGTCTTCCAGATCGGGGTGGTCGCAGATCTGGAAGACCTCACCCCCCAGCTGCTGGGTGTCGGTGAGCATCTCCAGCAGCGACATCGGCCGCGGGGACGTGGGGGCCCAGCGGTGGCTGTAGGCGTAGGTGGAGGTTCCGATCGCCACGACTTCCTCCTCGAACGGCGCGGTGGGCATCCCGCTCAAGGCGGTCAACCGGTTGAGCGCCAGCTTGCCACCGATCGCCGCCTCGTGGCCACCTCCGCCCCCGACCGCCGTGATCGCTCAGGCTGCCACCGCATCCCTGCGGTGGACGCGGTGGCGCCTCGCGCAGCACCCCGGGCCGGTCGGACCGGCCGACGGGACCCCTCCGGGTGCGCTCAGCTGCTGCCGACGGAGGGCAGTTGCGTGGTCGGCTGCGCCGGCACCCGCGTCGTCGCTGCCGTGCCGGCGGCGGTCGCGGATCCATCGGCGTGCTCCACGCGGTCGCCGGCGGTGCGCATGTGCGCGTCCATGGCCGCCTGCGCGGCCGAGGGGTCGTGCGCGGCGAGCGCCTCGTAGACCGCCCGGTGCTCCCGGCACGCGGTCAGCGCCTGCTCGCTGCTGCGCAGGCCGCGCTCCACCCACACCCGCAGCAGCGAGCGCACCGTCCGCAGCAGCTCGTCCATCACCTCGTTGCCGGCCGACCGCGCCAGCTGCAGGTGGAAGGCCGCATCCGCTTCGATGAAGGCCCCGAAGTCCTCGGTGCTGGCCTCCATCGCCTCCAGGTGCGAGCGCAGCGCCTGCAGGCCCGCCTCGTCGATCCGCTCAGCGGCCAGCACCGCTGCGCGCACCTCCAGCGCGCTGCGCACCTCCGAGAGCTGCGCGGTGTGCTCGGCGGAGACCATCAGGCCCCAGCTGAGGGTGGTGGGCAGCAGCTCGGACATGCTGTCGCGGATGTAGGTGCCCGAGCCGGGGCGCACGCTGACCAGGCCGAGGATCTCCAGGGCCGCCAGCGCCTCGCGCACCGCCGAGCGCCCCACGCCCAGCGACTCCGCCAGCTGGCGCTCCGGGGGCAGCCGCGAGCCGGGGGGGAAGGTGCCCTGGGCGATCAGGGTGGTCATCTGCCGCGCCACGTCGGCGACCGCGGAGCCGCGCGGCAGCGTCTGCAGCTCCAGCACCACCCGGGCGGGGTCGTCTGCGCGGAAGGCGGGCACCGTCTCACCTTCTCACGCTCGTGGGCGCGGCCGCCCGGCTGTCGGCGGCTGCGCCCACGTGGTGCACCGTGCCCCACGGCCGGATCGACAGCTCGCGCCCGGCCACGGCGATCCGTCGTCCGTGCCCGCTGAGGTCGGCGGCCAGCACGACCAGCCGCTCCGCGCGCCGGGCCGCCACCACGGCCAGGCCGGGCACCAGCGCGCTCTCCAGCAGCTCCCAGCCCTGCAGGGCGTCGAGCCACCGGACCACCTCGGCGGCGGGGAACGCGCTGCCGTCGAAGGCCAGCAGCCCTCGCGGGCCCCAGGTCTCCACGGCGGTGATCGAGGCGACCCCCGCGATGGCGAAGGCCTGGTGGGAGGCGAGCAGCCAGGCGGCGAACCCGCGCCCGCCCTGGCGCGGGTCGTCCGCGTGCCACACGTGCTCGGCCCCGCAGCCCTCGGTGGTGACGTCGCCGTCATCGGGCACGCGCGGGGAGGTGGCCACCGCGTTGAAGCGCGGGCGCAGCGTGAGCGGCCCGACGTGCACCGGCCGGCCGGCGGCGATCCGCACCGCCTGCTGCGCGGTCGTGCGCTGCACGGCGATCGACTCCAGCAGCTGCCGGCGGCCGGTGTCGTGCATCTGCGGGGTGGAGGAGAAGGTGAGCGCGGGCAGGTCCGCGGGCAGGTCGGCGTGGCGGCGGTTGAGCTCGGTGAAGTGCGCGCGGGTGCCGCCCACCAGCGGCAGGCCACCGTGCGGGCGGTCGTGCGGGTCGCCCGCGAGCTCGCGCAGGCGCTCCCACAGCGCGGCAGTGGTGACGTGCTCGGCGGCGTCGTAGACGGCGACCCGCTCGAGGGGACCCCGGCGCACCGCGGTCAGCACCGGGTCCAGCTCCTCGACCCGCTGCGCGGTGATCCGCACGTCCAGGGGTGCCTCGCCGGCCTCGCGCCGGGCGCGGGCCAGCACGCCGGGCCAGGCGCGGCCGGTGGCGTCCAGCTCCACCAGCAGTGGACCGCGCCACCAGGAGGAGGTGTCGACGGGCTCGCCGGGCGCCGTGGAGGCCTGCAGCTGCAGACGCGGCAGGGTGCGCCCGGTGGGCACGAGCACGACCTGCGTGAGGTCCGGGCGCGCTGACCCGGTCACCACCGCGCCGGACGGCGCGGCCGGTCCCCGCCCTCCGCTGCCCGCCGGCGCGGTGGCGCCGGCGACGCCGGAGCACCCGGCGCGCCCTGGCACCTCGTGACCGGCGGGCGCCGCGCCGGCGCGGCCGGCGTGCTCGGTGACCGTCAGCTCGACGGTGTGGGCGAAGCCGTCTCCCGGGGCGACCGGGACCGGGAAGGGGGCGCTCAGCGGAGTGCTGTACGTCTTGAACGAGGCGTCGGTCCAGTTGCGCTGGTCCTCCATCTCGAAGACGTCGCCGCGCAGGTCGAGGGCGAGGTCCAGGACGTCCTCACCGCGCTGGAGCGACCACTCCAGCCCCGCCACGTCGCGGGCGGGCTGGTGCGGGGCGACGTGCGCGGGGAAGGTCGTCGCGGTGGCCGAGCCGTCGGGGTGGCGCACCCGCAGCGCGGACCCGGCGAGCTCCGGCGGGTGCAGCACCACCAGGCCCAGGCGGTTGCGCCGGAACGCCCGGGTCACCCGCCCGCCGGCGGCCAGGCGCAGGCGAGCGCCCCCGCCGGCCGGTTCGGCGGTCAGCTCGGCGCGCCAGTGCACCGCCGCACCGAGCTCGTCGTGATCGGCCTCGAGCAGCACGTGCAGGCGGTCGCCGCCGACGTCCACGACCTCGACGGAGCTGGAGGTGACCGGCACGGTGCGCCAGTCGTGATCGCGCACCACCACGCGCAGTGCGCTGAGCACGAGCGTGCCGCGGTGGGTGACGTCCTCCACGGACACCCCGCGCAGCGTCAGCGCCCACTGCCCGGCGCGCAGGTGCCGGGGCGCCGGCTCGGCGTCGAGCCAGGCGTCGTCGGTGGCCGGGTCCGCTGCGGCCGGGGGCGGCGGCTGCTCACCGGCGGCGAGCCCGTCCCCGGCGCTGGTCGGCGGGTCCACGCTCGTCGGCCGCGTCACAGCGAGGTCATCCCCCCGTCGACGCGGAACAGCGCGCCCGTGGCGAAGGAGGACTCGTCGCCGGCCAGGTACACCATGATCCCCTCCACGTCGGCGGGGGTTCCGGGCCGGCCCAGCGGGGTGCGGGCCACGATCGCCGCGCGCGAGGCCTCGTCGCCGGAGATCGCGGTGACCAGCGGGGTCTCGGTGTAGCCGGGCACCACGGTGTTCACCCGGATCCCGTGCTCGGCGTAGGCGGCGGCGACGGTGCGCACCAGGCCGTGCACGCCGGCCTTGGAGGTGGAGTAGGCGGTGAAGTCCCTGCCCTCGCCGTTCAGGCCGGTGGGGCTGCCGGTGCAGACGATCGACCCGCCGCGCCGCCCGTCGGTGCGCCCGGTCATGGCGCGCACGGCGTGCTTGAGCGTCAGGAACGTGCCCGTCAGGTTGACCTCCACCGTGCGCCGCCAGACCTGCAGGTCGAGGTCGGCGACCGGTGCGTCGGCGCCGAACAGCTGCACCCCGGCGTTGGCCACCACCACGTCCAGCGGCCCGACCTCGGCGAGGGCCCGGGCGTAGCCGGCGGCGACGCTGTCCTCGTCGGTGACGTCCACCTCCACCGCCACCGCGGCACCGGTGACCTCGGCGACGGCGCGTCGGGCGCCGGGCAGGTCGCGGTCGGCGAAGACGACGTGGGCCCCCTCGGCGGCGAAGCGGGTGGCCACGGCGCGCCCGATCCCGGAGGCCGCTCCCGTGACCAGTGCGCGCCTGCCCGCCAGGCGCCCGCTCGGGGTTCCCGCGACGGTGCCGGCCGGGTTCGACGTCATGGTGCGATCTCCTTCAGCTTCAGCGTGCGCGTGGTGATCCCGTTCGGCACGGAGGCGTGGCTCGGGTGGGCCACCGCTCGGGTCGGGTCCTCACCCGGCACTGCAGGTGGGGGTGCGGCCCTCGGCGGCTTCGGCGACCGGGGCGACGGCTGCGGCGACGGCTGCGGTGGTGGGTGTCGTGGTCACGTTCGCACCCCTTCGCGCGATCCGTCAGCTGTGACGTGGGTGCAGACTGGCACGCGTGGTGCAAAGCGGTCAACCGGTTGACGCAGATGTGTGATCAGTCTCAGAGTGGTGGCCACGCAGCGACGCCACCGGGACAGCGGCGACTACGACGTCGCCTCCTCTCGCAGAGCGGCCAGGAAGGCCGGCGCGTCGGGTGACTGCGTGGTGACCGGTGATGGAGGCGAAGGTGCTCGAACACGAGCAGGGCCCGCGGCGACGCTCCGCCGTCCAGCCGTCGACCGCCGCCGGTGTCCTCGGCGTCGCCTCCGCCTGCGGCGGTGGCTCGGGGAGGGGGCGGCGCGCATCGACGGAACCTCCACCTTCCGCACCTCCTGGCAGGTCTGCCTGCCACTGGCCGAGCCCGCACCGGCCGCGCAGAGCTTCAGCACCCGGCACGGGACCGGCTACGGCCAGCTCAACGCGTTCACCACCACGTCGGCCGTCCCCGTCCTCATCGTCCACCCGATCGATGTTCCAGCGCTGCTGCGTCCAGGGCGCCTTCGCCGGCCCCGTCGAGGGCTGACGACGGCCGAGCAGTCCCCGCCCGATCCCGTGCCCCTCCGACCGTGAAGGAACGATCGTGACCTCCGCTCCTGCCTGGCGAACCGTGGAACTCACCCTCACCGCCGCGACCGAGCACGCCGACGCGTACAGCGACGTCGACGTGTGGGTCGACTTCACCCACGAGTCCGGGACCAGCCTGCGCCGCCCGGCCTTCTGGGACGGCGGGAGGCTCTGGCGCGTCCGGTTCAGCTCTCCCGGGATCAGCGGTGACTGGGCCTGGACCAGCGACGCCGACGTGGCCGACGAGGGCCTGCGCGGCGTGACCGGCTCCGTCACCACCGAGGAGCACGGTCAGCACCGTGGCACCGGCCGCTTCGCCCGCCACGGGTTCTGGACGATGTCAGCCGACGGCCGGCACCTGCAGCACGCCGACGGCACCCCCGCCGTCCTCGTCGCGGACACCGCGTGGGCGCTGCCGTGGCGGGCGACCCCGGAGGACGCCAGGACCTTCGCCCGGGACCGGCACGCCAAGGGCTTCAACGCCGTCCTGCTCATGAGCGTCCAGCCCGACATGCGAGCCGTCGGTCCCGAGGACCGGACCGCCGACGAAGGCTTCGCCGTCGCCTTCGACGACCTGCCGCAGGGCACGCTGCAGGCACTTCGCCCGGACTACTTCCAGCACCTGGACGCCCTGGTCGACGCGCTGCTCGACCACGACATCGTCCCCGTCTGGCAGCCGGTCTTCCAGGGCTTCGGCTGGAAGGGGCTGGACGTCGCCGGCACCGTCGTCCCGACCCATCAGTACGCCCGCTACTGCCGCTACCTCGTCGCCCGCTACGGCGCATCCCCGGCCGTGTGGCTCGTGGGCGCCGACGGGTCGGGGGAGGAGCCGCAGATCGCCGCCGGCGGTCAGGAGGTGCAGCGCTGGGACGCCTACGGGCACCCCACCGGGATCCACTACCGACCGCACGCGGGCAACCGGGCCCACCAGGACGCCGACTGGCTGGACTTCCAGTGGTGCCAGACCGGCCACCTGGGCGACCACGTCCCCGAGCGCGTGGCGGACATGGCCCGCAACCTGCCGCCGAAGGCCATCGCCAACGGCGAGCCCAGCTACGAGAACACCGCCGTCACCGGGCGCGCCGGCGGCTGGTGGCAGGGTCACGAAGCCTGGTCCAACCTGTGCGCCGGCGCCGCCATGGGCGTGGTCTACGGAGCGGGCAGCCTGTGGCAGTGGAAGCTGCACCCCGACGAGGTCGGGCAGTCGGACTTCTTCTCCGCCCCCGGCGCCGGCTGGCGCGAAGCGCTGGACTTCGAGGGCTCCACCTACGTCGGCCTGGTCGGCAAGATCCTGCACGGCCTGCCCTTCCTCGGCGCCCGGCCCAGCTGGCAGCAGAGCCTCACCCCTCGCGGCCTGCTGGTCCCCGGCGTCTTCTACCTCGCCTACGCCCACGACGGCGGGGACCTGCGGATCCTCGACGGGGGACCGGTCCCACGCCCGTACCGGGTCCTGGACCCGCGCACCGGTGAGGTCGTGGACCGGGGCGTGCGCGCGGGCGTGAACGACCCGGTCCCAGCCTCCGCCGGCGCGCCGCGGATCTTCGTCTTCACCGACGACTTCACCGGCACCGCGCTGGAGTGAGGGGCAGCGGCCCTGGTGCCCGACACCTCGACCGACCTGGTGCCGGGCGACGCCGCCACTGCGCGGTGGCGGCCGAGCACGGCCGACGTCGGGCGGGCGGCTCAGGTCTCGGCGCAGACGGTCTCGCGCTACTACACCGGTGGCTACGTCTCCACCAGTGCCGGGGAGAGGACCGAGGCCGCAGTGCGCGAACTCGGGTACGACCGCAGCAGGCTGCCGCAGATCCTGCGGGCCCAGCGGACGGACACCCTGGGCTTCCTCGCCACCGGCCCGATGAACCACGGCAACGCCGGGGTCACCTCGACGAACTCGCCGAGTGGAAGTGCCCACCCCTGGGCGTGCTGCGGTGCCGCGAGTGGGACGCCGACTCCGGAGCGGACGTCAGCGCCGGGCTGGATGCCACCGACTTCGATGCCGTCTTCGCGGCCAACGACGAGATCGCCCTGGGTTTCACGGCCGCCGTGCGGGAACGCGACGTGCTGGCTCCACGGGACTGCTCGATCGTCGGTGTCGACGACGTGCCGGAGGCGAAGTGCTTCACGCCGCCCCTGACGTCGTCGAGGCTGGACTTCGAGCAGGTGGGAGCGCAGGGGTTGCAGGTGCTCCTGCAGCGGATCGACGGTCTCGACACCGAACGGGTGCAGGTCGTGCCGACCCGGCTGTCGGTGCGGGGATCGACGCGTGCGGTGGTCGGCGCCGAGGAGCCGCAGCCTGCGCCGGGCCCCCAGCGTCGGCGCCGACGCGCCGGGTGGTCGCGAGCGCGCAGACCGAGCCGACCTGGAGGGCGGCGTTGTCGCCGTACGGGGTGGGTGGGGGTGCAGCCGCTGCTGCCGCAGGTCAGGTCGGCCAGCTGTTGCGCCCATCGCCCAGGATCGAGCGGGCCAGGGGGCGCAGGGACTGGGCGACGTCACCGGTCGTCCACACCGGGCCCAGCCGACGCACGGCCCTCGGGCGGAGCGGTCCTGGAGGTGACGCCGGGCGTCGACGAGGACAGGGCACCCCACGTCGCCGACGGCGGCGTCGTGGATCATCCTGGGGGTTCACCGTTCGTCACTCGACTCGCAGGAGAGCACCTCGTGAAGATCGCTGTCATCGGCGCCGGCCAGTTCGCCCGCAGCTTCATCGCCCTGTGGCAGCTCCACCCCGACGTCGAGGAGGTGTGGGTCAGCGACGTCGTCCCCGAACGCGCCCGGCAGCACGTCGAGTCCCACGGCCTCGCCGGGTCCTTCGACAGCTTCGAGGACGCGCTGGCCTCCGACGTCGACGCCGTCGCGATCATGACCCAGCGCTGGTCGCACGGTCCCCTGGTGCGCCAGGCGCTGGCCGCCGGCAAGCACGTCTACTCCGCCGTGCCGATGGCGACCACCGTCGACGACGTCGAGGCCATCGTGGCCGCGGTGCGCGAGACGGGGCTGATCTACATGATGGGTGAGACCAGCTACTACAACCCCGCCACCGTCTGGGCCCGCGAGCACATCGCGACCGGTGAGTTCGGCCGGGTGTTCTACGGCGAGGGCGACTACGTCCACGACATGGACAACGGTTTCTACGCCGCCTACCGCTACAGCGGTGGGGAGGACTGGAAGGAGACCGCGAGCTACCCGCCCATGCTCTACCCGACCCACGCCATCGGCGGCGTGCTGGGAGCCTGGCCGACCCACGCCGTGAGCGTCAGCTGCACGGGCATCAGCGACACCCGCGGCGACGGCGTCTTCGACAAGGCGGTCTCGCGCTGGGACAACGACTTCTCCAACATGTCGGCCCTCTTCGAGCTCGCTGACGGAGGGGTCATGCGGACCAACGAGTTCCGCCGGGTCGGGTACTGGAGCGGTCCGGAATCGCGGTTCCGCTTCTACGGCACCGAGCAGGTCATGGAGCAGTCCATCACCAGCACGGTCGTCACGGTCAAGACCGAGGGCGAGGACTACCACAAGGGCAGGACCCTCGACATCAGCGACGAGCTGCGGGCCGGTGAGCACTCCGAGGTGCCCGAGGACCTGACCGACATCGACCCCGCGCTGCTGAGCAGCTTCCGCTCCGGCACCGCGAAGGTGCACGACCGCAGCCGGTTGCCCGAGGAGTTCGAAGGGGCGCCCAACGGCCACGAAGGGGCGCACCACTTCCTGGCGGACGACTTCGTCGTGGCGGTGCGCGACCGCGTCCAGCCGCCGGTCAACGCGTGGGTCGCGGCCCGGTTCACCGTCCCGGGGATCATCGCCAACGAGTCGGCCAAGCAGGGCGGGGCGCGGCTGCCCGTCCCGGACTTCGGCGACCCGGTCTGATCAGCGCCACCTCCCACCCGGGCGCCCGGGTGGCCGCCGGGCCCGTGGGCGGGCGAGGTCGACGGAATCCACGCCGTCGGTGAACTCGCCGGGCACACCGTGGGCGGTCGAGGGCGGATCGGCGGGCTGGTGACGCGTCGGCGGTCGACGATGGAGCGCGAGGTCGTCGACGTCTGCACGACAGCGTCACGACCGGGGAGCCCCGAGCGGGAGCGTCGGCTGCGGCCTTGCGCCGCCCCTCCACGGTGGCGGTGTCGGCATCGTCGTCGAGGGTGCCGTCGATGAGCGACCAGCACTGCCGCGGCACCTCCCCCGAGCATCGAGGACGTCGGGGTGTCCGCCGCGATGGTCGAGTCGACGACGGGAACAGCAGCCGAAGGGCACGCTCAGGCGGTGTTCGTGCCGGTGACCTTCGACCTGCGCGGCGGGGACGAGAGCACGCCGGACGGGACGACGTCGTGGGGGTACGTCCTGGTGCGGGACAGCGGTTCGGAGGTGTGGCGCATCGCCGACTCCGGAAGGGTCTGATCGCCCGGTGGAGCGCGCGTGCGGGGTGCGTGCGGGATGCTGGGTGGCATGACGGTCGACGACGACATCGACTCCGGCCAGGACCTGCTGCGGGCCGCGGCGGTCCACGCCTGGTCCTTGGACCGCACCCTGGGCCGGTTCCGGGCGGGGAGCACCACCGCACCCGGTACCGGACCCGGCGCCGCACCCACCGGGTTGCCGCTGTTGGAGCTGCCCGCGGCGTTGCGCGAGCACGGCTACCGCACCGTGCAGCTGTGCCACTTCCACCTCCCGCACCGCGACGCCACCTACCTCGCCGAGCTGCGCGCGGCACTGGCCGAGGCCGGTGTCGTGCTGGACACCTTCCTGGTGGACGAGGGTGACCTGACGCACCCGAGCGAGGCCGCGCGTGAGGAGGCGTGGATCTCCTCCCACCTCGCCGACGCCACTGCGCTGGGAGCCGCCCGGATCCGGGTGGTGGCCGGCCAGACGCGCACCGACACCGCGCAGGCCGACAGCTGCGCGGCGCTGGGGCGCATCGCCGCCCGTGCCGGGGACCTGCGCGTGGTCACCGAGAACTGGGGGGACGTGACGCGCGACGCCGCGGACGTCCGGGCCGTCCTCGACCCCCTCGCCGGGGCGGTGGGACTGCTGGTGGACCTGGGGAACTGGACCGGCCCGGGCAAGTACGCCGACCTGGCCGAGGTCACCGCCCACGCGGAGACCTGCCACGCCAAGGCGCACTGGGACGGGGGCGAGGTCGACGAGGTGGATTACCGCAAGAGCCTGTCGGCGATCCTGGACGCCGGGTACAGCGGTCCGCTGGCCCTGGTCTACGACGCGGTCGACGACGACGAGTGGGCGGGGCTGGCCGTCCAGCGCGCGATCGTCGAGGACGTCCTGCGCTGAGCGCTCGACGGAGCGGCTGGGCTCTGCAGACGGCGACCAGTCCACGATCCTCCGAGCCTTGCGGCCCCGGTGCGGGCGCCGACCTCGGCGAGCTGACCCCGATGGCCGCGGTCATGCGGCGTCCCAGCTGCCCTGGGAGACCAGCAGGGAACCCTCCAGCGCGGCTGAGACCGAGGTCCCCGAGCGGGCCGTCAGCAGCGCCGCGCAGGCCACGGATGCCGCGCATGCCGCGAGGCCGGCTGCGCTCGGGTGTGGCCTCGTCGCACCAGGTTCCTTCGTCGATGTGTGGGTCGGTGAGCGGGTCGGTGAGCGGGTCGGTCCTGGTCCGCTGAGACGCCGCAGCCGGCGGCCACGTTCCGTGTGGGCGCCCGTCCGCGCTCGTGGCGCGAGCACCGATGAGCTGGTGGAGGAGCAGGCGTGCGTGCGCGTCGACGACGACCGCCGACGCGTCCCCTGCGCATCGAGGCAGGTGAGGAGTCAGGGCGAGGGGATCCGCTCGAGGGCGGCGTCGATGCCGGGGCCCTCGTCGTTGGAC
The DNA here is from genome assembly GCF_009906315.1 of Kineococcus vitellinus. Lineage (GTDB taxonomy): Bacteria > Actinomycetota > Actinomycetes > Actinomycetales > Kineococcaceae > Kineococcus > Kineococcus vitellinus. Next base: position 18,638 of record NZ_JAAALL010000014.1, on the reverse strand, counting down.
AAGATCGCCAGGTCGGAATCGCTGCCGATCGGGTGTGCGAGCAGCGACCGGTAGCCGGGGTTGTCACCGGGGACGAACCACGCCGGGCGTTCCCGGACGCGCCCGAGGAACGTGCCGTAGCCGTACGCGGTGGCCGTGGCCCGTCCCTGCTCGGCCGTCGGCGGAGCAGGCAGGGGGACGTGGGGGCTCCACAGCAGAGCCGCGGTCGCCGCATCCAGCAGCTGCCCGGAGCGCAGTGCGCGGCTGTAGCGCAGCAGGTCGGCGGCGGTGGTCCACAGGTCCCCGCTGCCCGGGAGCCGGGTCCACCCGGGGTCCACGGGCACGCGGCGCCCGGCGCGGTGGCCGGCGGCGACGTCGAGCTGCCCCAGCGGGAAGGTGCCGGAGGTGGTGGAGGTCATCTGTGCGGGGCCGAAGACGAGGTCGGCGGCGAGGTCGCGGTAGCGGTGGCCGCTCGCGGCCTGCAGGACCTGAGCGGCGAGGAAGAAGCCGGGGCCGCTGTAGCGCCACGCCGTGCCCGCGGGGGTGAGCAGGCCCGCCTGGGCGATCAGGTCCTGCAACGCTCCGGGGGCAGGGGGGCTCACCAGGTGCGGCGTCCGCCTGCTCGGTCCCGGGCCTGGTCCCGGTCCGGGCAGCTCGGCCCAGTGGCCGATGCCGGAGGTGTGGCTGAGCAGGTGGTGCAGGGTGATGTCGTGCAAGGTCCGCGGCAGCTGCGGCAGCCACCGGGGGATCGGCTGGTCCAGCTGCAGCTGGCCACGCTGCTGCAGGGCGAGGGCTGTGACGCAGAGGACCTGCTTGCTGATGGAGGAGGCCTGGAAGCGCAGGTGCGGACCGCAGGGCGTGCTGGCCGCTCCGTCGGCGAAGCCGTTGGAGTCCTCGTGCACGAGGCGGCCGTGCTCGGTGAGCACGGCCGTTCCCGACCAGGACGCGTTCGGGTCGGGGTGCGTCATCGCGTCAGGCACCGGTGACCTCCATGTCGGGACGGTAGCGCTGAGATCGCCCGGTTCGCCGCAGACGTCGCCGACGTCCTTGGAGTGGTCGATGTCGATCAGGGCCGGGTTCGACGGCGCGTCGGTGCGGTGGGCGACGGCTTCGTCGAGGCGTTCGTCGGAGCCTCGCCGGTTCAGCAGGTCGGTGAGGCTGTCGCGAGTGCCGTGCGCGGCGCGTTGCACCAGCCAGCCGACACGACGACCACCACGATCCGCAGCAGCACTGGGGTGGTCGAGCCGGAGGGATCGGTCGGACGGGGTGGCTCGAGCGGTGCACGGATCGCTGCGGCGACGCGTGCTCGATCGCTCGAGCAGCGCATCAAGGACGAGCCTCGGCGTGCCGATGATGTCGGCGGGCGAGGCCCGTCAGCACGGATCGGTGCACTGGAGTCGACGAGAGGCGGTCGCGGCACACCATGGCGCTGCTGTCACGACGAGAGCAGCACCGGCACGGCCGGCTGCCGTGGTGGCGCCGGGGCTCGCTGCGCCGGCTGCCACGAGCCCGGTGGTTGCCGCAGGGGACGCCGCTGCCCGATGACATCTGGCGCGGGCGCCACCGCACGTTCCTGAGCGCGGCGTGGCTGGCGTGCGTCGCGGCGTCCGCCTGGGCGGTGAGCGCCGAGGGGCTGCGCCACGCGCTCGCCGACACCCTGCCCATCGCGCTCGCCGCGCTCACCGCCACCGCCCTGAGCATCGTCAGCGTGGCCGGGAGCCGCCTCACGAGCCGGCGCTGGGGACGTGAGGCGGCCTCCTGCGCCGCCATGCTCGCCCTGGTGGCCGTGGCGGCGCTGGCGGTGCACCTGTCCGGCGGCCTGATCGAGACGCACTTCCTCTTCTTCATCGCCGTCGGCGCCGCGGCCGCCTACCAGACGTGGGCGCCGTTCCTGACGGCGGTCGGCTTCGTCGTGGTCCACCACGGCCTGCTCGCCTCCACCTCCGAGCACGAGATCTTCAACCACCCCGCCGGGCAGCAGCACCCGTGGCTGTGGGCGCTGGTGCACGGCGCCCTGCTGGCGCTGGCCGCCGCGGTCGGCATCGCCTCCTGGCGCGCCGAGGAGGTGGTGCGCGCGCGCCTGAGCGCGCTGGGGGCCCGCAGCCGCCTCATCGTGGGCAGCATCGACGACGGCGTGCTGGCCCTGGACGGCGGTGGGCGCGTGGTGGAGGCCAACGCGGCGGCGGTGCGGCTGCTGGGGCCGCGGCCGCTGACCGGCCGGCTGCTGCGGGAGCTGCTGGAGGGTGCCGGCGAGGAGGGGCATCCGCGGCCCGGCGCGCCTGCGACCCCGTCGGCTCCGTCCGGGGTGGGTGGGTTGCACCGCGTCCGCGGTCGCGGCGGCTCCTGCACCCCGGTGGCCGTCAGCGTGGCGCCGGTGCACGGCGATGAGCGGGTGCGGGCGGTGGCCACCGTGCGGGACCTGTCCAGCGTCGTGCGCGCCGACAGCGCCGAGCGCGCCCTGCTGGAGCTGACCGAGCGGGCGCGGGTCCAGCGCCAGGACGTCGCCGCGCTGCAGAGCGCCCTGCGCCCGCCCGCCCTGGCGGTGCCGGGCCTGCAGGTGGCGGTCGCCTACGAGCCGGCCGCCGCGGCGCCGGCGGGCGGGGACCTCTACGACTGGCTGGTGCTGCCCTCGGGTCAGGTGCTGCTCGTCGTGGTCGACGCGATGGGCCGGGGGACCGCAGCCACCCGCGAGGCGCTGGCGGTGACCACCACGGTGCGCACCCTGGCCGTGGCCGGCTGCCCCCTGGAGGAGCTGGTGGCCCGCGCCGGCGCGGTGCTGGAGGTGACGCACCCGCAGGCGATGGCCACGGTGCTCATCGCCGTGCTCGACCCGCGCACCGGCCGGGTGCGCCTGGCCGGCGGCGGGCACCCGCCTGCGGTCCTGGTCGCCGCGGGCGCGGCGCGCGAGGTGCCCGCCGAGGGGCTGGGCATCGGCTACCTGCAGCCGGGCAGCGGCGCCACCGCCGAGGTGGTCCTGTCCCCCGGGGACACCCTGGTGCTCTACACCGACGGGCTCATCGAGGGCACCCGCGACATCGACGAGGGCCTGCGGGAGCTGACGGCCACCGCGGCGGCCCTGGCCGACCTGCCCGTGGACGAGGTCCCCGCGCGCCTGCTGACCGACGTGAGCACGTGCGCGCGCGAGGACGACGACTGCCTGGCGCTGGTGGTGCGGCGCTCGCCCGCCCCGGGTCCACCGCAGCCGCAGCCGGGCCGGTAGCTCCTGGTGCTCCCGCGCCGTGAGCGGTGGGGTGGGAGCACGCCGGCCTCCCGGCCGGGCCCGGGGCGGTGACACGGCTCCGGCCCGTCCCCGGCCACGGCACCGGCCACGGCACCGGCCACTCCTGCACCGGGAGCCGCGCGCTCCGCTGCACGCTTCGGCCGGTGCTGGCAGGCTCGAGCGGTGACGAACCCGAGAGCGGGAGGGCCGGCAGGCGGGGAGCACCGAGGTGGGTGCGACCTCAGGGCGCGGACCGGGCCTGCTCTCGGTGCAGCACCCGAGCCGGCACCGGCACCCGAGCCGGCGCCGGAGTCGGTGGTGGAGCCGGTGGTGGAGGCGACCTCGCCGGAGGCGCCGCACCGGATGAGCGACTTCACCTCCGCGGCGAGCACCACCTTGCAGCGCCTGCACGAGCGTGTCGGCTTGGACACCTGGGCCGTGGCCCGCCGCGACGGGGAGGACTACGTCGTCCTGGTGGCGCTGGACGGTGGCGGAGTCGGCATGCGCGCCGGCGATGTCATGGCCTGGGACGACACCTTCTGCGCAGCCACGCTGGCCGGTGAGGCCCCCGGCTTCTCCGCGCACGTGGAGCAGGAGGCCGGCTGGACGCACGCCACCAGCGCCACGGGCTTCCCGTGGCGTTCCTACCTCTCGGTGCCGCTGACCGCCCCCGACGGCAGCGTGCTGGGCACGCTGTGCGCGGGAGCCCTGCAGGAGGTGGACCCGGCGACCGCCCAGCAGCTGCCCGATGTGCAGCTGGCCGCCGACCTGCTGGCCACCGTGCTCAGCTGCGAGCTGCGCCTGGAGCAGCAGGCGCGCCGTGCCGAGCACGCCGAGGCCATCGCCGAGCGCGATGCGCTCACCGGCATCGGCAACCGCCGCGCCTGGGACGTCGCCCTGGCTGCGGAGGAGGCGCGCGCCCGCCGCCTGGGCGCCACCGCCTCGGTGCTGATCATCGACCTGGACGGCTTGAAGGAGCTCAACGACACCTGCGGGCACGAGGCCGGCGACGCGCTGATCGTGCGCGCCGCCGAGGTCCTGCGTGAGCACCTGCGCCCCGAGGACCTGATCGTGCGCCTGGGGGGCGATGAGTTCGCCGCTCTGCTGCCCGGCGCGGACCGCGCCGCTGCCGCCGCCATCAGCGAGCGGGTGCGCCAGGGGCTGCAGGTGGCGGGGGTGTCCGCTTCGCTGGGGGCGGCCACCCGGCGCGCGGCCACCGGCCTGCCCCGGACCTGGAGCGAGGCGGATGCGGCCATGTACGCCGACAAGGCCGCCCGCGCCGGGCAGCGCGCCCGCCGGGCCCAGCAGACCCACCAGACCCAGGCAGCTGCTCCCGGGCGGCGCACCTCGGCCACCGGCCTGCTCGACGAGCCCTTGGACGCTGACAGCGGTGCGGGGTTCGACAGCGCGGGGCTCGACAGCGCGAGGACCGGTGAGGTGGGCAGCGGCAGCGCCGAGGCGGGTGGCGCGACCACCGGTGGAGATCCGCAGGTGGCCCAGCGCATCGGCAGGCTGCTGGAGGCAGCCCGGCGCCAGTTGGGCATGGACGCTGCCGTGCTCTCCCACATCGAGGGTGAGGTGTGGACGCTGCGCCACATCGCCACCGGACCCGGCACCCGCATCGCCCAGGACTTCGGCTGGCGGTTCAGCGGCACCTACTGCCGGCAGGTGCTCGAGGGCTCCTTGAGCCCGGTCGTCGCCGACGCCGGGGCGCATCCGCTCACCAGGGCCCTGCCCATCACCGCGGCTCTGGGCATCGGCGCCTACGTCGGGGTACCGGTGCGCTTCAACGACGGCACCCTGTACGGCACCTTGTGCGCGCTCTCGACCAGCCCGCAGCCCGAGTTGCGCCCGCGCGACAGCGGCGTGCTGCAGATCATCGCCGAGGCGCTGGGGGAGCTGGTGACCCGTGATCACCAGCAGGCCCGCCAGCGCCGCGCTGTGCTGGCGCGTCTGGAGGCCCTGTACCGCGCCGGCGGGCCGCAGCCGGTGTACCAACCCGTCCTCGCCCTGGAGGACTCGCGGCGCGTGGGGGACGAGGCGCTCAGCCGCTTCCCCGAGGGCAGTCCCGACACCTGGTTCACGCAGGCCGCCGCCGCCGGAGCCGGCGCCGGCGAGCGCCTGGAGCTGGCGGCCGTGCGCGCCGCGCTGCACCAGCGCCCCGCCGGGGCCCAGTTCCTCTCGCTGAACATCGGCCCCGCCGTGGCCGCCTCGCCGGCCCTGACCCGGGCGCTGCGAGGTGAGGACCTGAGTGCTCTGGTGGTGGAGATCACCGAGCACGAGCAGGTGGCCGACTACGCCACCCTGCTGCGCCAGCTGGCCCCGTTGCGTGCTGACGGGCTGCGGGTGGCCGTCGACGATGCCGGCGCCGGCTTCGCCAGCATGCGCCACGTCGTGGCGTTGGAGCCGGACTTCATCAAGCTGGACATGAGCCTGATCCGCGACATCCACCTCGATGGCACCCGTCGCGCGCTGGCTGCATCACTGACCACCTTCGCCGAGCAGACCGGTGCGCAGGTCGTCGCTGAAGGCATCGAGACCGCTCAGGAGCTTCAGTGCCTGCGCACCCTGGGGATCACCTTGGGGCAGGGTCACCACCTGGCGCGCCCCGTGCCGCCTGACGCGTTCCGGGACCGGTGATGCTTCCGCCTGCTCCACCACCCGTGGTGGAGCGAGAAGCAGGTCCGCGCTCCCGCCTCGATGCCCGCCCGGCCAGGCGCGGCTAGTGTGCCTGTCCACGGTCCAAGCAAGGGCGCCGGCTCTCTGGAAGGTCCTCCTGTGCTGCCTGCACCTGCCCCGCCGGCTCACCTGCTGCCGGCTCGTCCGCTGCCGCCTCACCGGCCTCCTCGTCCGCTGCTGCCCCTGGCGTGCCGCACCAGCGCACCAGGCCCTGCGGGCGCGGGTGGCTGCTGGTGAGCCTGCTCGACGACTTCACCCGGCAGTGGACCTCCACCCTCAGCGGTGGTCCCGCCCTGCTGCCCTCCACGCTGGCCCGGGCGTGCGCCGGCGTGCTCGGCGTGGACGGCGCCGGCATCAGCGTCATGAGCGGCTCCGGCATCCGCCTGCCCCTGGGCGCCAGCGACGACAGCGCCGCCCTGGCGGAGCGGTTGCAGTTCACCATCGGGGAGGGGCCCTGCTTCCAGGCCCAGCAGAGCGGCCGCCCCGTGCACGCCGATGCGGCGGCGATGAGCGCGCGCTGGCCCGCCCTGGCTCAGGAGCACCTGCAGCGCACCCCCTTCCGCTTCGTGCTCAGCCTCCCCCTGCTGCGCTCGCAGAGCAGCATCGGCGCGCTGGACCTGTACCGGCGTGCACCCGGCGCGCAGGCGTCCGGCGTGCAGGAACCCGCGGTGGACGCTGAGCAGTTGACGGCTGCGGCCGCCCCCATCGCCGCCTCCATCACCAGCATCCTGCTGGGCACGGCGCCGCAGGAGGTGCCCGTGCAGGTGCAGGTGAGCGGCGCCTCCTGGCTGGACACCCCCGCCGTGCTCTCGCGCGAGCAGGTGTGGATCGCCATCGGCATGGTGAACGTGGTCCTGCGCCTGGACGCCGACGACGCGCTGGCGCTGTTGCGCGCTCACGCCTACGCCGGCGGGCAGACGCTCGACGAGGTCGTGGACGCGGTCGTCAGCCAGCGCATCGACCCGGCCTCGTTGGGCACGGGCGCGGCCCCGGAACCGGGCGCGCAAGGGTGAAGCGCACCCGCCGCTGGGGTCGACCTCATCGGTGCGGCGGTGTGACGCACGCCGTCGGTGACCGGCTCGGGGACCAGCAGTTCAGCGCCCTCGGGCACGCAGGCGGCGTGCGCCTGGCAGATCGCCCGACGCTGCCGCCGTGCGTCGCCACGTCGTGAGGCGGGTTGGACCCTTGCGAGCAGGTGAGCCTGGCCGCGCAGTCGCGCCGCTCGCCGTGCAGGTGGTTGGATCGCGCACGATGAGCGCTGTTCTTCCGAGCTGGCACGACGCCAGAAGGTCGCCTGGCGTCAGGGGTGCGCATGTCTCACGACCCGTCCTCCACGGACCCCTCCCGCACGGACTCACCCGGCGGTGATGCGGCTGCTGCGCGCTCGGACACCACGCGCTCGCACGTGAGCGGCACGGACGCGGCACGGGTGGCGGCGCGGGCGCTGACCGCTGACGCCGCGCGCACCGCCGCGGCCCGCCGGCTGCGCCCGGCGGCCACCCTGCCGGGCCTGCAGCGCCTGACCCGGCTGGCCGCGCAGCTGCTGGGCACCTCCTCCGCGCAGCTCTCCCTGCTCACCGACATCGACGCCGTCAGCGCCGGGGTCGGTCCCGAGGCCGGCCGGGCGGGGGAGGAGGGGTCGCTGGAGCAGGCTCTGTGCGCGATCACCGCCGCGGGCGGGGTGCCGATGGCCATCGCCGACACCCACGCCGATGCCCGGGTGGCGCACCTGGCGCCGGTGGCCTCCGGCGCGGTCGGCTCCTACCTGGGTGTGCCGCTGACCTCCACCGGCGGGCAGGTGGTGGGTGCGGTGTGCGTGGGTGGGCCCAGCGCCCGCTCGTGGAGCGAGGGCGACGTGGCGCTGCTGCAGCAGGTGGCCGAGGCCGCCACCGCCGAGCTGGAACTGGCCGCCCTGTCGGGGGAGCACGCCGCCGACCGGGCGCTGCTGGCGCTGACGATCGAGGCCGCGCAGCTGGGCACCTTCGAGCTGGACCTGGCCACGGGCGTCCTGGTGATGAACGAGCGGCTGCTGCAGCTGTCCGCGGTGGAGCCGGCCACCTTCGGCGGCAGCCCCGAGGAGGTGTACGCCCACCTGCACCCCGAGGACCGCGCGGCCACCATCGCCGCGGTGCAGCAGGTCAGTGCCGAGGGTGGGCTCTACACCGCGGAGTACCGCATCGTGCAGGCAGACGGCACGCACCGCTGGATCGCCGCGCGCGGGGCCACCCTGCCCGGTCCCGACGGCGCTCCGGCGCGGTTGCTGGGCGCGGCCTACGACATCACCGCGGTGCGGGAGGGCGCCGCCCGCATCGAGCAGATCATGGACTCGATGGCGGTGGCCTACCTGGCCGTGGACGCCGAGTGGACCATCACCTACGCCAACACCGAGGTGGAGCGCATCGCCGCCGCCTCCCGGGAGGAGCTGATCGGGCGCAGCTTCTGGGGGGCCTTCCCCGCCACCGTCGGCACGGTCTTCGAGGAGCGCTACCGGCACGCGGTCGCCACCGGGCAGACGGTGACCTTCGACGCCTTCTACCCCGAGCCGCTGAACGTGTGGGTGGAGGTGCGCGCCGTGCCCGAGGACGTGGGGCCGGGCAGCGCCGGGCCGGGCGGTGCGGCCCCCGGCAGGGGGTTGGGCCTGTACTTCCTGGACATCACCGCCCGCAAGAACGCCCAGCAGGCCGCCGAGGCCGCGCAGTGGGTCGCCGAAGAGGCCCAGGTGGCCGCCGAAGAGGCTCAGGTGGCCGCCGAGCAGGCCCAGGTGGCCGCCGAGGAGGCCCGGCGGGTGGCCGAGCGCGAGCGGCGAGCCACCGGCGCGGCCAACGCGCGCCTGCGGCTGCTCGCCGAGGTCTCTCGCGAACTCTCCAGCACCGTGGACGCGGAGGCGGCCGTGGCGCACCTGGCCCGCCTGGTGGTGCCCGCCCTGGGCGACTGGTGCGTCATCACCCTGGTCGACGACGAGGCGCCGGCCAGCACCCCGGCCACCGCCCGCGCCGCCCGCGAGTCCGACCTGCGCCGGGGCCTGCGCGACGTCGGGTGGTGGCACCACGACGAGGGTCTGCGCGAGCTCGTGCGCGAGTACGCCGACCAGCGGTTGGCGCAGCTGACCGATCAGTCCTTCCTGTGGACCTCGCTGCGCCAGTCCGCACCGCTGACCGTGCCGGACGCCACCCGCGCCGTCAGCGCGGTCCTGACCCCCGGCGGTCGCGCGCGCCAGTTGCTGACCCGGCTGGCGCCGGGTTTCGCAGCGGTCTTCCCGCTGCGCGCGCGCGGGCGCAGCGTGGGTGTGCTGACCGTGTTCACCGCTGCTGGGCGTGGAGCGTTGAGCGCGCAGGAGATGTCCACCGCCGCCGAGGTCGCCGACCGCGCCGGCCTGGCGCTGGACGCCGCGCGCTCCTACCGCCAGCAGCGGGCCCTGGCCGAGGCCCTGCAGCGCTCCCTGCTCTCCGCGCCGCCGGAGCCGGACCACGGGCAGATCGTGGTGCGCTACACCCCCGCGGCCGAGGCCGCGCAGGTGGGGGGCGACTGGTACGACGCCTTCATCCAGCCCGACGGGGCCACCGTGCTGGTCATCGGTGACGTCGTCGGGCACGACGTGCAGGCGGCGGCGGCGATGAGCCAGGTGCGCACCGTGCTGCGCACCATCGGCGCGCTGGGCAACGACTCCCCGGCGCGGATCCTGACCGACACCGACCGGGCGCTGGCCAACCTGCAGGTGGACACCACCGCCACCGCCGTGGTGGCGCGCCTGGAGCAGTCCCTGGACGAGCGCTCGCGCGGGGTGACGCGGCTGCGCTGGTCCAACGCCGGGCACCCGCCGCCGATGGTGATCAACCCCGACGGCAGCGTGCTGCCGCTGCTCGGGGTGAGCGCGGACCTGCTGCTGGGGGTCGCGCCGGAGCTGGCGCGCCGCACCTCCGAAGTGGTCCTCGACCGCGGCTCCACCGCGATCCTCTACACCGACGGCCTGGTGGAGCGGCGCGATCAGCCGCTGGCCGAGGGGCTGGAGGTGCTGCAGGCGGTGCTGGAGGAGCTGGCCGCCGACGATGCGGACCTGGACGCCCTGGTGGACCGGCTGCTGGCACGGATGCTGCCCGCCCGGCCCGAGGACGACGTGGCGGTCATCGCCGTGCGCCTGCACCGCCAGGACCACCCGCGCCCGCCTGAGGCCGGACCGCAGCGGGTACCGCCGCACGTGCCGGACGAACCGCACCTGCCGGCCGGCTGACACCTCCCCTGCGGGTGGTCCCCGGCCCGGTCCACCGGCGCGCCCGTGCGGCACGACGGTGGTGGTGGCGTGGCGTGATGTTTGGGGTGGTCCACGGTGGGGAACAGCGCTCAGCGAGAGCGCCGTCGAGCAGTGCTGCGGACCTTCCTGCGGGAGTGCCTCGAAGCGGTCACCGCTTCGAAGCCCGCCGTCCAGCGCGCTTGATCAGGAGCCATCGTGTCCCAGCCTCTGCGTGGTCGACGTCCCCAGCTGCAAGCGTGGGGGTGGCAGGTGCGCGGATCCTGCCGACAGGCGGATCCGGAACTGTTCTTCCACCCGGACATCGAGCGCGGAGCGGAGCGTCAGCACCGCGATGCGGCGGCGCTGCGCATCTGCGCCGAGTGCCCGGTGCTGCGCCCGTGCCGTGAGTACGTGCTGGCGCGGCGCGAGGTGCACGGGGTGTGGGGCGGGCTGACCGAGGAGCAGCGCGAGGAGGTCTGGAGCCGGCACCGCGTCGGCCGAGGCGGTGCTCGTCCGCATCCAACCTCGAGGTGATGGCCGCGCGCGCTCTGCCGTCACGGTGGTGCTGGAGGACGGTGGAAGCTTCAGCGGCACCGCGTGGAGCTGGAGGAGGTCATCGACCTCAGCCCCCGAGCAGCTGCCGGCTGGGTCACCGAGCAGGTACTGCCTGAGCTGCTGGCATCTTCGGGCCACGTGGGCCGTGCTCGTCGCGCCGGCGGTGCTGTCGGGGGTGGAACGCGCGAACCCTGTCACGACCTGCCATCGAGTTCTTGCACCAGGGCCGACCGTTCACGACCACCGGCCACCTCGTGAGGCGCGGGGCAGTCGGATCGACGTTGGCTGCCGGATCCGCGATGCGCGTTCGTTCGTGGTCGGCAGGTGCAGCGCCGACCAGGGCGCGAGGTGGACACCCTGGCGCCGGCCGCTGGCCAGTGGTTCCGGGAGAGCGTTCGCATGCCTGCGCTCTCGAGATCGCCTGGTGGCGGTAGCCGGGCCGGCGCGGGCCTCTGCTCCGGCGGGCACTGCTCCGGCGCGCTGCAGTCGCTGGGACCGGTGCGGTCGATGCGCTCTCGGCGCGATCTGGCGTGGTGCGCGTGGGCCTCCCGTCCGGGCACGGGGTGCGCGGCTCCCTCGGCGCTCAGCGCCCGCCGGCCAGGAGCACCGCGGTCTCGGGGAAGGTCTCGGGCGAGCCGAAGCCGTGCTCGGCGAGCCACGGGATGGCCGTCAGAGAGCGGTAGGACCACCACGCCCGAACGACGTCGAGGTGCACGTCCCCGCCGTAGCCGGCGGCGACGTCATCGAGGTGCTCCGGGTGGCCCAGGGTGAGGACCGCGACGTCGAGCACGGGGTCGCCCGGCCCGGCGCTGGACCAGTCGATGATGCCGGTGACGTGATCGTCGTCGACGAAGACGTGATCGGGTTGCAGGTCCCCGTGCGTGAACGCAGGTGGAGCGGGGCGCAGGACCAGACGCGCCAGCTCGCGGTTGCGCTCCAGGACGTCGGCGGGGACGGCCTCGTGGGCGAGGATCCACTCGCAGGCATCCTCGAGGCGCTGCGCGAGCCTGTCAGCCGGTCCCGCGGAGGCCGGGACCGGCGAGGGGGTCTCGTGGACGGCGCGCAGGGCGGCGCCGGCGGCGGTCCACGCGGCGGGGCCGACGGGCGAGGGGTGGCCGAACGTCCCCAGGGCCGTGCCCGGCACCCGTTCGAGTGCGAGCACCGGGTGCCGGCGCCACAGGACGCGGGGGGTGGGGACCGGCACCGAGGCCATCGCTGCGACCTCGGCGTCGATGCCCGCGCGGTCGGGGTCGACCTTGAGGAACACGTCGCCGACCCGCAGCGTGGCGCGCGCCTGGTGGGCGACGACGACCTGGACCTCGGGCAGGGCAGCGACGCCTGCGTGGACCGCGTCGGCGCCACTCGTGGTTCCACTCGTGGTTCCGCTCGTGGTTCCGCTCACGGTGCGCCTCCCGGGGTCCTCGCTCGGCGGGTGAGCAGCCGGCGCGGTCGGCTGGCGTCGGCACCCGTCCGTCGTGCGTCGCCACCGCGTCGAAGCTCTCCGCTCGTCCTGGCGAGCACCATAGGCGGACGACGGAGCATCGGGCCAGGTCGCGGACGGGCGCAACAGGTACGAGGGCAGCGGGTATCGGGCAGTGGGTAGCGGGCAGTGGGTAGCGGGCAGTGGGTAGCGGGCAGTGGGTAGCGGGCAGTGGGTAGCGGGCAGGCCCTGACCACCTGCCGGGGTGGCGGGTGCCACCCCGGCAGGTGATCAGGGCCTGTGCTGCGCGCCCCCGGTGCTCATCGGGTCCGGCGCACCCGGTGTTCAGCGTGTCAGGCGCACTCGTCGCTCAGCGCCTGCGGGGTCACCGAGGCGGGGCCGCCGAGGATCACTTCGGTGCTGATGGTGCCCGAGAGCAGGTAGGTGCCGACCGAGGTGGGGTAGCACTGCCGGGGCAGCAGCAGGACCGGCGCGGCGTTGACGGCGGCGGCGGGCACCCCGGCCAGGGCGTCGGGGAAGTCGTCGCCGGTGGCCAGGAAGACGGTGCCGGCGTCGGGGAAGACCTCGGTGGCCACCGCGGCGGCGGTCTCGTAGCGGTCGCCGCCGGCGATGCGGGTGGCGGCTGTCGGGTCGCTCACGTGGGAGGCCAGGGTGGCGGCGACCGCGTCGCTGACGGAGGAGGTGCCGCCCACCACCAGGGTCGCGTCGAAGCTCTTGCCTGCCAGCCAGGTGGTCACCGGCGCCGGCAGCGCGGCCGGCTCGGTGATCAGCAGCGGCACCCCGGCCGCGGCGGCGGCCGCGCCACCGGAGAGGGCGTCGGGGAAGGTGTCGCCGCGGGTGAGGACGACACCGTCGGCGTCGGGGAAGAACTCCTCGGCGATCTGCACGGCCGTCTCGTACCGGGTGGCGCCGGCGATGCGCTGCACCTCGGCGCCGGGCGAGGCGGCGGCGATGGCGGCCAGCGCGGCGTCGCTGACGCGCTCGCGGCCGCCGACGACGTAGACGCTCGCCGGGCGCAGGCGCTGCAGCTCGACGGCGGTGGCCTCGGGCAGGGCGTCGGGGCGGGTGAGCAGCAGCGGCGCTTCCAGGCCGGCGGCGGCCGGGCCGGCGCTGAGGGCGTCGGCGGGTGCTTCGCCGCTGGTGATGAACACCGCCGAGGCGGCGGTCTCGGCGGGGTCGGCGGAGGGCTGGAAGGAGGCTTCGGCGATGAGGGCGGCGGTCTCGTAGCGGTCGGCGCCGGCGGTGCGGACCAGGCCGACGAAGGGGAAGGGGGAGCCGACCCGGGGGACCGGTGCGCCGTGGGTGGTAGCGGTTGCGTCCGGTGCGGCGGTTGCGTCCGGCACGGCGGCGGTGGCGCCTGCGGCGGTGGCCAGGCCGGCGATGAGGGCGCCGGCCACGGTGGTGGCGAGCAGGGTGCAGCGGCGCGTGGAGCGCATGAGAGGACCCTTCGAAGCGGCGGGTGAGCGGCGTCGTCGCCGCTGCTCGCGACCCTAAGGCACACGTCGTGCTCACCAGCCCGGCTCGGAGGAACCCGGTTCCACAAAGGTGAATCTTCACCCGGTCGGCGGCAGAACCTCCAGCACCCGCCACGAGACCCACCACTGCGACACCCCGCACCCCAGCGAGGACGTCGGTTCCCGCGAGCTCCCGTTCGTGCCGCACCCCACCCGGGGCGATGCTCCTCTCTCCCAGAGTTGTTCGGGAACCACGGGACCCAGCGCAGGAACTCGCCGCGAGAACCTCGTGCGAGAAGGCAGGAGGAGCTCACGTCCGTCTGCGGGCGCCGCGGTGGCCCACCGGCGACGGATGCCTGTTGGCCGTTCGAGGTTCGGCTGCCCGAGCATCGTGCTTGGCGATGCCGGGGTGTTGCGGTGTTGCGGTGTTGCTCCGCCCGGTCGCTGAGCGCAGCGCAGTACCCGCAGCGCGGTACCCGCAGCGCAGTACCCGCAGCGCAGTACCCGCAGCGCCGTGCAAACAGCGCTGAGCCGACGGAGTCGGACCGTTGCGGTTCTCCACCGCCGGGCAGGCGCCCGGTGTCACATCCGCCCGGTGCGGGGGAGCACTGGTGATCATCACCTGGTCCGGCTCCTGCCGTGAGGGAGGCGACCCGCCGGCGCCCACGCGCTGGGCCGAGCACGACGTCGAGGCTTCGAGCGCGGGCGCACCATGGACGGCTGCCTCACGGCTCGGAGGTGGCGACTGCTCTGAACGGGTGAACGCCGAGCGCTGCGCGGGTGCACCGGCCAGCATGGGAGCGTGAGCCAGCGACCCGACCGCGAGCACGGTGAGCATCCGCTCGGGCGGCGAGCTGACGCGCCGCAGGACCGCCTCGCCGGCGCGGGGCCCCGCCAGGTGGGGTCGGGGGTGCAGCAGGTGGGGGAGTCGCCGGTGGTGGTGCTGGGCGCGGGTGGCACCCGCTGGGGTGCGGCGGTGGCGGCCGGCTTCGTGGCGCTGGCCGCGCTCGGGTGGTGGCTCAGCCCCGGCGACGGGTTCAGCCTGCTGTACGTCAGCGGCCAGCTGGTGCTGGCCGCCGGGTGCGTGCTGTGGGCGCTGTTGCGCCACCGCCTGGACACCGTGCGGCTGGAGGACGGGGCGATCGTCGTCCTGACCCGCCGCGGGCGCACCACGTACGCGTGGGCGGACGTGCTGGAGGTCTCCTGGCGGGCCGCGTCCTGGCCGTACGCCGGCGGCGGGCCGGTGCTGCGCATTCGCGGTGGGCCCTTCGACGAACCGGGCCCGAACGCGCCGGCGCAGATCGCTCACCTGCCCGTCTTCGGGCGCTCAGCTTCGCAGGAGGCGGTGGGCTCGCTGCAGCAGGCTGCGAAGGCTCACGGGGTGCCGTACACCCCGAAGCTGATGGAGTTGATCGGCACGGGCAAGCGGATGCCGCGCCTGCCCGGCGAGGCGCGCGACTGCGCCCACGACCGCAGCCGCGACTCCACTCGCGATCCCGGCCGCCGGTCCACCGGCGGTGCCTCGTGAAGGAGCAGCCATCCGATCGATGGCGCCACTGGTGGCGCGGCTCGCGGCGGCGTCCGGGACCTCGCTCCTCACTCCTGCAGATCGCCCTCCTCGACGTCCGCCCGCTCCGCACCCGCCCGCTCCTGCTCCTCGCCCGCGGTCGTGGGGTAGGAGGCGGCGGGACGGCGCTCGACGCTGACGCGCTGCTCGCCGATCCCGGCCAGGGTGATGTCGTCCACGGCCACCAGGTCCCCGGTGGCCGGCTCGAAGTGCAGCACCGACAGCTGCAGGGGCAGGGCCTCGCCGCCGTCCAGCGTGCGCAGCCCCGCACCGCCGCTGGAGCCCTGCGTCAGCTCCAGGGTGCCCGCCACGAGGCGGTCGCGGCGCTGGTGCACGTGACCGTCCAGGACCAGCGGGACCTTCCCGTGCAGCGGTCCCGCCATCGCGGGCTGGTGCACCAGGGCGACGTCGACGGGCTCGGGCGAGGCCTCCACGGCCGCCGCCAGTTCCTGCCCGGCGCGGGTGAGGGTCTGCACGCCCGCGCCTGGCTGCGGCTGCACCTGCTTGACCGGCGTGAAGGTCGGATCGCCGATCCCGGCCACGCGCAGGCCGGCGACCTCGGTGACGGCGCCCCCGTCCAGGACGCGCACGTTGTCCAGGGTCTGCAGGTAGGCCTGGGTCCCTGCGGAGTCGTGGTTGCCGCGGATCCACACGTAGGGGACCGGCAGGTCGGCGATGGCGGCCAGCTGGCCGTTCTCCACGCCGGTGCCCAGGTCGGTGGAGTCGCCGGTGTCCACGACGGCCTGCACGTCGTACTGCTCGATCAGCGAGCGCACCAGCGCGTAGGCCTGCGGGTTGTTGTGCACGTCGGAGATCCACAGCACCTGGGTGGTCTCCGCCCCCGCGCCTTCGGGCAGGGTCTGCAGGCGCGTGTACAGGCCGCTGACGTCGGAGGTCAGCTGCGCCAGCCGCTCGCTGTAGGCGCTGAAGTCGGTGCGGGCGTTGCGCACCGCGCCCACCAGCGCCGGCGCCTGGGCCAGCAGTCCAGTGTAGGTGGGCCGGGTGATGGCCTGCGGGCGGGCGGTGGCCGCGGTGGTGGCGCCGGCCAGCAGCAGGACGGCCGCCGCCGCGCCGGTGCCCAGCAGCACCGTGCGCAGGTCGCGGAAGACCAGCGCGCAGGCCAGCGCGGCGCCCAGCAGCGCCACCAGGACCGAGCGCAGCACCAGCGCCTGCAATCCCGCTCGCACTTCGCCCTCCACCTCGCTGACGACCTGCGCGCGTTCGGCGCCGCTCGCGAACAGCTCGCGCGCCCGGGGCAGGTCGACGTCGTCGATGCCCACCCGCAGGGCGAGGGGACCTGAGTGGGTGTCCATCTGCAGCTGCCCGACCGGGGGCAGCTCCACCTGCGTGCCGCCGTGCGTGCTCAGCGCCAGGGACAGGTGCGCCCTGACCGGGCCGATGTCGCGGTGCACTCCCCCGATCCCGAGGAGCGCCAGCGACGCTGCCGCGCAGGCCAGCACGACCACCAGCACCCGGCGCAGCAGCCGCCACCGGGTCCGCCGGCCATCGCCCGTGCGGTCTGCGGTCACCGGGTGCGGCGCGCTCACTCGGGAGCCTTCGTCCACTGCCGCGGCTCACCGGGCACCGGCCCCGGGGAGGCCGCGGTGTCGGCCGGCAGGACCCGCAGCAGGCCGCTCACCCCCGTCGAGGACACGCCGTCCGCCTCAGCCGCGGGCGTCGTGGTCGTGGACGTCGTCCTCGTAGACGTCGGGGACGCCGTCGGCGTCGGCGTCGACCTGCTCGGCCTCGTGCAGGAGGCGGTAGGTGCGGTCGCGGGCGCGCAGCACGATCGCGGCCAGGAGCGCGGCGAGCAGGGAGCCGGTGAGGACCCCGACCTTGACGTGCTCGTCGCGTTCGCTGCCGGCGCCGAAGGCCAGTTCCCCGATGAGCAGGGAGACGGTGAAGCCGATGCCGCCGAGCAGGGACGCGCCGAGCACGTCCCACCAGGACAGGCTGGGGTCCAGGCGGGCGCGGGTGAAGCGCGCCACCAGCGCGGTGGCGCCGAGGATGCCGACCGCCTTGCCGGCGACCAGGCCGGCCACGATGCCCAGCGCGACGCGGTCGCGCAGGGAATCGCCCAAACCGCCCAGGCCGCCGACGGTGACGCCGGCGGAGAAGAAGGCGAACACCGGGACGGCGAAAGCGGCCGACAGCGGTCGCCACAGGTGCTCGAAGTGCTCGGCCGTGCCCGGCCCCGCCTCGGGCCCACCGGCTGCCTGCGAGCGCAGGACGGGGACGGTGAAGCCGAGCAGGACGCCGGCGACGGTGGCGTGGATGCCGGAGGCATGCATCAGCGCCCACGCGAGCAGGGCCAGCGGGATCAGCAGCCACCCGGTGCGGATGCGCTGCTGCACCAGCAGCCCGAAGAGGGCGATGACGGCCAGGGAGGCCAGCAGCGGCAGCACGGCCAGGGTGTCGGTGTAGAAGATCGCGATGATGGTGATGGCCAGCAGGTCGTCGACCACCGCCAGGGTCAGCAGGAAGGTGCGCAGCGCGGTGGGCAGGTGGGTGCTGATGACGGCCAGGACCGCCACCGCGAAGGCGATGTCGGTGGCGGTGGGGATCGCCCACCCCCTCAGCGCACCGCCGCCGGTGCCGAGGTTGAGCAGGACGTAGAGCAGGGCCGGGACGGCCATCCCGCCCACGGCGGCGGCGACGGGGACCAGTGCGCGGCGGGGGTCGCGCAGGTCGCCGGCGACGAACTCGCGCTTGAGCTCCAGTCCGGCGATGAAGAAGAAGATCGCCAGCAGGCCGTCGGCGGCCCACTGGCCCAGGCTGAGGTCCAGGTGCAGGGCGTGCAGCGTGTCGGGGGCGATGACGGTGTCGCGCAGCGCGGCGTAGGAGCCCGACCAGGGGGAGTTGGCCCACACCAGGGCGATGAGTGTGCCCAGCAGGAGCAGGGCACCGCCGACGGTCTCCTCGCGCAGGACGGAGGTGATGCGCTGGGTCTCCGGCCACGACCCGCGGCTGAAGAGCGGGCTGCCGGCGCGTGGTGCGCGACGGGGAGGGTCTGCGGGGGGAGTCGGCGGGGTGCTGGGAGCCACGGGGACCTGCCTCGGGATCGACGACGTGCGAGATCGCGCGAGCGATCGCCGACCAGACTTCCCGGCACACCGGGTGCCAACGTAGCCTTCGCGGCGCTCGCGCGCAGCTCTGAGCCGGTCCTCCGGCGGCCGGGTGCCGCCGACCGCGCTGGTCAGCTCCTGAGGTCGCGCCGCCGGTGGGCGGCGGCGCCGGCGGCCACCAGGACCGCAGCGATTAGCAGCATCACGGCGGCGGCCGCACCGTCGGGCTCCTGCAGCGGCACCGGCGCCAGGTAGCTGGAGGGGGACAGCCGGCGCACCCAGCCGGGTGCGCCGGTGCTGTCGGCCAGCACCTGCAGCAGGAAACCCCCCGCGCCCGGCAGGCACCCCAGCGCCACGACGGCCGGCAGCGCCGCGCCGGTGGCCAGCGCCGCCACCCCCAGGCACAGCAGCGCCACCGGCGCGGCGCTGCCGGCCGTCGTGGCGCTGGGG
>NZ_JAAALL010000149.1 GCF_009906315.1 Kineococcus vitellinus | reverse complement strand
GCTCCCGGCCCGCCGGGTCGACCGCCGCAGGGGCTGTCGCCGTCGTCGGGTAGACAGTCCGCGTGCTCCACGTCCACCGCTCCGAGAGCGCGAGCGCTCTCGTGGCCGCCCTCGCCGACCTCCTGCACCAGCCGACCGCCGGGGCCGACCCGTTCCGCGCGGAGCTGCTGGCGGTCGGCGCCCCCGGCACCGAGCGCTGGATCGCCCAGCGGCTCTCCCACCACCTCGGCGGCGGGGACGGCGGCGAGGACGGCGTCTGCGCGGGCGTGCGGTTCTGCTCCCCGGCCGACCTGCTCGACGAGGTGCTCGCCGAGGTCGTGGCCGCGGTGCACCCGCGGGCCGCCGACGCCGTCGCGCGCTGGGCGCCGGACGCGCTGACCTGGCAGGTGCTGGAGGTCTTCGACGAGCTCGCGCCCGCCGGCGGCCCGCCCGCGGGCGGCGCCGGCGACGCGTTCGCGGTCCTGCGCCACCACCTGCGCCACCCCGCCGGCGAGGACGCGCCGCGCGTGCGGCGCACGGCCGCGGCCGCCCGGGTGGCGGACCTGCTCGCCGGCTACGGCGAGTCCCGCCCGCAGCTGCTGCTCGACTGGGCCGCCGGGGGCGGGCGCGACGTCGACGCCGACCTGCGCTGGCAGCCGGAGCTCTTCCGCGCCGTGCGCGCCCGCGTCGGCCTGCCCGCCCCCGCCGAGCTGCTCGAGGACGCCTGCGCCGCCCTGCGCGCCGACCCCGCCCTGAGCAGCGCACCCGCGCGCCTCGGCGTCTTCGCGCTGACCCGGCTCGCCCCGGCCCGGCTGCAGGTGCTCGCCGCCCTCGCCGAGCACCGCGAGGTCCACCTGTTCCTGCAGCACCCCAGCCCCGCGCTGTGGCGGGCGACCGCGGCCGCCCTGGCCGCCGGGGCCACCGGCACGCGGCGCGCGCACGGGGGCGGCGCCGCCGACGGCGCGGTGCGCCACCCCCTGCTGGCGTCGGCGGCGCGCGAGGTGCGCGAGCTGCAGGTGCGCCTGGCGCTGGCGGCGCCCGGCCACGGCGACGTGCACCACCCGGCGCCCGCCCCGGCGCCGACCCTGCTGGGTCGGCTGCAGGCCGCCCTCGCCGCCGACGAGGTGCCCGCCGCCGCCGACCGCCGCCCGCCCGCCGCCGGCGACCGCTCCGTGCAGGTGCACGCCTGCCACGGCCGCGCCCGCCAGGTGGAGGTCCTGCGCGAGGTCGTCCTCGGCCTGCTGGACGCCGACCCGGACCTGCAGCCGCGCGACGTGGTCGTGCTGTGCCCCGACGTGGAGGCCTACGCACCGCTGGTCTCCGCGGTCTTCTCCACCGGCTCCCACCCCGGCGGCGGCCTGCGGGTCTCCATCGCCGACCGCTCCGCGCTGCAGACCAACCCCCTGCTCGCCCTCGCCGCGCGGCTGCTCGTGCTCGCCCAGGGCCGCGCCGGCGCCGGCGACGTCCTCGACCTCGCCGCCTCCGCCGCCGTGCGCCGCCGCTTCGACCTCGACGACGAGGCGCTGGAGCAGGTGCGCGAGTGGACCGTCGACGCCGGCGTGCACTGGGGCCTGTCCGCCGAGCACCGCCGCGGCTGGCAGCTGGCGGGGCTGGCCCAGGGCTCCTGGCGCGCCGGGCTGGACCGCCTGCTCGTCGGCGTCGCCGTGGGCGGCGCGGACCCGGCGGGCGCCGACCTGCTCGGCGAGGGGCCCGACGCCGTCGTCCCGCTGGCCGACGTGGAGTCCAGCCGCATCGACCTCGCCGGCCGCTTCGCCGAGCTCGTCGACCGCCTGGAGGCCGCCGTGCGGCGCCTGTCCGGGCGCCGCTGCGTCGCCGACTGGTGCACCGCGCTGCTGGAGGGCGTCCTCGACCTCGCGCAGGCCGACCCCGACGCCGGCTGGCAGCTGACCCAGCTGCGCTCCGAGCTCGCCGCCGTCGCCGAGGACGCCGCCCGCGCCGGGCGCGCCGCGGTCGGCCTCGCCGACGTCGCCGCCCTGGTGGCCGACCGCTTCGCCGGCCGCCCGCAGCGCTCGACCTTCCGCACCGGCGCGATGACCGTGTGCAGCCTGACCCCGCTGCGCTGGGTGCCGCACCGCGTCGTCGTCCTGCTCGGCATGGACGACGGCGCCTTCCCGCGCCCGCTCGCCCCCGACGCCGACGACCTGCTCGCCCGCGACCCGCGCGCGGGCGAGCGCGACCCGCGCGCCGAGGACCGCCAGGTGCTGCTCGACGCCGTCCGCTCCGCCGGCCGGCACCTCGTCGTCACCTACGACGGCCGCGACGTGCGCACCGGCGCGCAGCTGCCGCCGGCCGTGCCCGTCGGCGAGCTGCTCGACGCCCTCGACGAGCTCACCCCCGACGGCGCCCGCGAGCACGTGCTCGTGCACCACCCCCTGCAGCCCACCGACCCGCGCAACTTCACCCCCGGCGCGCTCGGCGGCCCGCACGCCTTCAGCCACGACACCACCGCCTTCGCCGGGGCCGCCGCCGGCGCCGGCGGGCCCGTCGCGCCGCCGCCGTTCCTCACCGGCCTGCTGCCGCCGGCACCCGCCGCCGACCTCGACCTCGACCAGCTCGTGCAGTTCTTCCAGCACCCCGCCCGCGGCTTCCTGCGCCAGCGCCTGGACGTCGCCTCCGCCACCCGCGAGGAGGAGCCCGACGACGCGCTGCCCGTCGAGCTGGACGCCCTGGCCACCTGGGCCGTCGGCGACCGGGCCCTGGCCGCGCGCCTGCGCGGCACCGACCCCACCACCGTCGTGCGCGTGGAGGCCGCCCGCGGGCACCTGCCGCCCGGCCCGCTGGGCACCCGGGTGCTGCGCGAGGTCGGCCCGCTGGTGGACCGCATCGCCGCCGTCGCCGCCGAGCTGGGCACCGCCGCGCCCCGCGGCGTCGACGTCGAGCTGGACCTCGCCGTGCCCGGTGCCGGCGAGGTCCGCCTGACCGGCGGCGTGCGCGGGGTGCGCCCCGTGCGGGCCGGCGGCCTCGCCGGCGGGGACGTGGCGGTGACGACGACCTACTCGCGGGTGCGCGGCAAGCAGGTGGTGCGCGCCTGGATCGAGCTGCTCGCGCTGTCGGCCTCCCACCCCGCCACCGAGCACCGCACCGTCGTCGTCGGCCGCGGCGCACGCGGCACCGTCGCCGTGCTCACCCTCGGCCCCGTGCGCGCGGAGGTGGCGCGCTCGCTGCTGGTGGACCTGCTGCTCGTGCGCGCGCTGGGCCTGCGCACGCCGCTGCCGCTGCCGGTGGAGACCGCCTACGCGTGGGCGCTGGCGCGCTGGTCCCAGCGCGGCCCCGACGCTAGCCGGCGCGCCGCGGGCAGCGCCTGGACCTCCGGGTGGTCCTTCGACAAGGAGGACAAGCAGGAGGAGAACGTCACCGTCTGGGGCGGTGTCGCGGACCTGGACCGGCTGCTGGGCTGGACACCGCCGCCCGGCGCCCCCGAGGGCAGCCCGGCGGGCTTCGACGTCCTGGTGCGGCGGGTGTGGGAACCGCTGCTCGGCGTGCACCGGCTGGAGGAGCGGTGAGCGCCCCCGCCGGGGTCTTCGCGCTGGACGGCCCGCTGCCGGTGGCCACCACCGTGCTGGAGGCCAGCGCCGGGACCGGCAAGACGTACACCATCGCCGGTCTGGTCACCCGCTACGTGGCCGAGGGCCGCGCCCGCGTCGACGAGCTGCTCGTGGTGACCTTCGGGCGGGCCGCCACCGCCGAGCTGCGCGACCGGGTGCGCGAGCGCCTGCTGCGCACCCGCGACGCCCTGGCCGACCCCGCCGGCGCGGCCGCCTCGGCCGACCCCGTCGTGGCGCTGCTGGCCGCGGGCGGGGCGGAGGAGGTCGCCGCCCGCCGCGGGCGCCTGGTCGCGGCGCTGGCCGCCTTCGACTCCGCGACGGTCGCCACCATCCACGAGTTCTGCCGGCAGGTGCTCACCAGCCTGGGCACGGCCGCCGACGTCGACCCCACGGCCACGCTCGTGGAGGACGTCGACGACCTCGTCGAGGAGGTCTGCGACGACCTCTACGTGCGCTTCGCCGTCCGCCCCGGGGGCGGGCCGCTGCCGTTCGAGCGCTCGGTGGCGCTGCGCATCGCCCGCGAGGCCGTGCGCCGCCCCGACGCCCGGCTGGAGCCGGCCGGCAGCCCCTCCGACTCCGCGGCCGACCTGCGGGTGCGCTTCGCCGCGGGCGTGCGCCGCGAGGTCGCCGCCCGCAAGCGCGCCCGCCGCGTGCTGGGCTTCGACGACCTGCTGCTGCGCCTGCGCGAGGCGCTGACCGCCGAGGTGGCCGGGCCCGTGGCCTGCGAGCGGCTGCGCCGCCGCTACCGCGCGGTGCTCGTCGACGAGTTCCAGGACACCGACGGCGTGCAGTGGGACGTGCTGCGCACCGCCTTCCACGGGCACTGCCCGCTCGTGCTCATCGGCGACCCCAAGCAGGCGATCTACGCCTTCCGCGGCGCCGACGTGCGCAGCTACCTCGACGCCGTCGACGTCGCCGACCGCACCGCGACCCTGAGCACCAACCACCGCAGCGACCCGCTCGTGCTCACCGGCACCGCCTCGCTGCTGCGCGGGGCCGCCCTCGGCGACGAGCGCATCCTCGTGCGCCCCGTCGAGGCCGCCCACCCGCGCGCCGCCCTGCTCGACGCCGCCGGCGCCGCGGACCCGGCCCCGGTGCGGCTGCGCGTCCTGGGCCGCGAGGAGCTGCCGGCCGCGGCGGGGCAGCCGCCCGTCGCCGACGTGCGCGCGGCGGTCGTCGCCGACGTCGCCGCGCAGGTGGTCGCCGTCCTCTCCGAGGGCCTGCGGGTGCGCCCGCACGACGGGAGCGCCGAGCGCGCGCTGGAGCCCGGCGACGTCGCGGTCCTCGTGCGCACCGGCGCCCAGGCCGCCCAGGTGCAGGAGCAGCTGCACCGGCGCGGGGTGCCGTGCGTGCTCTCGCGCGGCCCCAGCGTCTTCACCACCCCCGCCGCGCGGGAGTGGGTCTCGCTGCTGGAGGCCGTCGAGCAGCCGCACCGCTCGCCGCGGGTGCGCCGCCTCGCGCTGTCCGCGCTGCTCGGGCGCACCGCCGCCGAGCTGGACGCCGCCGGCGACCGCGCCACCGACGAGCTGTCGGTGCAGCTGCGCGCCTGGGGGGCGGTGCTGGAGGAGCGCGGGGTCGCCGCGATGTTCGCGGTCGTGGCCGAGAGCACCCGGCTGCCGCAGCGGCTGCTGGCCCTGGAGGGCGGGCAGCGCCGCCTGACCGACCTGCGCCACATCGCCGAGGTCCTGCACACCGAGTCCGAGCTCAACCCCGGCGGCGGCGCCTCCAGCCTGCTGTCGTGGCTGCGCGGGCGCGTCGACCACGCCGACGGCGACGTCGACCCCGAGCGCTCGCGGCGCCTGGACACCGACAGCACCGCCGTGCAGATCGCCACCGTGCACACCTGCAAGGGCCTGGAGTTCGAGGTCGTCTGCGTCCCCTTCGGCTGGGACTGCGCCGGCGGCGGCCCCACGCGCGAGAAGGACCGGCTGCCGGTCGCGCACGCCCCCGACGGCCGGCGCGCCCTGCACGTGGGCGGCCCGGGCAGCGCCGGCTACGACGACGCCTGCCGCGCCGCCGACACCGAGGACCTCGGCGAGGACCTGCGGCTGCTGTACGTGGCGCTGACGCGGGCGGTCTCGCGCACGCTGGTGTGGTGGGCCCCGAGCGCGAACACCCCGCGCGGGGCGCTGCACCGGCTGCTGACGGCCGAGGACCCGCGCCGGGTGCCGGAGCGGGCGCCGCTGCCGGCCGGGGCGCCGGCCGAGCGGTTCGCCGCGCTCCTGGGCCCCGGCAGCGGCGTGCTGCTCGAGCGCGTCGGGGCGGCGCCCGACCCGGGCCGGCTGGCGGTGCGCACCCCGCCGCCGCCGCGGCTGGCGGTGGCGCGCTTCACCGCCAGCGTCGACCTGGAGTGGCGGCGGACCTCCTACAGCGGCCTGACCCGCGCCGTCCACGAGCTCCCGGCCGCCCCCGGGCGGGTGCTGCTGTCCGCGCCGGACCCCGGCCGCGTCCCCGACGAGGTCGACGTGGTGGGGCTGACCGGTGCGCCCGGCGCGCCCGGCACCACCGGCCCGGACCCGCAGGAGGGGCCGGCCGCCTGGCGCGGGGTCCCCTCGCCGATGGCCGACCTGCCCGCCGGCGCGGGCTTCGGCACCCTCGTGCACGCCGTCCTGGAGCGCTTCGACCCGGCCGCGCCCGACCGCGCCGCCCACCTGGTGGCGCTGGCGCGCGAGGAGCACGCGGGTGCCCTCGCGCAGCCGCTGGCCGCCGCGCTGGAACCGGTGCTGCGCACGGGGCTGGGCCCGCTGGCGGGCGGGGCGTGCCTGGCCGACGTCGCCGCCGCCGACCGGCTGGCCGAGCTGGACTTCGAGCTGCCGCTGGCCGGCGGCGACGGCGCCGGGCCGGGAGGCCCGCGGCTCGGCGACCTCGCCGGGCTGCTGCGCCGGCACCTGCCGGCCGGCGACCCGGTGCACCGCTACGCCGACGCGCTGGAGGACCCGGCGCTGGCCGGGGAGGTGCTGCGCGGCTACCTCACCGGCTCCATCGACGCGGTGCTGCGCCGCGGCGGCCCCGCCGGGCCCGGCCACCTCGTCGTCGACTACAAGACCAACCGCCTCGGTGCGCCGGGGGAGCGGCTGACCGCCTGGCACTACCGCCGCTCCGCGCTCGACGAGGCCGTGCTGGCCGCGCACTACCCGCTGCAGGCGCTGCTGTACTGCGTGGCGCTGCACCGCTTCCTGCGCTGGCGCCAGCCCGGCTACGACCCCGACCGCCACCTGGGGGGCGTGCTCTACCTGTTCCTGCGGGGCATGTGCGGCCCGGACGTCGAGCCCGCCGGCGACGGCGTGCCGCCGGGCGTGTGGTCCTGGCGGCCGCCGTCGGCGCTCGTGCTCGCCCTCTCCGACCTGCTCGCCGGGAGGCGCCCGTGACCCCGCTCGACCCGCAGGCTCCCGCCGAGGCGCAGGCTCCCGCCGGGGAGCGGAGCCCCGCCGAGGAGCAGGCCCGCGTCGAGGAGCAGGACCGCGGTGCGCGCCTGGCGCGCGGGGCCACCGGCCTGCTGCGCGAGGCCAACGCCCTGGGCCTGCTGCACGCCGCCGACGTCCACGTCGCCCGCCGCCTGGGGGCGCTGGGCGGCGAGGACGACGAGCGCGTCCTGCTGGCGCTCGCGCTGGCCGTGCGGGCCGTGCGGCACGGCTCCGTCGTGCTGCACCTGGGGCAGGTGCCGGCCACGGTGGTCCCCGAGGACGCCGACGACTCCGGCGACGTCGAGGCCGTCGAGGTGGTCTGGCCGCCGCCGCGGGAGTGGCTGGAGGCGGTGCGCCGCAGCCCGCTGACCACCGAGCACCGCGCGGCCGGGGACGCCGCGGCCGGGCCCACCACCCCGCTGCACCTGGTCGGCGACGCCCTGTGGCTGGACCGCTACTGGCGCCAGGAGCGCGCCGTCGCCGCCGACCTGCGGGCCCGCTCGAGCGGGGTCGCCGGCCACGAGGCGGCCGCGGTGGGCGCGGTGCTGGACCGGCTGTGGCCCGGCGACCCGGCCGACGACCAGCGCGCCGCCGCGGCGGTGTGCCTGACGCACGGGGTGTCCGTGCTGGGCGGCGGGCCGGGCACCGGCAAGACGACGACGGTGGCCCGGCTGCTGGCGGCCCTGCACGCGCTCTCCGACGGCGTCCCGCGGGTCGCGCTGGCGGCCCCGACGGGCAAGGCCGCCGCCCGGCTCACCGAGGCCGTGGTCTCCGCGGCCGCCGGTGAGGTCTTCACCCCCGCCGAGCGCCGGTTCCTGGAGGGCGCCGGCGCCTCCACCCTGCACCGGCTGCTGGGCATCCGCCCCGGCTCGGTGCGCGCCCGCTTCGACGCCGAGCACCACCTGCCGCACGACGTGGTCATCGTCGACGAGGCCTCGATGGTGGGGCTGGGGGTCATGGCGCGGCTGCTGGCGGCGCTGCGGCCGGGGGCCCGCCTGGTCCTGGTCGGCGATCCGCAGCAGCTGGCCTCGGTGGAGGTGGGGGCGGTGCTGGCCGACCTCGTGGCCCCCGGCCCGGCCGCCCCGCACGGCATCGCGCTGCTCACCCGCACCCACCGCTTCAGCGCGGGCGGGCGCATCGCGGCGCTGGCCGACGCGGTGCGCCGCGGCGCCGCCGAGGAGGTCGTCGACCTGCTGCGCGCCGACGGCGCGCCGGGCCTGGAGTTCTTCGAGGTGCCCGACGAGGAGCCGGTGGCGGGAGCGGCGCTGGAGGCGGTGCGCGCCGACGTCGTCGAGCGCACCGGCGCGCTCGTCGGGGCGGCCCGGGCCGGGGACGCGGCGGCGGCGCTGGAGGCGCTGGAGGCGCACCGGGTGCTGTGCGCGCACCGCCACGGCGGGCGGGGCGTCTCGCACTGGAGCGCGCTGGCCCAGCGCTGGGCGGTGGAGGAGTTCGGCGTCAGCGTGCGCGCGGACGGGCGCTACGTGGGCCTGCCGGTCATCGTGACCGCCAACGACCCGGCGGTGGGGGTCTTCAACGGCGACACCGGGGTGGTGCTGGAGCGCGACGGCGTCCTCGTCGCGGCGATCGGGCGCGGGGAGGGCCCGCTGGTGGTGCCGCTGGCGCGGCTGGCGGCCGTGGAGCCGGTCCACGCGATGACGGTGCACCGCAGCCAGGGCTCGCAGTTCGGCGCGGTGACGGTGCTGGCCGCGCCGGCGCGCTCACCGCTGGCGACGCGGGAGATGCTCTACACCGCGCTCACCCGCGCCCGCGACCGCGTGCGCGTCGTCGGTTCCGTCGACGCGGTCGTCGCCGCCGTCCAGCGCCCGCTGGCCCGCGCGACGGGCCTGGCGGAGCGGCTGCGGGCCTGAGCGGACCCACCGCCGCCCGGGCTCAGGCCACCGGCTCGCGGCTGCGGGAGGGCGCCGCGGAGGTGGTGCGCGGGCGCAGCAGCAGCCTGCTGGTGACCAGCAGCGCCACGACGACCGGGACGCGGCACAGCGCCTCCCACGGGTTCGGCAGCTCGCTGGCGAACCAGGAGGCCGCGGAGCCCGCGGTGGCGGCCACCGGCACCCACAGCGGCAGCGCCCGCGCGCGCCGCAGCCCCCACAGCAGCAGCGGCAGCCCGGCGTAGAAGCCGGGCAGCACCAGCAGGAAGGCCACCGCCAGCCCCGGCGCGTCCTCCAGCCGCGCCGCCGCCTCCAGGGTCTGCGGCGCCACCGGCAGCACCCCGGCCGTGAGCGCCGGCAGGTGCGTCTCGGCGGCACCCAGCACGGCCATCCCCACCAGGCCGGCGCCCGTCGCGCAGGTCCCCGCCACGGTGAGGGCGGCGCCGCGCCCGGGCGGCACGGCGCGGCCGAGCGCCGCCACCCCCGGCAGCAGGACGAGGGCGGTGAGCGTCATGCACAGCGCCCACGCCGTCCAGCGGCCCGGCTGCGCCGCCGTGTGGGCGAGCAGCTCGGGCAGGCCACCCGCCGGGGTCGGCGGGTCGAGGGCGGCGGTGACGGCCAGCAGCAGCGCCCCGGCGGCCAGGCACCCCCCGGCCAGGCGGGTACGGGTCAGCGGTGCCCCGGGGCGGGTCTCGACTGCGGTGTCCACGGTTCCTCCTGCGGTACTGGTGGTGGCGGGCCGTCCCGCCGCCGGAGCAGGGACGCTAGGCAGCCGCCGCCCGCCGGGCGTCGCGCCGACGGGGGAGGGCGGTCCCCCTCGCGGTGGAGGCCCGGCCCGGCCTCCGCCGTCCGGGGGACGCCGTTCGACGGGTGACGCCGCCGGTGGCGCCGCCGTACGGTTCCCGCGTGTCCGCCCGCGGCCCGCGCGTCCCCACCGTCCGGTGGTCCTGGGACGTGCTGCTGCCCCTGGCGCTGACCGTGCTCGCGCAGGTCGAGCTGCACCTGCCGCACAGCACGGAGTCGGCGCCCGCGACGGTGCCGCACTCGCTGCTGCTGCTGGGCGCGACCGCCCCGCTGGCCCTGCAGCGCCGCCTCCCGCTCGCCGCTCCCGCGCTCGC
The DNA here is from genome assembly GCF_009906315.1 of Kineococcus vitellinus. Taxonomy (GTDB): domain Bacteria; phylum Actinomycetota; class Actinomycetes; order Actinomycetales; family Kineococcaceae; genus Kineococcus; species Kineococcus vitellinus. The sequence goes on along the minus strand of NZ_JAAALL010000149.1, from coordinate 855 downwards.
GGCGGCGGTCTGGGCCGTGGAGCCGCTGCTCTTCCCCGTCGCCAACACCTTCGCCGTGCCCCTGACCGTGCTGGGGCTGGCTCCGCTGGCCGCCACCCGCTGGGCGCCCGGACCCCGGCGGGCGCTGCTGGGCAGCGCGGTCGTCCTCGCGCTGGTGGTGCTCGAGGGCGTGGGCAACGAGCAGTTCGGGCTGGGGGGAGCGGTCGCCAACGGCGTCTTCGGCGCGGTCGCGGCGTACGCGGGGCACGCGTGGCGCCGCACGTCCACCCAGCGCCGGCTGGCCGAGGAGCGCGCGCAGCTCGAGCGCGCCGCCCGCGAGGACGCCGACCGCGCGCTGGGCGCCGAGCGCACCCGCATGGCCCGGGAGCTGCACGACGTCCTGGGGCACGGCCTCAGCGTCGTCCTGCTGCAGGCCCGCGGAGCCCGCCGCGTGCTGGCGGACGACCCGGCCGCGGCCCGCACCGCCCTCGACGAGGTGGAACGGGCCGCGGTCTCCTCGCTGCGCGAGGTCCGGCTGCTCATGGACGTGCTGCGCCTGCCGGCGGGTGGGCCGGGACCGCAACCCGGCCTGGAGGACGTGCCCGCGCTCGTCGAGGGGGTGCGCCGCACCGGGACCGCCGTCGCGCTGCGGCTGCCGCAGCCGCTGCCGCAGCTGCCCGCGGCGCTCGGGGTCTCCTGCTACCGGGTGGTGCAGGAGGGGCTCACGAACGCCCTGCGCCACGCCCCCGGTGCCGCGGTGGCGGTGGAGGTCGTCCGCAGCGGCGGGCACCTCGTGCTCCAGGTCGACACGGGACCGGCGCCGGGAGCTGGGCCGGGAGCTGGGCCGGGAGCTGGGCCGGGAGCTGGGCCGGGAGC
>NZ_JAAALL010000148.1 GCF_009906315.1 Kineococcus vitellinus | reverse complement strand
CACCTGGAGGACCCGTGCCGCACTCCCCCGCCCGCTTCACCGCGCTCGAGGTCCACGACGTGCGCTTCCCCACCTCCGAGCACCTGGACGGCTCGGACGCCATGAACCCCGAGCCCGACTACTCCGCGGCCTACGCCGTCCTGCGCACCGACGACCCCGACGGGCACGAGGGCCACGCGCTGGCCTTCACCACCGGGCGCGGCAACGACGTGCAGGCCGCCGCGATCCGGGCGCTGGAACCCTGGGTGGTGGGCCGCCGCGTGCAGGAGGTGCTCGACGACCTCGGCGCCTTCTCCCGGGAGATGGTCCACGAACCGCAGCTGCGCTGGCTGGGACCGGAGAAGGGCGTCGTGCAGATGGCCGTCGGCGCGGTCCTCAACGCCGCCTGGGACCTGCGCGCCAAGCGCGCCGGGCAGCCGTTGTGGCAGCACCTGGCGCACCTGGACCCCGAGGAGCTGCTCGACCTCGTCGACTTCCGCTGGCTGACCGACGCGATGACCCGCGCCGAGGCCCTGGCCCTGCTGCGCCGGGCGCAGCCGGGGCGCGCCGAGCGCGAGGCGCGGCTGCTCGAGCTCGGCTACCCCGCCTACACCACGACCCCGGGCTGGCTGGGCTACTCCGACGACAAGCTGGAGCGGCTGGCCCGCGAGGCCGTCGCCGACGGCTTCACCCAGATCAAGCTGAAGGTCGGCGCCGACCTGACCGACGACGTGCGGCGCATGAAGGTCGCTCGCGCCGCCGTCGGCGAGGACGTGCGCATCGCGGTGGACGCCAACCAGCGCTGGGACGTGGGCCAGGCGGTGGCGTGGGTGCACGCGCTGGCGCCCTACGACCCGTACTGGATCGAGGAACCCACCAGCCCCGACGACGTGCTCGGGCACGCGAGCATCCGCCGCGCCGTGCACCCGGTGAAGGTGGCCACCGGCGAGCACGTGGCCAACCGCGTCGTCTTCAAGCAGCTGCTGCAGCTCGGCGCCGTCGACGTCGTGCAGATCGACGCCGCCCGCGTCGCCGGCGTCAACGAGAACCTCGCGATCCTGCTGATGGCCGCCCACCACGGCGTCCCGGTGTGCCCGCACGCCGGCGGGGTGGGGTTGTGCGAGATGGTGCAGCACCTGTCGATGTTCGACTTCGTCGCCGTCTCCGGGACGTGGGAGGACCGCGTGGTCGAGCACGTGGACCACCTGCACGAGCACTTCGTGACGCCGGTCCGGCTGGAGGGCGGTCGCTACCGCGCCCCGCTGGCCCCCGGCGGCGGCGGGCAGATGCACGCCGCCTCGATCGCCGACTACCGCTTCCCCGACGGCCCGCAGTGGAGGGCACGTGCCGCCCGCTGAACCGCAGGCACCCTCCCCCGGGCGCGCGGCCGGGCCCGCGGCGGAACCCGCGGCGGGGCCCGTGGACGCCCACCACCACCTGTGGGACCCCGCCGACCCCGGTCAGGACTGGCTGCGCACCGCGGGCCACGAGGTGCTGCGCCGCCGCTTCGGGCCCGAGGACCTGCGTACGGCGGCGGCCGGGGGCGTGGCCGGGCGGCGGCTCGGCGCCGCCGTCGTCGTGCAGTCGGTGGCGCGCCTCGACGAGACCCGCCGCCTGCTCGCCACCGCCGCCGCCGACGCCCTGCTGGCCGGTGTCGTCGGCTGGGTCGACCTGACCGGCGACGTCCTCGCCCAGCTCGACGAGCTGCGCTCCGGGCCGGGTGGGCACCTGCTGGTGGGCGTGCGCCACCTCGTGCAGGACGAGCCGGACCCCGGCTGGTCGCTGCGCGAGGACGTCCGGCGCGGCCTGCGCGCCGTGGCCGCGGAGGGACTGGCCTTCGACCTGCTCGTGCGCGCTCCCCAGCGCGCCGCCGCGACCGCCGCCGTGCGGCGCGTGCCCGGGTTGCGGGTCGTCCTCGACCACGCCGGCAAACCGGACCTGCGCCGCGGCGCGGCGCCGGGGGCGCTGGCCACCTGGGCGGCGCAGGTGCGCGAGCTGGCCGCCGTCGAGGGTTCGGTGTGCAAGGTGTCCGGCCTGCTCAGCGAGGTCGGCCCCGCCGGCTGGGAGCCGGCGGACCTGCTGCGCGCGTGGGAGGTGCTGCTGGAGGCCTTCGGCCCGCACCGCCTCGCCTTCGGCTCCGACTGGCCGGTCTGCCTGCTCACCACCGACTGGCGCGGCTGGGCGGACGCGGTGGCCGGCCTCGCCGGCGCGCTGACGGCCCCTGAGCGCGAGGCCCTGTTCGGGGGGACGGCGCGCGCCGCGTACGCGCTGGCCCCCGCACCCACGACCACCCCGGGAACCCCCAGGAGCCCGGGAAGCCCCAGAACCCCGACGACCCTGGAGACCGCGTGATCGCCGGACGCCTGATCCACCCGCCGCTGCTGGCCGCCCTCGGCGCCGCCGGTCACGGCGCGACGGTGCTGCTGTGCGACGGGCACTACCCCGCCACCACCGCCGTCGGCCCGAACGCCGAGCGCGTGCACCTGAACCTGGCCCCCGGGCTGCTCGACACCTCCGCGGTGCTCGACGTCCTGCTCGACGCGCTGCCCGTGGAGGCCGCGGCCGTCATGGTCCCGCCAGACGGCGCGGAGCCCGCCGCCGTCGCCGGCCACCGCGCGCGCCTGGCCCGGCTGGGCGGGGTCTGCGTGAGCGCCCTGCAGCGGCACGACTTCTACGAGGTCGCCAGGAGCGGGGACCTGGCCGTCGTCGTCGTCACCGGCGACGTGCGCCAGTACGCCAACCTCCTGCTCACCGTGGGCGTGCAGGGCGTGTCGGCGGCGGACTCCGCAGCGGGGACGGCGGTCCGGTGAGCGGCGCGGGAGGGGTGGACCCCGGGCGGGAGTTCGCGGGCGTGCGAGCCGTGGTCACCGGCGGCGCCAGCGGCATCGGGCGGGCCACCGCCCGCGCCCTGCGCGAGCGCGGCGCCGCCGTCGCCTCGCTGGACGTGCGCCCGCTGGAGCAGGCCGAGGAGGGCGTCGCCGAGGTGGCGTGCGACGTCGGCGACGACGCCTCCGTGCGCGCCGCGGTCGCCCGCGCGGTGGACCTGCTCGGCGGCCTGGACGTCGTCGTCTCCAACGCCGGCGTCGGTTCCGTCGGCACCGTGGAGGACGTCGACGACGAGGAGTGGCACCGGGTGCTCGACGTGAACGTCGTCGGCACCGCCCGCCTCGTGCGCGCCGCCCTGCCGCACCTGCGCGCCTCCGCGGCCGCCGCCGCGGCGGCCGGTGCGCCGAGCCCGGCCGCGGTCGTGTGCACCGGTTCCATCGGCGGCTGGACCGGCCTGGTGCAGCGCGCCGCGTACAACGCCAGCAAGGGCGCGCTGCACGCGCTGGTGCTGGCGATGGCCGCAGACCTGGCCCGCGAGGGCGTGCGCGTCAACGCCGTCGCCCCCGGGACCGCCGACACCCCGTGGGTGCGCCGGCTGCTGGCCGCCGCCGACGACCCGGACGCGGCGCTGGAGGCGCTGCGGGCGCGCCAGCCCACCGGGCGCCTGGTCGGCGCCGAGCAGGTCGCCCACGCCGTTTGCCACCTCGCCAGCCCGCTGGCCGGCGCCACCACCGGCAGCGTGCTGCAGGTGGACGGCGGCGCGCACAGCCTCGTCCTGCCGCCCAGCGCGCCCGGAGGAGCCCGGTGAGCGCGGTCCCCGGCGCGAGCTCCGGCGCGACCACCGGCGCGATCCCCGGTGTGCTGCCGAGGCGGCGGGTGCGCTCCACCGGCGTGCACCTGAGCACCCTGGGCTTCGGGGCCGCCGCCATCGGCAACCTCTACCGCGCCGTCGACGACACCACGGCCCGCGCCGCCGTCGACGCCGCCTGGGACGCGGGGATCAGGTACTTCGACACCGCACCGCACTACGGCCTGGGCCTGTCGGAGCGGCGCCTGGGCGCCGCGCTGCGCGAGCGCCCGCGCGGGGAGTTCGTGGTCTCCTCCAAGGTGGGGCGCCTGCTGGTGGAGCGCACCCCGCCGCTGCCGCGCGACGACGAGGGTTTCGACGTGCCCGGCGACCTGGCCCGCGAGCGCGACTACGGCCGCGACGGCGTGCTGCGCTCGATCGAGGCGACGCTGCGGCGCACCGGGCTGGACCGCCTCGACGTCGTCTACGTCCACGACCCCGACGAGCACTGGGAGCAGGCCGCCGGGGAGGCGGTGCCCGCGCTCGTCGAGCTGCGCGAGCAGGGGGTGGTCGGCGCCGTCGGCGTCGGCATGAACCGGTCGGCGATGCTCGCGCGGTTCCTGCGCGAGACCGACGTCGACCTCGTCATGCTGGCCGGCCGCTACACCCTGCTGGAGCAGGGTGCGCTGGACGACGTGCTGCCGGCCGCGCTCGAGCTGGGCCGCGCGGTGGTGGCCGTGGGCGTCTTCAACTCCGGTCTGCTCGCCCGCGAGCAGGTGCCCGACGACGCCACCTGGGACTACGCGCAGGCGCCGGAGCACCTGATCGCCCGCGCCCGCGCACTGGCCGCGGTGTGCGCCGAGCACGGCACGACGCTGCCGGCGGCGGCCGTCGCCTTCCCGCTGCGCCACCCCGCCGTCGTCGACGTCACGCTGGGGATGCGCAGCCCGCAGGAGGTGGTGCGCGACGCGGCCCTGCACGCCGGGGCCGTCCCCGAGCAGCTCTGGGAGGACCTGGCCGCGCGGGGGCTGCTCCGCACCGCGTGAGCGGCGGACCGGCCGCGGCGGCCGTTGACCCGTCCGGGTGCAGCACCGGTACCCGGTCAACCTGCGGCACCGGGACGCCGATCTGCTGGGGGTGAACGCAGACCGCTGGGTGTCCGTGGGCGTGGCCCGCGCGCAGGACGACGTCGCCGCCGCCACGGCCCGCGCCGTGGCAGAGGCCCGCGCCGGGCGGCCGGCGGCGCTGGTGCTCGTCATGGCGCGCTGGGACCTGGACCTGGGCGCCGTGGCCGCCGGCGCCCACGCCGCCGCCGGCGGCGCGGCGGTCGTGGGCACCAGCACCGGCACGGTCTTCGCCCGCGGCGGCCAGCAGGCCGCCGACGTGGTCGTCACCGCCGTCGGCGGTCCCGGCGTGAGCGTGGGCACCGGGGCGAGCACCGCCGCCGACCCGCACGCGCGCGGGGTGGAGGCCGTCACCGCCTGCGGGAACGCCGGACGCGCGCACTCCACCGTGCTGCTGCTGCCCACCGGCACCGACGGGCAGCAGCAGGCCGTGGTGCGCGGCGCCTACTCCGTGCTGGGCCCCGCCGTGCCGCTGGTCGGCGGCGGCTCCGACGGCGACATGGCGCGCCGGGTCACCTGGCAGCTGCACGGGCGCGAGGTCGTCGAGAACGGGCTGGTCGCGGTGCGCCTGGACACCGACCGCCCGGTGGGCGTGGGCACCGGGCACGGGCTGGCCCGCACGGGCGAGCCGATGGTCGTCACCGACTCCGACGGTCTGCTGGTGCGCGGCCTGGACGGCCGCCCGGCCCTGGACGCCTACCTGGAGCGCCTGGGCGTGCGGGCCGAGGACGGGGTGGACGCCGCCGCGCTGGCTCCGCTGGGTTTCGCGCACCCGCTGGCGCTGGTGCGCCGGCGCCGCGAGGAGGTGCGCACGGTGGTCGGCATGGACGTGGCCGCGCGCTCCCTGGAGTTCGTCTCCGAGGTCCCGCCGGGCAGCCTGGTCTCGGTGATGAGCGGTGGCCAGGAGGACATGCTCGCCGGGGCGGTGGGGGCCTGCGCGGACGCCGTCGCCGGTCTGGGCGGCGCCGAGGTGGCGGGCATGGTCGTCTTCAGCTGCATCGCGCGCCGGGAACTGCTCAGCCACGAGGGGCGCCTGGGCGAGGCGCGCGCCGCGCTGAGCGCCGCCGCGGGCCCCGAGGTGGTCCTGAACTACAGCTGCGGTGAGATCGCCCGCGTCTCCGGTGCGGCGGGCTGCCACAACCAGACCGTCGTGGCCCTGGCGCTGTGAGCGCCCGCCGCGGACGCAGGGACGTGGATGAGCCACGTGGGCGGGGGACGTGGACGAGGGACGTGGACGAGCGACGTGGACGAGCGACGTGGACGCAGGGGGGTGGACGGGGTGAGCGGGGCCGAGCAGGAGGCGCTCGGGCAGCAGGGGCTGCAGCTGGTCGAGCTGCTCATGGCCCTGGCCCACGCCGGCGGGGCGCGGGCGATGGGCGAGTGCGCGGTGCAGTGGACCGCCGACCAGCTGGACAGCGAGGTGGTGGCCGTCCTGCAGGGGCAGCGGGTGCTGGCCGGGGTCGGCCTGGGCGCCGGGGACCGGGAGGTCGTGGCGGCGCTGACCGCGGCCGCGGAGGCCGCCACGCACGCCGGCGCGCACGCGGTGGACCTGCCGAACCTCGCGGGCGCGCACGTGCTGCACGCCGAGGTGCCGCACCCGCTCACCCCGGCGCGGCTGGTCGTCGCGCGCGCCGAGGAGCCGTTCGAGGCCACCGAGCGCCTGCTGGTGCTGGGCGTGGGCCGGCTGCTGGGCCAGGCGGTGCAGGCCGCGCAGGCGCTGAGCCGGGAGCGCGAGCAGCGCGAGCACGGCGAACGGCTGGCCGCCGAGCGCGAGCAGCTGCTGCGCACGCTGCAGGAGCGCGAGCTCGTGCTGAGCACCCTGCTGACCCTGCAGCGGGCCATCTCGCACCGCCGCCCCCTGGAGGAGGTGCTGGACCTGCTGTGCGAGGGCGCCCAGCGGGTGCTCGGCGGTCAGGCGGTGGCGGTGGTGCTGGAGAACCCGCTGCACCCCGCCCGCCTGGAGGTGCGCGCGTACGGGACCGGCGGCGGAGCCGGCACCGGCACCGGCGCGTGCCCGCAGCTGGAGGCGCACGCCGCTGAGGCGGTCGCGGCGGACGCGGAGGTGGCCGGGGCGCACGAGGGGTGCCGCTGGCGGGCGGCGCCGGTGCGCGCCCACGAGCGGGTCGTCGGCGCCCTCGTGCTCATCGACGACCAGGCGCCGCCGGTGCCCGCGGCCCCGGGCGCCCGGCACCTGCTGACCACCTTCACCGAGCACGCCAGCGTGGCGCTCAACGACGCCTACACCGCGCGCAGCCTGCGGGAGTCCTTCTACGACCAGCTGACGCGCCTGCCCAACCGCGCGCTGTTCCTGGACCGGCTGGAGCAGGCCGTGCGCGGCGCCGGCCCCGGCGCACCGCCGGCGCTGCTGTTCCTGGACCTGGACGGGTTCAAGGCCGTCAACGACCGCTACGGCCACGCCGCCGGCGACGCGGTGCTGCAGGCCTGCGCGCAGCGGGTGCGCGAGCAGCTGCGCCCGGAGGACACCGCCGCCCGCCTGGGCGGGGACGAGTTCGCCGTGGTGCTGCAGGGCAGCGACGTGCAGGGCGCCGTCCTCGTGGCCGAACGGCTGCTGGCGCGGCTGCGGCTGCCCGTGGAGCACGAGGGCCGATCGCTGCACGTGGGCTGCAGCATCGGCGTCGCCGTCCCCGGCCACGAGGGCAGCACCGCCGAGACGCTGCTGCGCGACGCCGACACCGCCATGTACGCGGCCAAGAGCGCTCCGCGCCCGGCCCAGGAGCCGACGGTGGCCCTCTTCGAGCGCTCGATGCACCAGGCGCGCACCGAACGCCTGGAGCTGGAGGCGGACCTGGCGTGCGCGGCGACGGCGGGTCAGCTGGTGCTGCACTACCAGCCGACGGTGCGGCTGGCGGACGGGTGCACCACGGGCGTGGAGGCGCTGGTGCGCTGGCAGCACCCCGAGCGCGGCCTGCTCTTCCCGGACCGCTTCATCGCCCTGGCCGAGGCCAGCGGGGCGATCGAGGCGCTGGGCAGCTGGGTGCTGCGCCAGGCCTGCGCGCAGGCCGCCCGCTGGCACGCCGACGGGCACGCGCAGCTGACGGTGGCGGTGAACCTGTCGGTGGCGCAGCTGCGCCCCGCCCTCGTCGCCGAGGTCCTGGACGTCCTGCGCGAGAACGACCTGCCCGCGCAGGCGCTGGTGCTGGAGATCACCGAGACGGTGCTGGTGCGCGAGGGCGAGCAGGCGCGCCAGGTGCTGGCGCGCCTGCGCGAGCACGGCGTGCGCATCGCCGTCGACGACTTCGGCACCGGGTACTCCTCGCTGTCGTACCTGCGCCAGCTGCCGGTGGACGTGCTGAAGGTGGACCGCTCCTTCGTGCAGGCGATGAGCCGCGGGGAGGACACCGCCCTGGTGCGCACCATCGTCGGCCTGGCCGAGGCCCTGGGGCTGGAGACGGTCGCCGAGGGCGTGGAGAGCGCCGAGGACGCGCGGGTGCTGCGCGCGCTGGGCTGCGAACTGGCGCAGGGCTACCACTGGTCGCGGCCGGTCCCGGCCGCCGAGCTGACCGGGCAGCTGGACGGGCAGCTGGACGGGCAGCCGGCCGGGCGGCCGACCGGGCGGCCGACCGGGCGGCCGGGCACCCGGCCGGTCGGCGGTGCGCCGCGCTCACGTCCCCGCGGGGACGTGGAGGAGGCTGTAGTCGCCGCTGCGACTCTCCCCCGGTGACGCGTGCGGTCCTCCCTCGGGGCAGGTGGACCCGGCCTGCCCACCGCCCCAGAACAGGCCCTGGCACCTGCTGCACCAGCGCCAGCCCGACTGCGAGCCCGCCGCGGGTGCGGCGTTGATCGCCAGGGCGTAGTCGCCGCTGCCGGAGGTCGCGGCGGGTGCGTGGGTGCCGCCGGCCGGGCAGGTCGAGTCGGCGACCGCGGGCCCGTAGTACAGCCCCTGGCAGCGGTCGCACCAGCGCCACCCCGCCTGACGCCCGGCGTCGGGCGGAGCGCCGTGCGGCAGGCTGTAGTCGCCGCTGCCGCTCTGCGGCTGCGGGGCGTGGGCTCCGCCCTCGGGGCAGACGGAGGCCGGCTGCCCGCCGCCCCAGAACAGTCCCTGGCACCTGCTGCACCAGCGCCAGTCCGACTGCAGGGGCACCTGCGACGCGGGTGCGGCCCCGACCCGCTCGACCTGCAGGAAGAGGGAGTAGACGCCGCGCAGGTAGGGGTCGTCGACGTAGCGGATGCCGACGATCCCCTTCCCGAAACCCTGCGGGTCGTCGGCGATCAAGAACTCGGCGCTGTCGCTGTTGAGGGCGATCGTCACGGGGTTGAAGAGGAACCCGTCCGGGTCGTCGGGGTTGCGCTGCAGGCCGACGGGTCGCCGCATCGACTTCCCCAGCGGCGACCACAGCCCGGCGAGCGTGCCCACCGTCTGGATGCCCAGGGAGACGGCGTCGAAGACGGGCTTGGCCACCGGCCAGATCCCGCCGAACACCTCCTTGGCCCGCTGGCCGTAGGTGGCGTCGACAGCGACCTGCCACTCGAGCCAGCCGTCCCAGAAACCCGCCCCGGGGTCCCACTCCCAGACGGTGGGCGTCAGCAGGACCATGCGTTCCCCCGGCGGCAGGTCACCCTCCCAGACGACGTAGGGAGGGACGCGGCTGGTGTTCAGCTCCCCCGCGGAACGCTGCCACGGGCGCGGGGTGGGGAACTTGTCGCCGCTGACGATGCCGCCGGCCGGCGATGCCGACCCCGCCTTGACGCGGTTGGGCAGGTGGTGGGTGTCGCCGAGCAGTTCGCTCTCCGAGTCCAGCGGTGTGCGCAGGGTCTGGCCGTCGGCGTCGACGTCGCGGACGTTGACGGCGAGGACGACCTCGTCGTGCTTGCCGTCCCAGTTGAAGGCGTCGTCCCAGGTCTCGTTGTGGCACCAGAAGCCGTTGATCGTGACCCGGTAGCGTGCAGCGGGCATGGTTCCTCCTCGTCGGGTTCCTCGCGGCGCGGGAGCGCCCGGGCCGCAGGACCGGCGCCGGCGCTGGTGCGCTGCCGGTGCACGGCCGGCCTCGACCGCGTGGTGACCACCCGATCGGGGCCGTCCACAGCGTGCTCGCGGCCGCGCACCCCCGGCCACGCGCAATAGTGCGTAGCCGTCCGGGGCGGGCGGTAGTTGACTTCTCCTCCCACGCTCGTGCGGCCGGGAGGGGGACGTCGTGGCGCAGCGGCAGCAGCGGGCCCTGGTGGACCTGCAGGGCGTGCTCCTGGAAGCGGTGGGCGCCGACCGCGCCGAGCTGCCCCGCGAAGCCGTCGCGGCGTGCCTGCTGGCCCTGAGCGGCGCCGAGGTCGTCTCCTTCCACGTGCTGGCCACCGACCGCAGCCGGGCCGAGGTGCGCCTGTGGCCCGACCCGACCCACCAGCAGGCGATGGCCCGGGCCTCCGTCGCCCACGCCGAGGCCCACCCGCTGCTGCGCCTGCACCTGCTGGGCGGCTGGACGGGCGTGCTGACACCGGACGACGTCTTCGACCGCTGGCGGCGCAGCTGGAGCTTCCACCACATCCGCAGCACGTGGGGCATCACCGAGCAGCTGGCGATGCCGCTGCCCCCGCGCGACGGCGCGCTGCACTCGGTGGCGCTGGGGCGCGGCGCGGTCGCCTACTCCCAGGCCGAGCGCGAGCGCGTGGAGCGCGCCTGGCGCGCGCTGGTGGCGGCCGACACGGCGCTGGTGCGCTCGGCGCAGGTGCACCGGCGCCTCGAGGAGGTCGCCGCGGTCCTGGCCGCCGGCGGAGCGGAGCTCGCGCGCTCCCCCGCCCGGGCGGGAGCCGCCGCGGACGTGCGGCCGGTCAGCGCCCGCGAGCAGGAGGTGATCGCCGCGCTCATCGGAGGCGAGTCCCGCCGGGTGGTGGCGCGCAGGCTGGGGGTGTCCGTGGCCACCCTCAACAAGCACGTGCAGAACGTGAACGCGAAGCTGTCCACGGCCTCCTTCGTGCAGGCGGCGCGACGCCTGGGCGTCAGCGCCGGGCCACGAGCGTGAGCAGCCGGCGGACGGCGGGTGCGGTCGGGCGCTGACGCCCGCGCCGCCCGGGGAGCCCCGCACCCGGGCATGGGCCACGATGTGGACCGCCCGCTCCCCGTCCAGCCCAGGAGGTCCCCCGTGCCCGCTCCCACCC
>NZ_JAAALL010000147.1 GCF_009906315.1 Kineococcus vitellinus | reverse complement strand
GCCCGCTGGACCCCGGCTACGCCGCCGCGGCGGCGTAGCCGGGGTCCAGCGGGCGCTGCATGACCTCGGTGAGCAGGGCCGTGCTGGCGGCCGGGTCGCGCGGGCGCTCCGGGGGCCCGCCCGTCCCGCTCACCGGCGCCCCGCTCACCGGCGCTCGGCGCGCCACAGCTGCACCACCTGCTGGACGTAGAGGACGCCGGCCCACCAGTACAGGCCCGTGCCCCACAGGGCGAACGCCCAGCCCAGCGCGCCCGCGACCTCGGCCACCGAGTGCGCGACCTCGCCGAGCAGCAGCAGCGGGAAGGCGTAGAGCAGGCAGAACGTGCCGGCCTTGCCGAGGAAGTGCACGGGCAGGACGCTGTGGCCGAGGGCGGCCAGGAACGGCACCGTGCAGGCGAGCAGCACGTCGCGGGCGACGAGCACGACGACCAGCCACCACGGCACGAGCCCGCGGTAGGCCAGGCCGAGCAGCGTGGTGAGGATGTAGAGGCGGTCGGCGAAGGGGTCGAGCACCTGCCCCAGCCGCGTGACCTGGTCCCAGCGGCGGGCGAGGAGGCCGTCGAGGTAGTCGCTGGCGCCGCTGACGGCGAGCACGAGCAGCGCCCAGCCGTCGTGGCCGCGCACGATGAGCACGGCGAAGACGGGCACGAGCAGCAGCCGCAGGGCGCTCAGCGCGTTGGGCACCGTGAGCACCCGGGTGCTGACCACCTGCTCACCTGCCGCCACCACGGCGCCACCACCCCCCGCTGGTCCTGGGCGTCCACCCTACGTGCCCTGATCACCCGGAGCCGTCAAGAAATCCTTGACAACATCCAGCCGTCAAGACATCCTTGACGACATGAGCGCATCGCCCGAGAAGCCCCCCGCCGGCCGCCTGCTCCTGCTGCCGGCCTTCATCCCCCTGGCCGTCGCCCTGTGCCTGACGACCCTGCCGGACACCTGGTGGCGCACCGTCCTCCTCCTGCTCGTCACCCTCGGCGGCGCCGTCGTCGCCGGGGTGGCGCTGCGCACCCAGGGCGCCGCGGCCCGCGCGGCGCAGCGCGACCAGGAGGCCCTCGACGGCCTCGAGCCCCTCCCCCGCGACCGCCCGGACGCCCGGTGACCGCGCTGGAGCAGGGCACCGGCGCCGACGGCGCGAGCGCCCGCCGGCAGGCGCTGGTCCAGCTGCGCGAGCGCATCGAGGCCGCCGTCGTCGAGGCCGCCGGCACCCCGCAGCCCGGGGGCGACCCCGACGCGACGCTGGAGCTGGTGACGGCGAGCAAGGTGGCCGCCGAGGAGACCAGCCGGCTGCTGCGCGCCTCCATCGACGCGGCCCGCTCGGCCGGGCACCGCTGGGACACCATCGGCACCCTGCTCGGCGTCAGCAAGCAGGCGGCGCAGCAGCGCTTCGGCCAGCGCTCCGGCACCCCGGGCCAGGAGGCGGCGCCCGGGGCGGACGGGGCGGTGCGCCGGGTGCTCACCCCGCTGACGGCCTTCGACGAGATGGAGGTCCTCGCCCGCGAGGGCCGCCGCGGCTGGCACGTCGTCGACTACGGCACGCTCTACCACCTCGTCGAGGCCTCCGAGCACCAGTGGGAGCACCTGCGCCAGCCGTGGAACCCCGCCGCGCGCCGGCGCCTGACCGAGCAGGGCTGGACCCTGGTCAAGGGCACGACGTTCCCGTGGGGGTACTGGAAGCGCCCGCTGGACCTGCCGGCCGAACCCTGAGGACCGGACCCCGCGGACCGGCGGCGGGCGTAGCATCCCCCTCGTTGTCCGACACGTGTCGCACAGATGGAGGGGACCGAGATGCCCGAGGACCTGCAGGACCGTTCCGCGATCGTCACCGGAGGCGCCTCCGGCATCGGCCGCGCCGTCGCCCTGGCGCTGGCCGCCGGCGGGGCGGCCGTGCTCGTCGCCGACCTGCGCGAGGAGACCGCCCAGCGCGTCGTCGACGAGATCACCGCCGCCGGGGGCACCGCGCGCGCCTTCGCCGGCGACGTGGCCGACCCGGCCGTGCACGAGGCGATGGTCGCGGCGGCCGGCGCGATGGGCCCGCTGCGGGCCGCCGTCAACAACGCCGGCATCGGCGGCGAGGCGGCCCCCGTCGCCGGCTACTCCCTGGAGAGCTGGCACCGGGTCATCCAGGTGAACCTCAACGCCGTCTTCTACGGCCTGCGGGCGCAGGTGCCCGCGATGGTCGCCGCCGGCGGCGGCGCGATCGTCAACATGGCCTCCGTGCTGGGCAGCGTCGGCATCGCCGGCTCCAGCGCCTACGTCGCCGCCAAGCACGCCGTCGTCGGCCTGACCAAGAGCGCCGCCCTGGAGCACTCCCCCCAGGGCGTGCGGGTGAACGCGGTCGGCCCGGGGTTCGTCCACACCCCGCTCGTGGACGCCAACCTGCCCGCCGACGCCCAGGCCGCCCTGGCCGCCCAGCACGCGCTGGGCCGCCTCGGCACCCCCGAGGAGGTCGCCGCGCTCACCGCGTTCCTGCTGAGCGACGGCGCGAGCTTCATCACCGGCTCCTACCACCTCGTCGACGGCGGGTACACCGCGCGCTGACCCGGCGGGAGGTGAGCGTTCCCGGCCCGTCGGCCGACGGGCCGGGAACGCCTCGGGTGCCACCTGGCGGCGGTGCACCCGTCAGGAGCCGATGGCCTGCGGTTGCTCGGACGTCTCGACCGTGATGCGCCGCGGCTTGGCCCGCTCGGCCACCGGGACGCGCAGCGTCAGCACCCCCGCGTGGTAGTTCGCCGAGATGCGCTCGGCGTCGAGGTTGTCGCCGAGGATGAGCTGGCGGCTGAAGACACCGCGCGGGCGCTCGGCGGCGACCATCTCGTGCGGGCCCTCGGCCACCGGGCGCTGCGCGCGCACGGTGAGCACGTTGCGCTCCACGTCCAGCTCCACGCCCGCCGGGTCGACGCCCGGCAGGTCGAACTCGACGACGAACTCGTCCCCGGAGCGCCAGGCGTCCATCGGCATCGCCGTCGGGCGGGCTGCCGTGCCGAACACCTGCTGGGTGATCCGGTCGAGTTCCCGGAAGGGGTCAGTGCGCATCAGCATGGGAACCACCTCCACTGCGAGACAGGAAGATGCGCTACCGCTCGTGCCGCCGGCCGACCCGTCGGCACGGTTTCTATGTAGCACTCGCGCGGGGCGTGCGCAAGACCTCCGGGAACGCCTCAGCCGAACTCCCTCAGCCGAACTCCGCGAGGGCCTTCAGGACGCGCTCGTCGCTCACCGGGTGGGCCGTCGGGACGCCCTGGGCGAACTTCTGAAGCCGCAGCTCCTCCAGCGTCCAGCGCACGCGCGCCAGCTCCGGCGGCACCGGGGTGCCGGCGCGGCGCAGCCGGCTCGCGTACTCGTCGCGGACCCGGGAGAACTCGGCCATCCGCACCCGGTCGCGCTGGGGGTTGTCCGGCATCGTCTCCAGCCGGCGGGTGATCCCCTGCAGGTAGCGCAGCAGGTCCGGCAGCCGATCCACCCCCGTCTCGGCGACGAACCCGGCGTGCACGAGCCCGGTGAACTGCTCGCGGACGTCGGCCAGCGAGGGCACCAGCGCCAGGCTGGTGGTGCGCGAGATCGCGCGCTCGACGCCGGCCGCCGAGCGCAGCACCCGCAGCGCGCGGTCCACGGTGCTCGCCGTGAGCTCCGGCAGGCGCGCGCCGACGGTGCGGGCCAGCTCGGCGAACGCGGCGCCGGTGCGCACCCCCGCGCCACCGGCCTGCTCCAGCAGCGCGTCGGCGGCGGCGCGCACGCAGTCCTCCAGGACGGCGGCGGCGCTGCCGTGGGGCGCCCGCGCCAGCAGCAGCTTGGCGTCGTTGGGCAGGCCGGCCTGCACCGCCCGCACGGGCGAGGGCAGCGTGAGCAGCAGCAGCCGCAGCACCCCGGCGCGGTGCTCGGCCTGCGCCTGCCCCGGGGTGGCGAACGTGCGCAGGCCCACGGTGGCGCCCTCGTCGACCAGCGCCGGGTAGGACGTCACGTCGGTGCCGCGCCGGACGCTGGTGTGGGTGGCCGGGACCTCCTCGGGCAGCTCGGCCCACGAGCGCGCCCCGGTGCGCTGCACCTCGTCGGCGGCCTCGGTGAGCGTGGCCACGACCTCGGTCTCCAGCGCGGCCCGCAGCCGCGGGAAGTCCCGGCCCTGCGCCAGGACCGCACCGTCGGCGCCGACGACGCGGAAGGAGGGCCGCAGGTGCGCGGGCACCTTCGTCCAGTCCACGTCCTCGGCGTACACCTCCGTGCCGTCGCCCAGCCTCGGCATCTCGCGCTCGAAGGCCGTCCAGAACGGCTCGGCGCGCGGGGTGACGCGCTCCAGGAACCGCGCCGCGACGTCCGGTGCGGGCACGAGGTTCTTGCGCAGCTGCTTGGGCAGCGAGCGCAGCAGCGCGGTGACCATGTCGTGGCGGAAACCCGGCACCTGCCACAGCAGGTCGCGGTCGTCGAAGCGGTTGACGACCTCCACGGGCACGTCGACGGTCACCCCGTCCAGCGGCGAGCCGGGGTCGAAGACGTAGGACAGCGCGAGGTCCAGGTCCCCCTGGCGCCAGCTGAGCGGGAAGCGCTCCTCGCTGATGCCCGGGTCGTCGGCGACGAGCATCGCCGGGTCGAAGGTCAGCAGGTCGGGGCGGGTGCGCCGCTCGGTCTTCCACCAGGCGTCGAAGTGGCGGCCGGAGACGACGTCGGCGGGGATGCGGGCGTCGTAGAAGGCGAACAGCACCTCGTCGTCGACGACGATGTCGCGGCGGCGGGCGCGGTTCTCCAGCTCCTCGGCCTCCTCCAGCAGCTCGCGGTTGCGGGAGAAGAACTCGTGGCGGGTCTCGAAGTCGCCCTCGACGAGGGCGTGCCGGATGAACAGCTCCCGCGAGGTCTCCGGGTCGATGCCGCCGTAGGCGACGGTGCGCCCGGCCACGATCGGCACGCCGTAGAGGGTGACGCGCTCGGTGGCCACGACCGCGGCCCGCTTGCGCGACCAGCGGGGCTCGGAGTGGTTGCGCTTGACGACGTGCTCGGCCAGCGGCTCGATCCAGCGCGGGTCGATCGCGGCGGCCACCCGCGCCCACAGCCGCGAGGTCTCCACGAGCTCGGCGGCCACGACCCAGTCGGGGTTGCGCCGCCCGAGCGCGGAACCGGGGAAGATCGCGAACTTCGCCCCGCGGGCGCCGAGGTACTCCTGCTGGGCGGGGCGCTGCGGTTCGCGGCGCCCGCCCTCGCGCCGGCCGCGGCCCTCCTCGCGGACGTCCTTGAGGCCGATGTTGCCCAGCAGCCCGGCCAGCAGCGAGCGGTGCACGCCGTCGGCGTCGTAGCCGGGTGCGGGGAACAGCTCCCCCTCCTCCGGCTCGCCGAGCTCGGGGGCGCGGACCTCGAAGCGCAGGTCGCGCACGACGCGCCGCAGCTGCGAGTAGGTGTCCTGCCACTCGCGGATGCGCAGGTGGTGCAGCATCTCCGCCTTCACCCGGCGCCGGAACGCCGAGGAGGACAGCTCCCGCTGCAGGTGCTGCAGGTAGGCCCACAGGTTGAGGTAGGTGAGGAAGTCCGACTGCTCGTGGCGGAAGCGGGCGTGCAGCTGCGCGGCGCGGTCGCGCTGCTCCAGCGGGCGCTCGCGCGGGTCCTGCACCGACAGGGCGGCCACGACGACGAGGACGTCGTGCAGGCAGCCGTTGCGCTGCGCCTCCAGGACCATGCGGCCCAGCCGGGGGTCGATGGGCAGGCGGGCCAGGTCGCGGCCGGTGCGGGTCAGCCGCGGCACCCCCCGGTCGCCCGGCCGGGCGCCCTCGATCGCGCCGAGCTCGGCCAGCAGGGCCAGGCCGTCGGCGATGCTGCGCGCCTCCGGCGGTTCCACGAACGGGAAGGCGGCGATGTCGCCCAGGCCCAGGGAGGTCATCTGCAGGATGACCGCGGCGAGGTTGGTGCGCAGGATCTCGGGGTCGGTGAACTCCGGGCGGGACTCGAAGTCGGCCTGGGAGTACAGCCGGATGCAGATGCCGTCGGCCACGCGCCCGCAGCGGCCGGCGCGCTGGTTCGCCGAGGCCTGCGAGACCTTCTCCACGGGCAGCCGCTGCACCTTGGTGCGGTGGCTGTAGCGGGAGATGCGCGCGGTGCCGACGTCGACGACGTAGCGGATCCCCGGGACGGTCAGCGAGGTCTCGGCGACGTTGGTGGACAGCACGACCCGCCGCCCGGCGTGGGGGCGGAAGACCCGGTGCTGCTCCTCGGCGCTCAGCCGCGCGAACAGCGGGACGACCTCGAGCTCGCGCAGCTCGCGGCGGCGCACCAGGTCCTCGAGGGCGTCGGCGGTGTCGCGGATCTCCCGCTCCCCGGGCAGGAAGACGAGGATGTCGCCGGGCCCCTCGGCGGCGAGCTCGCGGACGGCGTCGAGGATCCCCTCGGTCTGGTCGCGGTCGTCGACCGGCAGCGCGTCCTGCTCGTCGAGCCCCTCGCCCGCCCCGCCGTCGTCACCGTCGCCACCGCCGTCGCGGCCGTCCTCGTCCCCCGCGCCGTCGCCGGCGAGCTCGGCCGCCAGCTCCTCGGCCAGCAGCGGGCGGTAGCGGACCTCGACGGGGTAGGTGCGCCCGGAGACCTCGAGCACGGGCGCCCCGCCGAAGTGCCGGGAGAAGCGCTGCGGGTCGATGGTGGCGGAGGTGATGACGAGCTTGAGGTCGGGGCGGCGCGGCAGCAGCTGGGCGAGGTAGCCCAGCAGGAAGTCGATGGTGAGGCTGCGCTCGTGCGCCTCGTCGACGATGAGCGTGTCGTACTGCAGCAGCTCGGGGTCGCGCTGGATCTCGGCGAGCAGGATGCCGTCGGTCATGACCTTGACGAGGCTGCCCTCGCCGACGGTGTCGGTGAAGCGGACCGCGTAGCCGACCAGGCCGCCCAGCTCGGTGCCCAGCTCGTCGGCCACGCGCTCGGCGACGGCACGGGCGGCGATGCGCCGGGGCTGGGTGTGCCCGATGCGCCCGCGCACGCCGCGGCCGATCTCCAGGCAGATCTTCGGCAGCTGGGTCGTCTTGCCCGAGCCCGTCTCGCCGGCGACCACGACGACCTGGTGCTCGCGCAGCGCGGCGGCGATGCGGTCCTTCTCCTGGCTGACGGGCAGCTGCTCGGGGTAGGCGACGGCGGGCACCGTGGCCGCGCGCGCGGCGGCGCGGGCCTCGGCGGCGGCGGTCTGCGCCTCGACCTCGGCGAGGGCGGCCTCGAGCGGGCGCTCACCGCGGGCCAGGACCGCCAGGCGGCGGCGCAGCCGGTCCTCGTCGCGCAGCGACACCGCGCCCAGGCGCTGCGCGAGGGCCTGCACGCGCGGGTCGTCGGGCAGCGTCGCCGCGGGTGGACGGTGGGACCGGCGCGGACGGCGCTCAGAAGACCTCGACATGACGACGCAGAGTCTAGGTGCCCGCCCGGACACATCACCCGTTCGGAGCATTCAGTGACGATGCGTTGCGCCGATGGAGGGGTGGATCCGCCCGACCACGGACGCGGCCCACCCGGACGGGCCACACTGGCCTGGATGGTCACTCAGAGCGACGACCGAACTCCGCAGGGGGAACTACCATGACCGCATCCGTGCGCCCCACCGTCCGCCGCACCCTCGGCGCCGCCGCTGCCGCCGTCGCCCTGGGCGCGGGCACGGTCGCCGCCGCCGCCGCTCCGGCCGCCGCCGCCCCGGCCGACCGGCTGAGCAGCCGCGTCGTCGCCGTCGGCGACGGCCTCGTCGTGCGCAGCACCGTCCCCGCCTCCGCCGACCTCAGCTACGTCGAGTCGGTGATCAGCGGGCGCCTGGACGCCGCCTGCTTCCGCGACGGCGAGGTCGTGCGCGGCACCGCGGTCCGCTTCGGGCAGGTGCTCACCGGCTCGCTGGACGGCGTCCCCTGGTACAACAGCGGCGAGTTCGTCGACACCGTCGTCGAGGCCTCCGCGACCACGAGCACCGTCGACGCGAGCGTGGTGTTCAAGAACGTCCTGCGCGACCGCGCGGGCGACCTGCAGCAGGTGCGCTGCCCGGCCGGCACCGTCGCCGGCTTCCACCGCTACCAGGTGCAGGGCGTGCGGTCGGTGCGCTACACCTTCGCCGGCGAGGCCACCGCCACGACCTCCGCCCGCCAGCGCCTCGCCTACTCCTTCCCCGCGCCGACCGCCTGACCGGGCGCCCCCCACAACCCCCGCACGGCCGCCACGTCGACGACGACGGCGCTGTGCAGCGACAGCAGCAGCAGCGCGGCGTCGTGGGCGCGCCGGTCCTCCGCGGCCGTGGCGTCGGCGAGGACGAGCACGCGGAAGCCGTGCGTGAAGGCGCTGCCGGCCGTCTCCAGCACGCAGCAGTCGCTCGTCAGGCCGGCGACCGCGACCCACTCGACGCCGCGCTCGCGCAGCAGCCGCGCCAGGCCCGTGCCGGCGAAGGCGTCGTAGGTGCGCTTGGGGACGACGGCCTCCCCGGGCGCCGGGGCGAGCGCGTACCACTCGACCCCGCTGGTGCCCTCCACGCAGGGCTCCCACTCGTTCGGCCAGGGGTCGCCGGGCCCCAGGCCCCGCAGCCAGTTCGAGGCCGCCCACGGCTGGTCCGGCGGGACCCGCAGCTGCACCCACACCACCTCGGTGCCGCCGGCGCGGGCGGCCGCGAGCGCCTCCGCGGTCCGCTCGACGGCGGCCGCCGTGCGCGAGCGCGCGTCGTCGTCGAGGTGGGTCAGGTGCGCGGGGTCGGCGAAGGAGCGCTGCACGTCGACGACGAGCAGCGCACCGCGCAGGCCGCGCAGCGCCGCCAGCCGCTGCTCGCTCACCCCGCCGCCCGCAGGCCCGGCAGGACGAGCTCGCCGAAGGGCTCGGTGTCGCGCAGGTAGTCGGGGAAGACGAGCATCAGCCCGTCCAGCTCGGCCTCGTGCACCTGCTGGGCGACCTGCTCCACCACCGTCTGCGGCCCGCCGACGACGACCGCCGTCTGGAACGCCTCGTGCGCCTCGTCGCCGGCGGTCATCGACATCGCCCGCTCCAGCGGCAGCCCCCACGACAGCTTCATGCGCGTGATGGCCTCCGCGTCGTAGCCGCGCCCGTACTCGGCGAAGCGGCGCTGCGCGGCGGCATCGGTCTCGTCGAGGACGACGGTGAGCATGGCGTACGTCTTGATCGAGCGGCCGTGCTCGGCCGCGAGCGCCTTCACCTCCCGGCTGGCCGTGCGCAGCCCCGGCAGGTCCTCGGCGGTGAGGAAGGAGCCGTCGCAGTGGGCCGCCTGGAAGCGCGTGCCGGCCGGCGAGCGGCCGGCCGCGATGACGGTGGGGCGCCGCGAGGGGTGCGGGCGCGACTGGCAGTCGTCCAGGGTGAAGAACTCCCCGTTCGCGCTGACGGAGTCCTCGCTCCACAACCGCTCGACCAGCCGCAGCCACTCCTCGGTGTAGCGGTAGCGGTCGTCGTGGGTCAGGTCGGCGCGCCACTGCCCCATCTGGGAGAACTCGTGCTCGTAGGCGCCGACGACGACGTTCATCCCGCACCGCCCGCCGGAGACCTGGTCCAGGGTGGCGAACACCTTGGCCACCACCGCCGGGTGGAAGAGGTTGGTGTGCACCGTCGCCCACAGCTGGACCCGCTCGGTGGCCTCGGCCAGCGCCGCCGTCAGGGTCATCGACTCCAGCGTGCGGCCCCAGTGGTCGGTGCTCCCGCCGTACCCGCGCCACTTGGCCATGGACATCACGAAGTCCAGCCCGATGCGCTCGGCGGCCAGCGCGGCCTCGCGGTTGTAGGCCCAGGTCGCCTCCGGGTGCGGCGCCGTCTCGGACATGATCCAGCCGCCGTTGCCGACGGGCAGGAAGACGCCGTACTCGCGCCCGCTCACGGGACGGGCCACACGAGGTCGCCGTCGGCGTACAGCGAGGGCACGAGGTCGGCGTCGACCAGGGAGGCCGGGTCCGGCGCGGCGGGGACCTGGCCCATGCGCACGAGGAAGTCGCCCTCGGTGCGCACCGAGGCCTCGTCGATCTGCCCCAGCACCTGCCCGGCGGGCAGCGAGTCGTCGACGAGGCGCGCCTCCGTCCGCCAGACCTGCACGTTGTGCTCGGTGTCGTACCCGGCCTGGGCCTGCTCGGCGGCGTGGCCGACGCACTCGGCGGCCTGCTCCTCGGAGGCCTCGCAGTAGCGGTACGCCTTCAGCTGCGCGCGCAGGAAGTCCTCCACGGCGCCGCGGTGCTCGGCCAGGAACCCCGGGTTGACGATGGTCGTGGCGATGGAGCCGGGGACGCCGCGGTCCTCGGGGTTCCACTGGGTGACCTCCTCGCCCAGCGCCGCCAGGGTGAGCGGCTCGTTGGACTTGTAGCCGGTGAGCGACTGCACCTGCCCGCGCACCAGCACCGTCGGGTCGAAGCCCACGACGACCTGGGTGATCGCGTCGACGTCGACGTCGGCGGCGCGCAGCATGCCCTCGATCGCGACGGGCAGCGCCCCCTTCTGCCCCAGCGTCGTCCCCTCCAGCTGCTTCAGGTCGGTGATCCCCGGCCCCGTCATGAGGGTGGCGATGGGCACGTGCCCGAACAGCGCGACCGCCTTCACGTCGACGCCGTTGGCCACGTTGACCAGGACGTCGGAGTTCCCGCTCATCGAGGAGATCTGCGCGGTGCCGGCCGCGACGAGCTGGGCGTTCTGCGCCGTCTCGCCGGTGCCCGGCTGGATCTGCACGTCGAGGCAGAGGGCGTCGAAGTAGCCCAGCGCCTGCGCCGCGATCGGGTCGAGGATGCTCGCCGAGGCCTGGTACTGGTAGCCGGTGACGTAGGTGATCCGCCCGGCCGCCTCGTTGGCCGCGCACCGCTCGGCCGAGACGGCCGACCCGCGGCCCTCCCCGGGCGCGGCGGTGCCCCCGTCGCCGTCGGAGCCGGAGCAGCCGGCGAGCAGCAGGGCCGCGGTGGCGCCGAGGGCGAGGGCGGTGCGCAGGCGGGTCACGGGGCTCCTCCAGGGT
>NZ_JAAALL010000146.1 GCF_009906315.1 Kineococcus vitellinus | reverse complement strand
CCGAGGTCCTCGGCGGCCCGGCCGGGCGCCGGCTCGGCGGCGAGGGGCCGTGGTGGGCGCGCGCGCTGCCGGTGTCGGTGGCCCTGGCCTCGCTCGTCGTGGCGCTCGGCGCGCTCACCAAGCACCACTGCCGGGCGCAGGGGTGGAACACCCCCGACCAGTTCGTGCACGCCTGCTACTCGGACCTGCCGGTCGTCTACACCTCCTCCGGCCTGGCCGCGGGCCTGGGCCCCTACGCCGAGGGCGTCTCGCTGGGGCAGCCGCCGCTCACGGCCGTGCTGGCCTGGCTGGTGGGCCGCGCCGCCCCGGCGCAGGTGAGCGTGGAGGCCCAGCGCGCCTACTTCGACGCCGGCAGCGTCGTTCTGCTGCTCGCGGCGCTCACCGTGGTCGTCGCGGTGCGGGTGAGCGCGGGCCGGCGCCGCGGCTGGGACGCGCTGCTCGTGGCCGCCAGCCCGGTCCTGCTGCTCAGCGCCCTGGTCTCCTTCGACCTCCTCGGTGTCGCGCTGGCCGCCGCGGGGATGGCCGCGTGGGCGCGCCGGCGCCCCGTCGCGGCCGGGCTGCTGCTCGGGCTGGCCGTCGCCGCCCGCACCTACCCGGCCCTGCTGCTGCTGGCGATCGTGCTGCTGGCGGTGCGGACCGGGCGCTGGCGCGCGAGCGCCACGACGCTGGCGGCGGCCGCCGCGGCCTGGCTGGCGGTGGACCTGCCGTTCGCGCTGGCGCGCCCGCAGGCCTGGAGCGCCCACCTGACGGCCTTCGGCGACCAGCGGGCCGGCTACGGCTCCCCGTGGCTGCTGCCGCAGCTGGTGCAGCAGGCCGGGGGCGCCCGCGACGCCGTCGGGCTGCCCAGCGGCGCGGTCACCGCGCTGGCGGTGGGCGCGTGGGTGGTCTGGACGGTGCTCGTCGCGGTGTTCGTGCTGTGGACGCCGCGCCGGCCGCGGCTGGCGCAGGTGGCGTTCCTGCTCGTGGCGGGCTTCTGCGCGCTGGGCCCCTCCTTCCCGGTGCAGGCCTCGCTGTGGCTGCTGCCGCTGGCGGCGCTGGCGGTGCCGCGCTGGCGCGAGCACCTGCTGTGGTGGGTGGCGGAGGGCGTCTACTTCGGCGCGGTGTGGCTGTACATCGCCGGGCAGTCCACCCCGGACCGGGCGCTGCCGGCGGAGCTGTACGCGCTGGTGCTGCTCGTTCGGCTGGCGGCGATCGGCTGGCTGGTGGCGTGCGTGGTGCGCGACGCGCGCCGCCCGGCCGCGGACCCGGTGCGCACCGTCCGCGGCCTGGACGACCCCTCGGGCGGCGACTTCGACCGCGCCCCCGACGCCCTCGTCGTCCGCGTCGCCTGACCCGCACCTCCCCGTCCGGGGGTCCACAGGAGCGGTGGCGGCGCGGCGGCGGCCGGGCGCTGTGGACGGCGGCGCCGGTGCCCGCCGCTCGCGGCAGGGTGGGCCCCCGAGGGCCGGTAGACTCGTGTGGTCCCGTGCCCGCACCGCTTCCGCGGTCGGGTCCGGACGACGCACCGAGACCCTCCTGCCACGGAGAGACCGTGGCCGCTCGAGACCGAAGGAGGTGGGGAATGAGCGCGCGTCAGTACGAGCTCATGGTGATCCTCGACGCGGAGCTGGAGGAGCGCACGGTCGGACCGTCGCTCGACCGCTTCCTCAACGTGGTCCGCCAGGGTGGTGGCGAGGTCGGCAAGGTCGACATCTGGGGCCGCCGCCGGCTCGCCTACGACATCAAGAAGAAGTCCGAGGGCATCTACGCGGTCGTCGAGCTCAACACCGAGCCGGCCGTGGCCCAGGAGCTGGACCGCCAGCTCAACCTCAACGAGGCGGTGCTGCGGACGAAGCTGCTCCGCGCCGAGGCCGCCTGATGGCGGGCGAGACCGTCATCACGCTGATCGGGAACCTCACCAACGACCCCGAGCTGCGCTTCACCCCCTCCGGCGCCGCGGTGGCCAACTTCACGGTCGCCTCGACGCCCCGCACGTTCGACCGCCAGTCGAACGAGTGGAAGGACGGCGAGACGCTGTTCATGCGCTGCGCGATCTGGCGCGAGGCGGCGGAGAACGTCGCCGAGTCCCTCACGCGCGGCACCCGGGTCGTGGTGACCGGACGCCTGCAGTCGCGGACCTTCGACACGAAGGAAGGCGAGAAGCGCACCGTCATCGAGATGCAGGTCGACGAGGTCGGCCCCTCGCTGCGCTACGCGACCGCGAAGGTCAACAAGACCTCGCGCGGTGGTGGGGGCGGCGGTGGCGGCGGCTTCGGCGGCGGCGGCAACTCCGGTGGCGGCAGCGGCTCCGGCGGCTCCGGCGGCTGGGGCGCCTCCGGCTCCTCCTCCGGCGGTCCCGCCGCCGGTGGTCAGCAGCAGGAGGACCCGTGGGCCACCGGCCCCTCGGGCGGCGGCTCCAGCGGCGGCTGGGGCGGTTCGTCCAACGACGACCCGCCGTTCTGACGGTCGTCCACCACTGACCCATCCCAGGGCTCGAACCCCTGGGCTCTCACGAGAGGGGAGCACCACGATGGCCAAGGTGCCCGTGCGCAAGCCCAAGAAGAAGCAGAACCCGCTGAAGGCCGCCAAGATCGAGGCGGTCGACTACAAGGACACCGCGCTGCTGCGCAAGTTCATCTCCGACCGCGGCAAGATCCGCGCGCGTCGGGTGACGGGCGTGTCCGTCCAGGAGCAGCGGCAGATCGCCAAGGCGATCAAGAACGCCCGCGAGATGGCGCTGCTGCCCTACAGCAGCTCCGCCCGCTGAGGAGGGGACACGAGATGAAGCTCATCCTCACCCACGAGGTCACCGGCCTCGGAGCCCCCGGCGACGTCGTCGAGGTCAAGGACGGCTACGGCCGCAACTTCCTGCTCCCGCGCAACCTGGCCACCCCGTGGTCCAAGGGCGGCGAGAAGCAGGTCGAGACGATCCGCAAGGCCCGCAAGAGCCGCGAGATCGCCTCGCTCGACGACGCCAAGGCCGTGAAGCAGTCGCTGGAGTCGCGCACGGTGGCCTTCGCCGCCCGCGCCGGCCAGGGCGGCCGCCTCTTCGGGGCCATCACCCCGGCCGACGTCGCGCAGGCCGTGACCGCCGCCGGCGGCCCCGCGGTCGACAAGCGCAAGGTCGAGATCCTGCAGCCGATCAAGACCGTCGGCACGCACAAGGCCCTCGTCCGCCTGCACCCCGAGGTGTCGGCCACGGTGACCATCGACGTCGTCGAGGCCACCGCCTGAGCCGAGCGCTCACCGCACGAGCAGAGGCCGGTCGCACCCTGGTGCGGCCGGCCTCCGCGCGTCCGGGGCACCCGCGACGCCCCGGGCGGCCACCGGGCGGGCCCGGTGTCGAGTCAGGATAGGCTTGCCTGGCTGATCCGCTCCCGCCTGCCGGAAGGTCCCCCCGTGCTGCTGTCCCGTCGTGCCGCCCTCGCCGCCTCCGCCGCCGCGGCCCTGTCGCTGTCCGCCTGCGGCGACGACTCGAGCCCCGCCACCGGCTCGGCGACCTCCGGCACCCCGGCCGCGGCGGGCGGCTTCCCGGTGACCATCCCCACGAAGTTCGGCGACGTGACCCTGGAGCAGGCGCCGCAGCGCGTCGTCGCCCTCGGCTGGGGCGACGCGGAGACCGCGCTGGCCCTGGGCGTGCAGCCCGTCGGCGCCTCCGACTGGCTGGCCTTCGGCGGCGAGGGCGTCGGCCCCTGGGCCGCCGGCAGGTACACCAGCCCGCCGCAGATCATCGGGACGCTGGAACCCTCCTACGAGGCCGTCGCGGCGCTGCAGCCGGACCTGATCCTCGACGTCAAGAGCTCCGGCGACGAGGACCGCCACGCCAAGCTGGCCGCCATCGCCCCCACCCTCGGCGTCCCCGCCGACGGCGAGTCCTACCTCACCGACCTCCGGGACCAGGTGACGATGATCGCCCAGGCCCTCGGCAAGGCCGCCGAGGGCCAGGACCTGCTCGACGAGGTCGACACCGCCTTCGAGCAGGCCGCCGCCGCCCACCCGCAGTGGAAGGACCGCACCGTCACCGCGGCCGCCCGCACCAGCGAGGGCTGGGGCGCCTACGTCGAGGGCAGCGAGCGCGTGGAGTTCATGGAGCGCCTGGGCTTCGTGCAGAACCCGCAGGTCGCCGCGCTGCCCGTCGGCGAGGGCGGCTTCAGCGTCGACGTCTCGAACGAGCAGCTCACCCTCCTGGACGCCGACGCGATCATCGCCTTCCCCATCTACGTCCCGGCCACCGACATCACCGGCGACCCGCTGTGGACGGCGGTCCCGGCGGTCGCGGCCGGGCGGGCGCTCGTGCTCGACGAGGAGGTCTCCGACGCCTACTCCCTGGCCTCGGTGCTCTCGGTGCGCTACGCCCTGGACGCCCTCGTGCCGCAGCTGGAGCGCATCCTCCCCGCCTGAGCGGCCTTCCGGCCCCCTGCGGCCCCCCGCGCTCCCGGTCACCCCGGGGCCGCGGGGGAGCGCCTCAGGCCCCCGTGACCACCCACGCGCCGCCGCGCTCGCGGCGCACCAGCGTGAGCAGCCGCGCCAGCGTGAACACCCCGGCGAAGCCGATCCACAGCCACACCAGCCCGCTGCGCCCGGCCGGCGCCAGCCGCAGCACCCCCAGGGCGAAGGGCGCGTAGCAGGCCAGCGTCACCAGCCCGGCACGCGCCAGGTAGCGCCCGTCGCCGGCGCCGATGAGGACGCCGTCCAGGACGAAGACCCACCCGGCCAGGGGCAGGCACAGCCCCAGCACGACGAGCGCGGCGGCCAGGTGGGCGCGGGTGGCCGGGTCCGGGGCGAAGAGGCCCGCCACCGGCGCGCTCGCCGGCACGAGCAGCGCGCCCAGCACCGCGCCCGCACCGACGCCCCAGCGCACCACCTGGCGCACCGTGGCGCGCACCTCGTCCACGCCCCCGGCGCCCAGCCCCCGCCCGACGAGGGCCTGCGCGGCGATGGCCAGGGCGTCCAGGGCCAGCGCCGCCGTCGTCCACACCGTGCTCGCCACCTGGTGGGCCGCGATCCCCGCGTCCCCCTGCGCGGCCGCCACGAACGTCGTCAGCAGCAGCGCCACCCGCAGCGTCACCGTCCGCACCAGCAGCGGCACGCCGTCCCGGGCCCCGCGCAGCACCCCCAGCGGGTGCGGGCGCACCCGGGCACCGGCCCGCCGCACCCCGCGCGCCACGACGGCCACCAGCGCCAGCGCCATGAGCAGCTGGGTGGCGGCGGTGCCGATCGCCGAGCCGGCGACCCCCCAGCCGGCGCCGTGCACGAGCAGCAGGTTGAGCCCCGCGTTGAGCGCGGCTCCCGCGGCGGCCACCACGAGCGGCGTGCGGGTGTCCTGCAGGCCGCGCAGCACCCCCGTCGCCGCCAGGACGACGAGCATCCCGGGCAGGCCCGGCAGGCTCCAGCGCAGGTAGGTCAGCGCGAACGGCCGGGCGGCGGCCGACACCCCCAGCAGGTCGACGACGGGACCCGACAGCAGCCCCACGAGCACGGCGCTGAGCACGCCCAGCCCCAGCGCGAGCCACACGCCGTCCACGCCCTGCGCCAGCGCACCGCGCCGGTCGCCGGCCCCCAGGCGGCGGGCCACGCCCGCGGTGGTGCCGTAGGCGAGGAAGACGAAGACGCTGACGGCCGTGCCCAGCACCGCGCCGGCGATGCCCAGCCCGGCGAGCGGCAGCGTCCCCAGCCGCCCCACGATCGCGGAGTCGGCCAGCAGGAAGAGCGGTTCGGCCACGAGCGCGCCCAGGGCGGGGACGGCCAACCGCAGGATCTCGGCGTCCCGCCGCCCCGGCTCGAGCCGCCCGGGGGAGCCGTTACCAGACCGCAACCCGTCCGCCATCCACCCGTCCACACCACTCTTCGTGCTTCCACACCGCGTGGACAGCATCGTCGCAGGTCAGCGCAGTGCGACCGTCCCCGGCCCCCTGGATCCACGAAGTTGTCCCCAGGGTTGTCCACCCCCTGTGCACAACGGTCCCCAGGCCGTCCACAGCCTGTCCACCGACCTGTGCACAGGGCCGTTTGACCCGGCGGCAGGGCGTGGGTCACTGTGCCTGGAGAGCACGTCGAGCTCGTGTCGGACGCCTCCCGTAGACCTGCGGGCGACGGCCGCCGAGAGGGCGTCCGGGAAGAGGGGCTTGCCGCAGTGACCACCTACGACGAGCCGCCCGCGCAGTACGACGGCCAGGGCGGTCAGCCCCGCCGCGGCCGCGACGGGGGCTCCTCCGCCGGCGGTGAGTCCTTCGACCGCATGCCCCCCCAGGACATCGCCGCCGAGCAGGGCGTGCTGGGCGGGATGATGCTGTCCAAGGACGCCATCGCCGACGTCGTCGAGGTCCTCAAGGGCAACGACTTCTACCGCCCCGCCCACGAGCTCATCTACGAGGCCGTCCTCGACCTGTACTCGCGCGGCGAGCCCGCCGACCCGGTCACCGTCTCCGCCGAGCTCACCAACCGCAACGAGCTCGCCCGCGTCGGCGGCACCCCCTACCTGCACGACCTCATCTCCACCGTCCCCACGGCCGCCAACGCCGGCTTCTACGCCCGCATCGTGCGCGAGCGCGCCGTGCTGCGCCGCCTGGTGGAGGCCGGCACCCGCATCGTGCAGATGGGCTACGGCGGCGACGGCATGGACGTCGAGGCCATCGTCAACTCCGCCCAGGCCGAGGTCTACGCCGTCACCGAGAAGCGGGTGAAGGAGGACTACGCCGTCCTCGGCGACGTCATCGAGGGCACCATCGACGAGATCGAGGCCAGCTCCCACCGCGGCGAGGGCATGGTCGGCGTCCCCACCGGCTTCGCCGACCTCGACCAGCTCACCAACGGCCTGCACCCCGGCCAGATGATCGTCATCGCGGCGCGGCCCGCCGTGGGCAAGGCGCTCGCCCTCGACACCCCGCTGCCCACCCCGGGCGGCTGGACGACGATGGGGCGGGTGCAGGTCGGCGACGAGCTCCTCGGCGCCGACGGCCGCCCCACCCGCGTCGTCGCAGCGACCGACGTCCTGCTCGACCGCCCCTGCTACGAGGTGCGCTTCTCCGACGGCAGCTCGATCGTGGCCGACGCGCAGCACCAGTGGCTGACCAGCACCCGGGCCTCCCGCAAGTCCGCCCACGCGGCGGCCACCGGGTACGACCGCACGAAGAACCAGCGCACCTTCCCCTCCGTGAAGACCACCGAGGAGATCGCCGGCACCGTCCGCTGCGGAGGCGCCGAGCAGCGCCTCAACCACGCCGTGGCCCTCGCCGCACCGCTCGAGCTGCCGGAGCAGGACCACCTCGTCCCCGCCTACGTCCTCGGGGCCTGGCTGGGCGACGGCACGAGCGCGTCCGCGCAGATCACCACCGCGGACCCCGAGCTCGTCGTGCACCTGGAGGACGAAGGGCTGGTCGTCGTCCCCCGCGGCGGCATGTCGTACTCGCTGCGCCTGCCGACGCCCGTCATCGCAACGAGGGGCTGCGTCGTCTGCGGCCGGGAGTTCACGCCACGCACCTCCGAGGTGAAGACCTGCGGCCGCAGCTGCGGCGGTCGCTCCCGCGGTGCGGGCGCACCCCGGCAGGAGCCGACCTGCCCGGACTGCGGCCGTCCGTCGTCGGGTCTGGTGCTGTGCCAGCAGTGCCGCGACCACCACGGCACCCTGCAGGCCCGGCTGCGGACCATCGGCGTCCTCGGCGACAAGCACGTCCCCGCCGCGTACCTGCGCGGCTCGCTGGCCCAGCGCCGGGCGCTGCTGGCCGGTCTGCTGGACACCGACGGGACGGTCGCGCCGAGCGGCACCGTGCAGTTCAGCGTGACCTCGCGCCGGCTCGCCGAGGGCGTCCGTGAACTCGTGCACAGCCTGGGCTACCGGACCGGCTGGAGCGAGAAGCGCGTCGACGGGCGCTCCGCCGCGTCGTCGACGGCCTACACGATCACCTTCAGCACCGATGACGACGTCTTCCGCCTCGAGCGCAAGCGCATCGCGCACAAGGACCGTCGACAGCGGCGGTTCACGCGACGCGACTCGCGCTTCATCACCGAGGTGCGCCGCATCGACCCCGTCCCCGTGCGCTGCGTGGAGGTCTCGAACGACGACCACCTCTACCTCGCCGGCCGGTCGATGATCCCGACGCACAACTCGACCCTGGGACTGGACATCGCCCGCGCCGCCTCGATCAAGCACGGCCTGGCCTCGGTGATCTTCTCCCTGGAGATGGGCCGCAACGAGATCTCCATGCGCCTGCTGTCCGCGGAGGCGCGCATCCCCCTGCAGAACATGCGCAAGGGCACGATGCGCGAGGACGACTGGACCAAGCTCGCCCGCACGATGGGCTCGGTGTCCGAGGCCCCGCTCTACATCGACGACTCGCCGAACATGTCGCTGATGGAGATCCGCTCCAAGTGCCGCCGCCTCAAGCAGCGCGCCGACCTCAAGCTCGTCATCGTCGACTACCTGCAGCTGATGACGAGCGGCAAGCGCGTCGAGAGCCGCCAGCAGGAGGTCTCCGAGTTCTCCCGCGCGCTCAAGCTGCTGGCCAAGGAGATCGAGGTCCCGGTCATCGCGCTCTCGCAGCTGAACCGCGGTCCGGAGCAGCGCACGGACAAGAAGCCGCAGATGAGCGACCTGCGCGAGTCCGGCTGCCTCACGGCGGACACCCGCGTGCTGCGCGCCGACACCGGCGCCGAGACGACGATGGGTGAGCTGTTCGCGCTGCAGGCGCGCGACGTGCCCGTCTGGGCCCTCGACGACTCGCTGCGCTACGTCCGCCGTCACCTGACGCACGTCTTCCCGACGGGGGTGAAGCCCGTCCACCGGCTGCGGCTGGCGTCGGGCAAGGAGGTCCGCGCCACCGCGAACCACCCGTTCCTCACCTACGACGGGTGGAAGCCGCTGGGGGAGCTCGGCGTCGCGGACCGGATCGCAGTGCCGCGGCACGTGCCCGGTCCCGAGCGCGTCGCCGGCTGGGAGGACGACCGCGTCGTGCTGCTCGGGCACCTCATCGGTGACGGCTCCTTCGCGAGGCGGCAGCCGCTGCGCTACGCGAGCGTCGACGAGGCGAACCTGTCGGCGGTGGCGGACGCGGCCGCGTCGGCGTTCGGCATCACCGCGGTGCGCGACGAGCACGCCGCCGCGCGCTGCACGACGCTCCGCCTGCCCGCGCCCTTGCGGCTCACCCACGGCAAGCGCAACCCGATCGCCGAGTGGCTCGACGACCTCGGCCTGTTCGGCAGGCGCAGCCACGAGAAGTTCGTCCCCGAGGAGGTGTTCCACCTCCCCAAGCGGCAGATCGCCCTGTTCCTGCGCCACCTGTGGGCCACGGACGGCTCGGTCACCGTGTCGCGGGCCGGCCGCGGTGGGCGGATCTACTACGCCTCGACGAGCCGGCGCCTGGTCGACGACCTGTCGCGGTTGCTGCTGCGGTTCGGCATCTCCACCCGCGTCCGCACGGCGACGCCGAAGCCGGGCTACCGGCCCGGCTACACCCTCGACGTCTCCGGCGTGGACGACCAGCGGCGGTTCCTGCAGGAGATCGGCGTGCACGGGGCGCGGGGCGCGTCGGCCGACCGGCTGCTGGAGGTCGTCCGCGACGTCAGCGGCAACACGAACGTGGACACCGTGCCGCGCCAGGTGTGGGACGACGTCCGGCAGCTGCTGCAGGAGCGCGGGATGACGCACCGCGAGTTCGCCGCGGCGATGGGGACGTCGTTCTCCGGCAGCACCCTGTGGAAGCACGCCCCCTCGCGCGAACGACTCGGCCGGGTCGCGCAGGTCCTCGACAGCGCGGACCTGGAGGTGATGGCGGTGAACGACGTCCTGTGGGACGAGGTCGTCGCCATCGATCCGGACGGCGAGGAGCAGGTGTTCGACGCGACCGTCGCGGGCGGCCACAACTTCATCGCCGACGGGATCGCGGTCCACAACTCGATCGAGCAGGACGCCGACATGGTCATCCTGCTGCACCGCGAGGACATGTACGAGAAGGAGTCCCCGCGCGCGGGGGAGGCCGACTTCATCGTCGCCAAGCACCGCAACGGCCCCACCGACACGATCACCGTGGCCTTCCAGGGGCACTACTCGCGCTTCGTCGACATGGCGACGTGACCCGGGGCTGACCCGAGCCGACCCGGGGCCGGCCGGGCGCCGACCCGGGGAGCCGTCAGCGCCGCACCACCAGGACGGTGGTGCCGTCGCCGTCCTCGTCCTCGTCGGTCTCCGCCGCGGCGCGCAGCCCGGCGGTGCGGGCGGCCGCGAGCGCGGTCGGGGCCTGCGACTCGTCGAGCTCGACGAAGCAGCGCCCGCGGGCGCCGAGCCAGCCGCCCGCCTCGTGCAGCAGGCGGCGCAGCACGTCGAGGCCGTCGGCGCCGCCGTCGAGGGCGCGGCGGTCCTCGGCCTCGCGCATCTCCGGCGGCAGGTGGGCGATGTGCGCGGTGGGCACGTAGGGCACGTTGGCGAGCAGGACGTCCACCGCGCCGCGCAGCGCGGCCGGCAGCGCGGCGAACAGGTCCCCGGCGACGACGTGCGCGCCGGGCAGGTTGCGGCGGGCGCAGTCCACCGCGGCGGGGTCGAGGTCGGTGGCGTGCACGCGCAGCCCGGGCACGCGCGCCGAGACGGCGGCGGCCAGCGCTCCCGTGCCGCAGCAGACGTCGAGCAGGACGTCGCCGGGGCGGGCGTGCGCGGCGGCGCGCTCGACGAGGGCCGCGCTGCGGTGGCGCGGCACGAAGACGCCGGGTGCGACCGCGAGCCGCAGGCCGCAGAACCCCGCCCAGCCGAGGACGTCCTCCAGGCGCTCGCCGGCCACCCGCCGCGCCAGGAGGGCCTCCAGGTCCGCGCCGTCGGCCGCCTCCTGGAGCAGGGCCGCCTCCTGCTCGGCGTGGACGCAGCCCGCGGCCCGCAGCCGGGCGGTCACGGACGGTCGTGCGGGGGTCTGCTCGGGGACCTGCTGGGGGGCCGGCACGGCGG
>NZ_JAAALL010000145.1 GCF_009906315.1 Kineococcus vitellinus | reverse complement strand
GGCGGGCAGCAGGGCGGAGGTGGGCGGCCGCAGCCCCGCGGCGTCGCGCAGGTGCAGGGCCAGCAGCAGCGACTGCGGCATGGTGAGGGTGATCCCCCACCGCCCCTCGTCCATCATCCGTCCACTGTGCTCGGCACCGCGGGCGTCGTCCAGCCGATCACCGGCCGTGGACCTGCGGCGGGTCCGGGGGGACGGCGGGTCATCCCGCGGGGTGATGCCCGGGTCGTGCCCGCGGGCGATGCGCCCGCCCCGGCGGCTGCCTAGCGTCGTGACCATGAGCACCGCGAGCCCCGTCCGCTCCCCCCTCGCCGCCGCACGCCGCCGGCGGCGGCTGCGCGCGGCCGCCGTCGCGGTCCGCAGCGGCCTCATCGCGCCGGACGGGTGCTCCGGAGGGGCAGGACCTCAAGGTGCGGCCTCCGCGCGACGACGTCCTGAGCGTCCCCTGAACTCGGGGGGAACCGACCGCCGGGAGGACGCATGACGCACGAGGACACGACCCACGAGCCGCGCGCGGGCGCGGAGCCGGTCATGGAGATGCTCTCCGAGCACATCCCGCTCTCGCTGATCATGGACATGGTCTCGCCGGACGGCCCGCACTCGGAGGAGCTGCTGGCCGCCGAGGGGCTGCCGGACGAGGAGTGGTGGAAGCAGGGCTGAGCACCCGCCCCACCGGCCGGTCCCGCGGGGTGCGGCTCCCCGCCGCGCACCCCGCGGGACCGGATTTCGCTGCGGCGCCTGGCACCTGCTAAGGTCTTCCCCGTTGCGCCGTTAGCTCAATTGGCAGAGCAGCTGACTCTTAATCAGCGGGTTCGGGGTTCGAGTCCCTGACGGCGCACTTCCACCGAGGGGCGACGGTCTTCCGTCGCCCCTCGGTCGTTCTCGGCACCTCTCCAGCGCTCCCCGCTGCGCTCAGCGGCCCTCGCCGGCGGCTCGCGGCGGCAGGCCGGGCCGGCCGGCGGAGGCCACCGCGGAGGCCGCCGCCCGCCCCAGCCGCTGCGCGGCCCTGCGGGTCGGGGACAGCCCCTCCTCCACCGGTGGCGGCATCACCACCACCGGGCAGGCCGAGGAGAACACCAGTCGCGGTGCGAGCAGCTTGGCGCCGGGCGTGGACAGCTCGGCCGAGCGCGGGGAGTCCAGCACCAGCAGCTCCGCCTCGCGGGACTGCCGCAGCAGCACCGCGCGCGGGGCGCCCTGCACGGCCACCCGCTCGACGACGTGCCCCTGCCCCAGCGCCGCCTCGACGAGCGCGGCGAGCTGCTCCTCGGCCTGCGCCTGGAGGTCGGCGACCCCCGTGGTGGCCACGGCGGGGGGACGGCCGCCGGCGACGGCCGGTGCCCGCGGGGGGCGCCAGGCCAGCACCGCGCGCACCCGCCCCCCGCGGTGGTCGGCCTCCTCCTGCGCCCACCGCAGCGCCTGCGGCGAACCGGTCCGCCGGCTGACGCCCACGACGAGCAGCGGCCGCGGGCGGGCGGCGCCCGCCTCCACCTCCGCCCCCGGTTCGGCGCTCACCGCGACCGCCCCCCGGCGGTGGTGCCGCCTGCGGGGGCACCCGTCGCCGACAGCGGGGTGGCGATGTCCTCGAGCGACTTGCGCTCGGCGTCGACGCCGATGACGCGGGCGACGATGCCGCCGGCCATCATCATCACGGCGCCGATGATGTAGCCCCACATCAGCGGGACGGTGTTGAGCACTTCGGCGTCCTCCCCGCCGGCGGCGTCGATGAGCCTGCCGAACAACCACGGCGCGACGACCCCGCCGGCGCCCTGGGAGATGGCGAAGAAGTAGGAGATCGCCTGCCCGCGCAGTTCCAGCGGGAAGATCTCGCTGACCGTCAGGTACGCCGAGGAGGCACCGGCGGAGGCGAAGAAGAAGATGACGCACCACAGGACCGTCTGGGAGACCGCGCCGAGCACCTGGGCGTTGAACAGGAACGCGGTGACGAACAGCAGCAGCCCGGAGCCGCCGTAGGTGGCGAAGATCATCTTGCGGCGGCCGACGGTGTCGAACAGCGGCCCGAGCAGCAGCGGGCCGAGCAGGTTGCCGAAGGCGAACGGGATGAAGTACCACGGGACGCTGCCCTGGTCGATCCCGTAGAACGTCGTCAGCACCAGCGCGTAGGTGAAGAAGATGGCGTTGTAGAGGAACGACTGCGTCACCATCATCGTGAACCCGAGCAGGGACCGCTTGGGGTAGGTGCCGAAGAACGTCCTCGTCAGCTGCCGGAACCCCAGCGGCGGCAGCTCCTTGATCTCCAGCGCCTTGGAGTCCGGGACCGGCTCCAGGTGGGCGCCGGAGTGGCGCACCCGTTCCTCGATGTCCTCGATGGTGCGCTCGGCCTCCTCGGCGCGGCCGTGGGTGACCAGCCAGCGCGGGCTCTCGGGGATGTGCCTGCGCAGGAAGATGACGACGAGGCCGAGCAGCGGCCCGATGAAGAACCCGATCCGCCAGCCCCACTGCACGGGGACCGACTCGGAGTACAGGTACAGGCCGGCGATGTTGCCGATGAGCGCACCGGCCCAGTAGGTGCCGTTGACGGCGATGTCGACGCGCCCGCGGTAGTGCGAGGGGATGAGCTCGTCGATGGCGGAGTTGATGGCGGTGTACTCGCCACCGATGCCGGTGCCGGCGATGAACCGGAAGACCGCCAGGGACCAGAAGTCCCACGCGAAACCGCCCAGGCCGCTGCCGACCAGGTAGATGAGCAGGGTCAGGATGAACAGCCTGCGCCGGCCCAGCTTGTCGGTCAGGCGGCCGAACACCAGCGCGCCGACCACCTGCCCGGCCAGGTAGGCCGAACCGAGGGCGCCGACCTCGCCGGTGCTCAGGCTCAGCCCGCCCTCCTCGTGGGTGAGGGCGGCGCCGTTGAGGGCGACGATCTGGATCTCCAGGCCGTCCAGGATCCACGACACGCCCAGACCGACGACGACCAGCCAGTGGAACTGCGTCCACGGCAGCCGGTCGATGCGCGCCGGGACGGTGCTGCGGACGGTGACCGGCGCCTGCCCGCCGGTGGCGGCGCTCACCGGCGCGTCCCCGCGCCGGGGACCGCGGCGGTCGCGGGGTGGTCCTGCTGCGGGCGGCGGGCGCCCTGCGCGGAGTGCTTCATCGCTCTGGCTCCGGTTCGAGGGGGTGGACCGCTGGGCGGGTCCGCGCGCCCGCGCGCCGCAGCGCCGGGGCCGCAGCTGCTGCTCCACCGCGCCAGCCCGCCCGGTCTACCACCGCGCCCGGCGCGCTGCGACCCGAGCGGGCCGGGCGCGCGGGGGTTCCCCCGTCCGCAGGGACGCCGGGGTTCCCCGGCGAGCGCGGCGCGCGCTCGTGGTCCACACTGCCGCTCGTGCCCACGACTGGATCCCCGCGCCCGGACGACCCCCAGCCGGTCGAGCAGGTCGCCGGCGGCGTGCGCTACGTGCAGCAGCCGCGCGACGAGCGGCTCGTGAGCTGGTGGGAGGGACTGCCCCGCGAGGTCCGCACCCGGCTGGCGGCGCTCTCCCCCGGCGACGCGGTGGCGCCGGACCTGGCCCGCGCGCTGCTGGAGGCCGGTTTCGCCTGCCCGACCGCGCTGACCACGACGCCGCAGGGCGCTGCGGTGCGCCAGCCGATCGCACCGGTGCCCCTCGTGCGGGCGCTGCTGAAGCTGCGGCTGACCAACACCGAGCGCCGCTTCGTCGGCTGACCGCCGGCTGGAGGGGCCGGCCGTCAGCTGAAGCCGAACTCCCCGGACAGCACGAGGGCGGCCGCGCCCTGCAGGACGCCGTTCGGGCCGAGCGCGGCCATCCGCAGCCGGACCCCGCCGCCCGAGGCCGGCATGCAGGTGGCCTCGACGGTGTCGCGGGCGGCGGTCAGCAGCGGCCCGTCGAGCAGGTCGGCCGGTCCCACGAGGACGACCTCCTCCAGGTCCAGGGCGGCGACGACGGGAGCGAGCACGGCCCCCAGGCGGCGGCCGGCCTCGCGCAGGGCGGTGCGCCGGCGGGCCGGGGTCCGCCCCTCCAGCGCCCGGGCGAGGTAGGGCGGGGCGACGATCGTCTCCAGGCAGCCGCGGCGGCCGCACTCGCACTGCTGACCGCGCGGGTCGACGACGAGGTGGCCGATCTCCCCCGCCGCCAGCCGGTGCCCGCGCACGAGGTGGCCGTCGAGGACGAGGCCGGCGCCGAGGCCCTGCCCGGCCACGACCGCCAGGAAGCCGGAGGAGGACGCCTCGCCGTAGGTGAACTCCGCGAGCGCCGCCGCGTCGGCGTCGTTGGCCACGTGGACGGCGGTGCCGAGCGCGGCCGACAGCCGCTCGGCCAGCGGCACGTCCTTCCAGCCCAGCCGGGAGGACTCCACGACGCCGCCGGTGGCGTCGACGATGCCCGGGGTGCCGATCCCCACCCCCACCACGCGCTGGGGCGCACCGGCGAGGACGTCGGCGCACAGCGCCTGGAGCGCCTGGAGCGCCTCCTCGCCGCGCAGGCCGGTGAAGTCGGCGGTGCTCTCGCTGAGCGGGGTGCCGGCCAGGTCGAGCACCGCCACCCGCACCACGGGCAGCATCTGCATGTCGACGGCGACTATGTGGTGCTCGGTGGAGCGCAGCCCGACCATCATGGCCGGCTTGCCCACCCGCCCCTCGGGGCGCAGCCCGAGCTCGGCGACCAGGCCCTCGGTGAGCAGGTCGCCGACGATCTCGGAGACGGTCACCCGGGTGAGGCCGGTGGCGCGGGCGAGGTCGGCGCGCGAGACGGGGCCCTCGTGGAAGAGCAGCCCCAGGACGACGGCGCGGTTGTGCGCCCTGGCCTGCGAGGGCAGCACCTTCGAGCTCGGTCGCAGGCCCCGCGTGGAGGCGCGCCAGGACGTCGGGTGCGGCCGTGGCACGGGCAGCGTCGGGGCGGTCACCGGATTGGTTTACCCCACTCACGAATCTCTGGCAAGGCTCTTGCCGAAGAGGTCGGGAGGCCGTTACGTTCTTGTTAAGCAGGTGTCCTAACTCTTGTCACGTGCTCGTCGGGATGTCGAGACTCAACGCCGAGTCGACCGGCAGCACCGCCTGCCCCCCCCACCACGCTCGTCCTGCCGCACCGGACCCTCGAAAGGTTGCCCGCCATGAACCTCACCCGGCGATCCCTGCTCGCCACCGCCACCGGCGCCACCCTGCTCGGCGGCCTCGCCGCGTGCGGCGGCGAGTCCGAGTCGTCCGCCGGCGCCGGCGGGGGCGGAGGGGGTGAGAGCAAGGACCTGCGCCTGTGGCTCATGCAGGACTCGGTGCCGGACGAGACGCAGGCCTGGCTCAAGAGCACCTTCGAGGAGCAGAACGCAGGCGCCACGCTCACCATCGAGGTCCAGCAGTGGGACGGCATCGTCTCCAAGCTGCAGACCAGCCTGGCCAGCCGGGACGAGAGCCCGGACGTCATCGAGTTCGGCAACACCCAGGTGGCGCTGTTCTCCTCGGTGGGCGCCCTGCTCGACATCTCCGACCAGGAGGAGGAGCTGGGCGGCAGCGACCTCATCCAGAGCTTCATCGACGCCGGCTCCTGGGAGGGCAAGCTGTACGCCACCCCGCTCTACGCCGGCGCCCGCGTCTACTACTACCGCCAGGACCTGCTCCAGGCGGCCGGCATCGCCGTCCCGACCAGCCTCGACGAGCTCGTCGCCGCCGCCAAGGCGCTGAACACCGCCAACCCCGAGGGCGTGCCGGACTTCTCCGGCATCTACATGCCCGGCGCCGACCCGCACACCAACGAGGGCTGGCTGTTCACCCACGGCGGGCAGTACGCCGAGCAGGACGGCGACACCTGGAAGGGCATGCTCTCCAGCCCCGAGTCGCAGGCCGCCCTCGCCCAGGTGCAGGACGTCATGCTCACCGCGACGAAGTACGCGCTGGACTCCAACGAGAACGCGCAGGTCGCCTACCAGCTGTTCAACGACGGCAAGGTGGGCATGTACAGCGCCCTCAACGTCGCCGCCGCCAAGATCGACCAGGCCATGTGGGACGCCGGCAAGGTGGGGGTCATGGCGCTGCCGGGCCTCACCCCGGGGAGCATCGGCAACACGTTCTCCGGCGGCTCCAGCATCGGCATCTCGGCGAACAACCACAACCTGGAGCTGTCCCAGGCGCTGCTCAAGCTCGTCTACTCCGACGAGTTCATGACCGACATGGCCAAGGTCGGCGGCTGGATCCCCGGCCGCACCTCGTTCTCCTCCGCCCTGGAGGGCCCGACCGGCTCGATCGCCCAGGAGATCATCGAGAACTCCGTCCTCACCCCCAACTCCCCGCAGTGGGGCGTGCTGGACGGCAACAACGTCCCCCGCGACTTCTGGGTGCGCATCGCCAAGGGCGAGGACGTCAAGGCCGTCGCCGCCGACGTGGACACCACCATCGCCGACGCCCTCAACAAGAGCTGACCGGGCTCCCCGGAACCGACGAGGACCAGCAGGAGGAGAACGTGGTGTCCGACCAGCTCAGCGCCGGCGTCAGCAGCGCACCAGCGACCGCGCCGCCGGGCGTGCCCGCCCCCGTCGCCCGCCGCAGGCCGCGGCCACGGCGGCGCGGCGGTTCGCTGGCAGCGCCCTACCTGCTGCTGGTCCTGCCCGTCGGGCTGGTGTGCCTGGCGCTGGGCTACCCGATGGTGCGGCAGTTCGTCATGTCGTTCCAGGAGTTCGGGCTGGCCCAGCAGTTCGGGCGGCCACCGGAGTGGGTCGGGTTCCAGAACTACGCGACGGTCCTGGGCGACCCCTACTTCTGGGTCGTCACCGCCCGCTCGGTCGCGTTCTGCGCGTTCTGCGCGCTGGTGACGATGGGCATCGGGATCGCGCTGGCCCTGCTGCTGCAGAAGCTGTCCACCGTCCCGCGCATCCTGCTCCAGGTCGCCCTCGTGCTGGCCTGGGCGATGCCGCCGCTGGCCGCGCTCACCGTCTACACCTGGCTGGTGGAACCCCGCTACGGGCTGGTGAACTGGCTGCTCACCTCGGCCGGGCTGGAGTCCTTCCGCGGGTACTCCTGGCTGGCGGGCAGCCCCTGGACGTTCTTCCTCATCGCCGCGATCACCGTGATCTGGACCTCGGTCCCGCTGGTGACGCTGTCGACGTACGCGGCGCTCAACCAGGTCGACGAGGCGATCCTCGAGGCCGCCGAGCTGGACGGCGCCGCCGGCTGGCAGCGGCTGCGGCAGGTCGTCCTGCCGATCATCCAGCCGGTCGTCCTGCTGCTGCTCATGCTGGAGATCATCTGGGACCTCAAGGTGTTCACCCAGATCAAGGTCCTGCAGGCCGGCGCGGGCAACAACCGGGAGACCAACCTGCTGGGCACCTACGTGTACGAGACCGGCATCGGCGGCGGCGACTACGGCATCGCCTCGGCGCTGGCGACCGTCATGCTGGTGCTCGTGCTGGTCCTGACCTGGCGCTACATGCGCACCCTCATGAAGCAGGGAGACCTGTGATGGCCGCCACCGAACCGGCGCTCTTCGCCCCGCCCACCCACGCGGACACCCGCTCGGCCCGCAACCGGCACAAGCACTGGTGGAACGTCCTCGCCGTCGCCCTGGCCGCGCTCTGGGCCTTCCCCATCTACTGGATGATCAACTCCGCCCTCATGCCGGCGGAGCGGCTGCGCTCGACACCGCCGCTGCTGGCGCCGCTGGAGCCCACGCTGCGCTCCTTCGGCGAGATCCTCGGCGACTCGCTGTTCTGGCGCTCGCTCGGCTTCAGCGCCGCGGTCACCGGCCTAGCGGTGGCGATCTCGCTGGTCTCCGCGGTCCTGGCGGCCGTGGCGCTCAGCCGCTTCACCTTCTTCGGCCGGCGCGGCGCGCTCGTCGCGGTGCTCGTCGTGCAGATGATCCCCGCCGAGGCGCTGTTCATCTCCCAGTACCGCATGCTCGACGGCTGGGGCCTGCTGGGCTCGGTGCCGGGGCTGTCCCTGCTCTACGTGGGGCTGATCGTCCCGTTCACCGTCTGGATGCTCAAGGGCTTCGTCGACGGCGTCCCGGTGGAGCTGGAGGAGGCCGCCATGATGGACGGCTGCTCGCGGTTCGGCGCGTTCTTCCGGGTGACGTTCCCGCTGCTGGGTCCCGGCCTGGTCGCCACCGGCGTCTTCGGGTTCCTCGTCGCCTGGAACGAGTTCACCCTCGCCTACGTCGTCCTGGCCTCCGGCGACCGCCTGACGCTGCCGGTGTGGCTGCGGACGTTCTCCTCCAACCTGCAGGAGACCGACTGGGCCGGCGTGATGGCGGGCTCGACGCTGGTGGCCGTGCCGGTCCTCATCGTCTTCGTCCTCGTCCAGAACGCCATGACCAAGGGCATGGTGGCCGGCGCCGTCAAGGGCTGACCGCTCGCCGCGCGCTCCCCGCGCACTGCCCGCGCAGGGCTACCGCCTGCGGACCTCCGCCGACGGCGTCGCCATCGCGCACGCCGACGCGGCGGGGCTGCGCTACGCCCTGGCGACGCTGGACCAGCTGCGCGCCGGCCGCGACTTCGAGACCACCAGCTACACCGTCGAGGACTCCCCCGACTTCGCCGTCCGCGGCTTCATGCTCGACATCAGCCGCGACCGGGTGCCCACCCGGCGCACGCTGGCCCGCTGGGTGGAGGTCCTCGACCTCGCCCGCGTCAACTGCCTGGAGCTGTACACCGAGCACACCTACCGCTTCCGCGGTCACCAGGTCGTCTGGCAGGACGCCTCGGCCCTGTCGGCCGCCGACCTGCAGTGGCTGGACGCGCTGTGCGCCGCGCGCGGCATCGAGCTGGTCTGCAACCAGAACACCCTGGGCCACATGGAGCGCTGGCTCAAGCACCCCGAGCACGCCAAGCGCTCGGAGAACGAGGACGGGTTCACGATGCGCGGGCGCCACCGGCCCCCGAGCACGGTGGAGCCGAGCCCGGAGAACGCCGCGTTCGTGGGCGAGCTGCTGGAGGACGTGGCCGCCAACTTCCGCACCCGGCGCATCAACATCGGCGCCGACGAGCCCTGGGAGCTGGGCACCGGCAAGAGCGCCCAGCGCGCCGAGGAGGTCGGCCTGGGCACCGTCTACTGGGAGTACGTCACCGCGGTCATGCAGCCGTGGCTGGACCGCGGCTGGACCGTCGAGTTCTGGGCCGACGTCTTCGGCGACCACCCCGAGCTCATGGACAAGGTGCCCGCCGGTGCGATCCCCGTCGTCTGGCAGTACGACTCCCCCGCGCTGCTGGGCGACGTCATCGACGCCGCCGGCGGGCAGGTGCAGGAGTGGCGCAGCCAGGGCCTGGACGTCACCGCGCTGCGCGACGGCTTCCGCGACCGCGCCAAGCTGCTGCTGGAGGCGGGCGTGCCGTTCTGGGTGGCGCCGGGGGCGAGCAACTGGAACGCCCTGCTCGGCAGGTTCGACAACGCGGTGGGCAACATGGTCGATGCCGCGGAGGTCGGGCTGGAGAACGGTGCGCAGGGGTACCTGAACACCTCCTGGGGCGACCACGGCCACTGGGACCCGCCGTCGGTGGCCTTCGGGCCGGTGCTCTTCGGCGGTGCGGTCTCCTGGGCGCTGGAGGCCAACCGCGACCTCGACGTCGCGGCCGTCCTCGACGAGCGGCTGCTGCTGGACCCCACGGGCACCACGGGCGAGGTCCTCGTGCGTGCGGGCCGCATCACCCGGCAGCTGGGCGCCCCGGTGCTCAACGCCTCCCCGCTGTGCATGGTGCTGCGCGACCCCGACGACGTGGCCGAGTGGGCGGTGCCCTCCCGCGAGGCGCTGCTGGCCGCGCGCGAGGTGCTGCGCGGCTGCCTGGAGGACCTGCGGGCCGCGCAGCCGGCCGCCGCCGACGGCGACGTGGTGGTCCGCGAGCTCACCCAGGCGCTGCGGCTGTCCGACCTGGCCGCCCGGGTGTTCCTGGCCCGCTCCGCGGACGGGGCGATCGAGGCGGCCGCCGCCGCGGGGCTGCTCACCGAGCTGGACGCCCTGCTGGAGGAGCAGCGGGCGTGCTGGCTGCTGCGCTCGCAGCCGGGCGGCCTGGCCGACAGCCTCGCCGAGTTCGCCCCGCTGCGCCACGCACTGCTGCGCGCCGCGAGCTGACGGTGACCGTCCTCACCGGGCCCGCCGGCGTGCGCGTCGGGCTCGACATCGGCGGCACCAAGATCGACGGTGTCGCGCTGGGTGCCGCCGGGGACGTCCTCGCGACGTCCCGGCGGCCCTCGCCCTCGGGGGTCGGGGACGTCGTGGCGGCGGCGGGGCGGGTCGTGGCCGACCTGCTCGACCAGGTCGCCCCCGGCGGCCCGCGGGCCCTGGCCAGCGTGGGCATCGGCATCCCCGGGCTGGTGGACCCGCGCACCGGCACGGTGCGCAGCGCGGTGAACCTCGGCTTCGGCCACGAGCAGGTGCCGCTGGCCGCCCTCGTCTCCGCCGTCACCGGGCACGTGGGCGTCAGCGTGGAGAACGACGTCAAGGCGACGGCGCTGGGCGCCTCGGCGCTGCTGGCCCCGGGCGAGGACCTGGCGCTGCTGTCGCTGGGCACCGGGCTGGCCGCCGGGATCGTCCTGGAGGGGCGGTTGCGGCGCGGGGGCAGCGCGGCCGCCGGGGAGGTCGGCCACCTGGCCGTCGACCCCGCCGGGGCGCTGTGCGCGTGCGGCCAGCGCGGGTGCCTGGAGACGGTCGCCTCGGGCGCCGCGCTGCAGCGCGCCTGGCCGCACGGCGGGGAGGGGCGCTCGGCGCAGCACCTGTTCGCGGCGGCCGCGGCCGGCGAGCGGGCCGCGGTGCAGGTGCGCGACCGGTGGGCGGCCGCGGTGGCCCTCACCGTGCGCACGCTCGCCCTGACGTGCGACCCCGCGCGCGTCGTCCTGGCCGGCGGTGTCGCCGGGGTGGGGCGCCCGCTGCTGGACGCGGTCGGCGGTGCGCTGCGGGCGCAGGCCGCCGGGTCGGCGTTCCTGCGCGGCCTCGCGCTGGACGAGCGGCTGTCGCTGCTGCCCGGCGACCGGCCGGTGGCCGCCATCGGCGCCGCCGACCTGGCCGGTCACGGCCTGGCCCGGGCGGTGGGACCGGGGCTGCAC
>NZ_JAAALL010000144.1 GCF_009906315.1 Kineococcus vitellinus | reverse complement strand
GTCCTGGCCGCCCTCGGCGGCGCCCTGCTGCTGCCGCTGGCGCTCGCGCCCGCGGCCTCCGCCGGCACCGCCGTCGAGAGCGTCCTGCCCCCGGACGTCGTCGTCGCCGACCAGCCGCTCGCCCAGGCCCACGCCCACAACGACTACGAGCACGAGCGCCCGCTGCTCGACGCCGTCGAGCACGGCTTCACCAGCGTGGAGGCCGACGTCCACCTCGTCGACGGGCAGCTGCTCGTGGCCCACGACCCCGAGGACCTGGACCCCGCCCGCACGCTGGAGG
Source organism: Kineococcus vitellinus (assembly GCF_009906315.1). Lineage (GTDB taxonomy): Bacteria > Actinomycetota > Actinomycetes > Actinomycetales > Kineococcaceae > Kineococcus > Kineococcus vitellinus. Next base: position 10,740 of record NZ_JAAALL010000144.1, on the reverse strand, counting down.
CGCTGTACCTGGAACCGCTGGAGGACCTCGCCGAGGCCGGCGGCGGCAGCGTGTACGGCGACGGGCGGCCGGTGCAGCTGCTCATCGACGTCAAGGGCGACGCCGTCGCCACCTGGCTCGCCGTCGAGGACGCCCTGTCCCAGCACCCGAGCACCGTGACGTCCTTCACCATGACCGACGTCGGCTACGACGCCACCCCGCGCGCGGTGACCGCCGTCGTCTCCGGCAACCGCCCCGTCGACCTCATGGCGCGCGACCACCTGCGCTGGTCGGCCTACGACGGCCGCTCCGGCGACCTCGCCAACGGCTCCGACCCCGACTTCATGCCGCTGGTCAGCGACAACTGGGCGAACCTGTTCACCTGGGCCGGCGAGGGCCCGATGCCCGAGGACGAGCGCGCGAAGCTGCACCGGTTCGTCGACGCCGCGCACCTGGCCGGTCGCCAGGTGCGCTTCTGGAACACCCCCGACGTGGCCGGCCCCGCCCGCGACGCCGTGTGGGCCGAGCTCGTCGCGGCGCGGGTGGACCGGATCAACACCGACGACCTCGCCGGCCTGCAGGCGTTCCTGCTCGCCCAGGAGGCCCAGCAGGCCCCGCAGGGCTGAGCGTCAGCGCGCCGCGGCCGGGCGCTCGTCCCGCGCCGCGGCGCAGCGCGCGCTGAACCAGGCGGTGAAGACGTCCGCCGGCTGCGGGCGGGCGACGTGGTAGCCCTGCGCCGCGTCGCAGCCGGCCGCCCGCAGCTGGGTGAGCACCTCCTCGCTCTCCACGCCCTCGGCGGTGATGCGCAGCCCGAGGGCGTGCGCAAGGGCGGTCGTCGAGCGCACGATGGCGGCCGAGCGCTCGTCGCCGGCGCTGCGCACGACGAACGAGCGGTCCAGCTTGAGGTCGTCGACCGGCAGGTCCTGCAGGTACGACAGGGACGAGTAGCCGGTGCCGTAGTCGTCCACCGCGATCCGCACGCCCAGCGCCCGCAGCGCGCGCAGCACCTGGTGGGCGCGCACCGGGTCCGCCACCAGCACCGTCTCGGTGATCTCCAGCTCCAGCGCCCGCGCCGGCAGCCCCGCCGCGGCGAGCAGCTCCTGCACCCGGGTGGGCAGCTGCGCGTCCAGCAGGTCCGAGGCCGACAGGTTCACCGCGACGGACAGCTCGTGCCCCGCCCGCCACCAGTCCGCGGCCTGGCGCAGCGCCAGCCGCAGCACCGCCCGGGTCAGCGGGCGCATGAGGCCGCTGTGCTCGGCCAGCGCCAGGAACGCGTCGGGCGTGAGCAGGCCGCGGTCGGGGTGCTGCCAGCGCACGAGCGCCTCCACGCCCGTCACGGCACCGCTGCGCAGGTCCAGCTTCGGCTGGTAGTGCAGCACCAGCTCGTCGCGGCCCAGCCCGCGGCGCAGGTCCGCGACCGTCGTCAGCCGGTCGCGGCCGCCGGGGTCCAGCGGGCCGGAGCTCAGCTGCCAGCCCGAGCGCGCCGCCTTCGCCCGGTACATGGCCACGTCGGCGTGCTGGAGCAGGCCCCCCACCGAGCGCGCGTGCTGCGGGCACAGCGCGATCCCGATGCTGACGTCCACGTGCAGGCTGATCCCCTCCAGCTCGCACGGCTCCCCCGTGGCCCGCAGCAGCAGCCGCGCCGCGTCCACCGCCGCCTCCTCGTCCGCCCCGGGCAGCAGCACGCCGAACTCGTCGCCGCCCAGGCGGGCCAGCAGCCCCCGCCCGCCGAGGGCCTCCTGCAGCCGCAGCCCCAGCCGGCGCAGCAGCTCGTCGCCCACCCGGTGCCCCAGCGTGTCGTTGACCTCCTTGAAGCGGTCGAGGTCGAGCAGCAGGACGGCCCCGCCGCCGCTGCGGCCGGCCTCCACCTCGCGCACCCCGTCCCGCACGGCCGCCAGGAAGCGGCGCCGGTTCGGCAGCCCCGTCAGGTCGTCGGTGACGGCCAGCCGGCGGGTGTCGACCAGCTCGGTGACCTCGCGGAAGGTGGCGACGGTGCGCGCGAGCACCGCGAGCACCGAGGCGGCCGCCAGCAGCTCGGCCACCGCGGGCGGGCGGTGCCCGACGACGTGTGCCAGCAGCACCAGCAGGGACGTGGAGGTGACGACGGCCGGCACGAGCAGCAGCGAGACGCCCACCCGCGGCTCGCCGCCGGCGCGGCGCACCCGCCAGGCCGCCACGGCCACCAGCAGCGCGCTCAGCGGCCACAGCGCGTCCAGCAGCGTGCCCTCGGCGTAGCGCCCCCGCGCCGCCAGGAGCAGGTAGGTCAGGTCGGCGCCGCTGCCGACGAGGAAGGCCGCCGCCAGGGTCCCCGCGGCGCTGCGCAGCGGCCAGCCCAGCAGGGCCAGCCCGGCCGCGGTGAGGCTCAGCAGCAGCAGCGCACCCGCCGGGTAGGCCAGGGCGGTCAGCTGCGCGGCGGGCGGGCCGCCGACCCCGGCCGTGGCCGGGCCGGCCGCCCAGGCGGCGAGCGCGGCCACCCCCAGCGCGGCCACGAGCGCGTCCAGCACGGTGCTGCGGCGGAAGCGCCGGTCGCCGCCGAGCAGCAGCGCCAGCACGCCCGCGGCCTGCAGCGGGTACGCCGCCAGCCACAGCACGTCGACCGCCGACGGCGAGGGCGGCGGCTGGCCCGCGCGCTCGGCGAGCAGGGAGACGACGTTGCCGGCGCTCGTGGAGAGCAGGCCGGCGCCCAGCAGCGCCCATCCGGCGCGTCCCGCGGGGCGCGCCACCGCGCGGGCCAGGACCAGCAGCCCGGCGCCCAGCACCAGGCCGTCGTAGCCCCACTCGTCCCACCACGCGCGCGAGAGCAGCCCGCGGTCGAGCACCAGCGCCGCCGCGAGCAGCACGACGCCGGCGCCGAGGGCGAGCAGGCAGGCGCGCACGGCGGCGGGCGCCGTCGCCTCGGCGGGGTCCGTCGCACGACTCACCCCGCTCTCATCGGCAGCTCGCGACCTCTAGAACACCCCCGCGCGTGCCGATGCCTCCTCGACGGGAGCCGGCGGCCGCGACCGGGTGGCCGCGGTCGCCCGGTCGCCGCCCGACCTCAGCGCAGCCGCGCTCCCCCCTCGGGCTCGAACAGGTACACGCGCTGCGGCGGCGCGGCCAGCCGCACCGCGTCCCCGCGCCGCCACCGCACGTCGGCGGGGGTCTGGACGACCAGGGAGGCGTCCAGGCCCTCCACGCGCACCGTAGCCAGGCCGAACTCCAGCAGGTCCTCGTAGACGACGACCTCGCCGGGCACCGACGGCTCCTCGCCGACGGCGACCCGCGCGTCCTGCGGGCGCACCCCGACCGTGACGGCGGTGCCGGCCGGGGCCCGCGAGGCGGTGGCCAGCGCGCCGTCGCGCCCCACGCGCACGACGCCGGTGCGCTCGACGACGCCCTCGGCGAGGTTGATCTTCGGTTCCCCGACGAAGTCGGCGACGAAGCGGTTGGCGGGGTCGTCGAAGATCTCGTCGGCGGTGCCGAACTGCTGGATGATCCCCGCGTCCATCACCGCCAGCCGGTCGGCCAGGCTCAGCGCCTCCAGCTGGTCGTGGGTGACGACGATCGTCGTGTAGCCGAACTCGCGCTGCAGGACCTTCAGCTCGCGGCGCACCCGCTGGCGCTGCGCGGCGTCCAGGTGGGAGAGGGGTTCGTCGAGCAGCAGCACGGGCGGGTTGCGCACCAGCGCCCGCGCCAGGGCCACGCGCTGCTTCTGCCCGCTGGACAGCCCCGCCGGGCGCAGGCCGAGCAGGTCGGTCATCTCCAGCCGCTCGGCGATCGCCCGCACCCGGGTGTCGGCGTCCTTGACCCCGCGCGCCCGCAGGCCGTAGGTGAGGTTGCCCCGCACGTCCAGCGGCGGGTAGAGCGCGTAGCTCTCGAACCCCACGCCGACGTCGCGCTTGCCGGGGGGCAGGTCGGGGATCGAGCGGTCCCCGATGCGGATGTCGCCGGAGGTCACCGTCTCCAGCCCGGCGATCATCCGCAGCGTCGTCGTCTTGCCGCAGCCGGAGGGGCCCAGCAGCGCGACGAGCTCCCCGGGCTCGATGTGCAGGTCGATGCCCTTGACCGCGTGGAACGGCTCGCGCCCGCGGGACTCGTAGCGCTTGTGCAGCGACTCCAGCACCAGGCTCTTGGCGGTCGTCCCCAGGGTGGTGGTGCTCATCGCGCGGCTCCTCCGAGGCGGACGGTCTCCTCGCCGGCGGGGCCGGCGGCGAAGACGTGGACGTTGGTCAGCGGCAGGTGCAGGTCCACCAGCTCGCCCTCGCGGGCACCGGCGTCGGAGTCGGCGACGACGATGACGTCCTCGCCGCCGTCCTGCCCGCCCACCCGCACGCTGAACTCCATGAGGCGGCCCAGCCGCTCGGCGAGGACCACCCGGCCGCGCAGGTGCAGGGCGTCGGCGCCGCCGGGGGCGCCCAGGGCGAGGTCGCGCGGGCGGACCCCGACCCGGGCCCGGCCGCCGGGCAGCTCCAGGTGCGCCGGGGCGGGCAGCTCCAGCGCCCCGCCGGCCCCGCGCAGCCGGTCCCCGGACGCCTCGACCTCGAAGAGGTTGATCTCCGGCTGCCCGAGCGCCTTGGCCACGAACGTGTCGACGGGCTCGCGCCAGATCTGCTCGGGGGTGCCGACCTGCACGACGCGCCCGGAGCGCAGCACGGCGATGCGGTCGCCGAGGGCCAGGGCCTCCTGGTAGTCGTGCGTCACGTACAGCGAGGTGGTCCGCGACATCTCGCCGAGCTGCTTGAGCTCGGCGCGCATGGCCGCGCGCAGCTTGGCGTCCAGGTGGCTCAGCGGCTCGTCGAGCAGGTAGACGTCCGCGGGGCGCACGAGCACCCGCCCCAGCGCGACGCGCTGGCGCTGGCCGTTGGACAGCTCCCGCGGGAACCGCTTGAGCAGGTGGTCGATGCCGAGCGTGGTCGTCACGGCCTCGATCCGCTGGCGCTGCTGCTCGGCGCTGTAGCGGCCCGTGCGCCCCGAGCGCAGCGGGGAGGCGAGGTTGTCGAACACCGTCTTCTGCGGGTAGAGCGCGTAGCTCTCGAACGCCATGGCGACGTTGCGGTGGTAGGGCTCGACGCCCTCCATGGAGGTGCCGTCGATCCGCACGTCACCGGCCTCGACCTCCACCAGGCCCGCGACGCTCTTGAGCAGCGTCGTCTTGCCGGCCCCCGAGGGGCCGAGGACGACGAAGAACTCCCCGTCCTCGATCGACAGGTCGACGTCCTCGAGCGCGCGGACGGCCGAGGAACCGCTGCCGTAGGTCTTGGACACGTGGTCGATGCTCACGCTGGCCATCAGGCCTTCACCGCCCCGAACGACAGGCCCCGCACGAGGTAGCGCTGGATCGTGAGCGCGAGGACGAGCGGAGGCAGCGCGCCGAGCAGGGCAGCGGCCGCCGTGAGGTTGTAGTACGCCTGCCCGCCGCCGCCGAGGTACTTGGTGACCGCGACGGTGACCGTCGTGGCCGCGGAGTCGGTGAGGATGAGCGGGAAGAGGTAGTTGTTCCAGGCGAAGATGAACGCCAGCAGGGCCGCGGCGGCGATGCCGGGGCGCACCAGCGGCAGCGCCACGGTGAGGAAGGCGCGCCGGCGGGTGTAGCCGTCCAGCAGCGCGGCCTGCTCCAGCTCGGGCGAGAGGTCCTGGAAGTAGGAGCGCAGGATCCACACCACCAGCGGCATCGTCACCAGCTGCAGGACCCACACCATGCCCAGCTTGGTGTCGAAGACGCCGAGCGTGTTGTAGATGACGAACAGCGGGACGATGACCATGAGCTCCGGGGCGAAGCGGAAGGACAGCATCTGGAACATGAGGTCCTCGGACCCCTTGAACTTCCAGCGCCCCGCCGCGTACGCCGCCGGGATGCCGACCACCAGGGACACCAGGACGGCACCCGCGCAGTTGAGGACGCTGGTGAGCATGGCCTGGCCGAAGTCGACGCTGGTGAGGTCCTGGCCGCGCTGGGACAGGACGGTCCCGAAGTTGGCCGTCGTGGGGCTGAAGCGGAAGTACGTCGAGGTCTGGTCGGCGTCGTTCTTCAGCGCCAGCAGGACCATCCACACCAGCGGGAAGAGGGAGAAGACGAACCACGCGAGGATCGCCAGGTCGGCCACCACCGAGGCGGGGGTGACCCGCTTCTGGCCCGGTGTCAGCTCTCGTGCCAGTGCCACCTCAGGCCCCCGCTCCCGCAGCACGCCGCTGCGCCTTGCCGAGCACGCTCACCAGGTAGCGCGCGGTGATGAACACGATGATCCACAGCAGGAACATGTAGGTGCTGCCGCGCGAGTAGTTGAGGTTCGTGATCGAGTCCTCGAACGCGCCGATCTGCAGCGTGGTGGTCGTGACGCCCGGGCCGCCGGCGGTGAGCACGAAGACGGCGTCGAAGACCTTCAGGCAGTCCATGAAGCGGAAGATGACGGCCACCAGGATGTAGGGCCACATCATCGGCAGCATGAGCCGGCGGAACATGTAGAACCAGCTCGCGCCGTCGACGTCGGAGGCCTCGAAGGGCTCCTTGGGCAGCGAGCGGATGCCGGCCAGGACGAGGATCGCCACGAAGGGGGTGTAGATCCACACGTCGACGAGGATCGTCGACCACAGCGCGCGGTCCTTGCTCAGCCAGTCGAAGGTCGACCCGAGGCCGAAGACGTGGTTGAGGACGCCGAACTGCGGGTTGAACATGAGCTTCCAGATGACGCCCGCGATGACCGGGGCGATCATCAGCGGCAGGATGAGCAGCCGCTCGAAGGTCTTGCCGATGAGGGTCGAGCGGTTGAGCAGCAGGGCGATCGCGACCCCGAGCACCGTCTCGATCCCCGTGGCGGCCACCGCGTACAGCAGCGTCACGCCCGCGCTGCGCCAGAAGAGCGCGTCCCCGAGGACGCTGGCGTAGTTCTCGAACCCGACGAACGAGGGGTTCGGGTTGGTCGCCGCGTAGTTCAGGACCGTGTAGTACACGCCGTAGAAGAACGCGTACAGGATCCCGATGATGAGCGCGACGGCGGGCACCGACAGCAGGTAGGGGCGCAGCTTGCGGCGCCAGGCCGGCACGCGCGGGACGCCCGCGCCACCGGCCCGCCCCGGTGAGGACTGCTGCGGGGGCGTGCGCCCCCCGACGGTGGTCGCCACGGTCTCCTCCTCCTCCCTGCCGTCAGGCGTTGATCTTGGACGTGTTGGACTCGGCGAGCTCGTCGAGGCGGGACTTCGCGTCGGCGCCGGAGTAGATGTCCTGCAGCGCCACCGCCCAGTCCTCGGTGGTCTCGAAGAACTTCGTCTGCGGGGTGAACTGGATCTTCGTGGAGTCGATGACCTTCTCGAAGGTCTCCAGGTAGCCGGGGAACTCGCCCAGCGTCTGCTTGAAGGCGCCGTCGAAGACGGAGGCGCGGGTGGGGTCGGCGAAGGTCGACGAGGTGGCCTTGGTCATGGCCTCCTTGCCCGTCGCCCACTGCATGAACAGCCAGGCGGCCTGCTTCTTCTTCGAGGCGGCGTTCATGGCCAGCGACCACGTCCACAGGTTGGTGGCGTAGCTGCCGTCCGGGCCGGCCGGGCCGGGGTACCAGGCGAGGTTGCCGGCCTGGGCGCTGGCGCCGGCCTTCTGCTTGGGGTAGGTGGCGCTGTCGGCGTCGTAGACCATCATCGCGTTGCCGTTGCCGAGGTCGCCGGTGCACTGGGGGTAGTCGTAGGTCGTCCACGAGGTCGGGCCGGCGTTCCGGGCCAGGTCGACCCACTTCTTCGTGAAGTCGACGGCGACGTCGGAGTTCATCGCCGCGGTGTAGGTGGTCCCGTCGGCGGTGTAGTCCTTGCCGCCCTCGCGGGTGAACTGCGTCATGAAGCCCGGGTGGATGGTGGCCCAGGACTTCGAGCCGCGGAAGGCGACGCCGTAGCGGTTCTGCGAGCGGTCGGTGAGGTCGACGGCGAGCTGGATGAAGTCGTCGAAGGTCTCCGGCAGCGCGATGCCGCGGCTGTCGAACTCCCGCTTGTTGTAGGCGACGACGTTGGTCTCGAAGCCCCACGGGATCGCCCACTGCCCGCCGGTGCCCAGCGCGCTGCCCTTCTCGAAGTCCCAGCGCGTGGAGGTGCGCAGTCCCTCGTAGATGTCCTCGAAGTCGTACTCGTCGTTGGTGGCCGAGGAGTTCTCGATCCAGGGCGTGAGGTCCTCCATCCAGCCGGGGGGGCCGTACTGCCAGATGAAGTAGGCGCCCGTCATGAAGACGTCGTGCGCGCCCGTCTTGCCGGCGAGCTCGGTGTTCAGCTTGGTGAAGTAGTCGGCCTCGGCGACGAGGTCGGCCTGCACCTGGATGCCGGTGAGGTCGGTGAACTCCTTCAGCAGCGGCTGGAACGCCTGCTGGTAGGGGTGCGGGGTCTGCAGGATCTTGATGCTCTCGCCGGAGAGCTTCTTCCAGTCGAAGGAGCCGGTGACCTGCGCGGCGCCGTTCTCGACACCGGCGCCGGCGTCGCCGCCGGTGCCCACACCGCACCCGGTGAGCATCGGGACGGCGGCGGCACCGCCCATCGCGGCGAGCAGGGAACGGCGGGTCAGCTTGCTGCTGGGGGGGTTCATGCTGCGCTCCGTTGCGTTGCGTGGACGACTGGTGGGTCAGGGGATGAGGGACACCTTGACGGAGTTGGCGGAGTCCGCGACGAGGTCGAGGCCCTTCTGGAACTCCTCCAGCGGCAGCTGGTGCGAGCAGATCTCGTCCATCGGCAGCCGGCCGGAGGCGATCATGCGCAGCGCCGCGGGCCAGGTGTTCTGCCCCAGGTGGGCGCCGAGGACGTTGAGCTCCTTGTCGTCGCTGATGATGGACCAGTCGACGGTGACCGGGTCCTTGAAGACGCTGTACTCCACGAACGTGCCCAGCTTGCGCAGCAGGTTCAGGCCCTGCGGCACGGCGGCGGGGTGGCCGGTGCCCTCGATGTAGACGTCGGCGCCGTAGCCGCCGGTGAGGTCCTTGACCGCCTGCACGACGTCGACCTCGGTGATGTTCATCGTGATGTCCGCGCCGCACTTGCGGGCCAGCTCCAGCTTCTGCGGGAGCGCGTCGAGGGCGATGATCCGCTCGGGGAACTTCGCGGCCGCGCCGGCGATCATGCCCAGGCCGATGGGGCCGCAGCCGGCGACGACGACGGTGTCGCCGAAGCGGATGTCCGCGCGCTCGACCGCGTGCAGCGAGCAGGAGAGGGGTTCGGCGTAGGCGACGTGCGCGGGCGGCAGGTCGCCGGGCGCCTTGTGCACCAGGGCCTCGGCGGGCAGCAGGACGTACTCGGCCATCGCGCCGGGGGTGCGCCGCTTGAAGCCGAACATGTCGTGCGGCTGGCACATGTGGTAGTCGCCGCGGGCGCAGTAGCGGCACTTCCAGCACGGGACGATCTGCTCGGCCACCACCCGGTCGCCCTCGACGACGCCCCAGCGCGCCGACGCCTCGGCGTCGATCGCGACGACGCGGCCGGTGAACTCGTGGCCCGGGCTGGTCATGGTCTCCGCCCAGGCGGGGCGGTTCTCGTCGCCCCAGAACTTCGCGGCGCCGTGGTAGCACTTGAGGTCGCTGGCGCAGATGCCCACCGCCTCGACCTTCAGCAGCGCCTGGCCGGGCCCGGCGACGGGCACCGGGACCTCCTCCAGCCGGTAGTCCTCGGGACCGTGCACCACGACGGCCTTCATCGTGCTCGCCATGACTGCTCCTTCGCAGTGTCGTCGTTCGGTGACCGGAACGCTAGGGGCGTGCCGCACACTTGTCCAGCACACTTGTGCAACGGTTCGGCCACCACCGCGGGGCACGGGTCGCTACCGTGAGGCGGACCAGGAGGGAGACCACGTGCCGAACGGGAACGGGCGGTTCCCGCTGGCGCTGGCGCACACCGCCGCGACGCTCTACTACCTGCAGGACGCCACGCAGGCCGAGATCGCGGACCGGCTGGGGACGTCGCGCGCCACGGTGAGCCGCTTGCTGCGCGAGGCCCGCGACCGCGGGCTCGTGCGCATCGAGGTGCTGCCGCTGCCGCAGGAGGACCCCGGGGACCTGGCCGACCGGCTGGCCGGCGCGCTGGGGCTGCAGCAGGTCCGCCTCTCCGCGCCGACCTCGCCCGCGCACGTGCCGGAGGCCGTCTCCCCCGTGCTCGCCGAGGTGCTGACCTCCCTGGAGCTGGCGGCCGGCGACGTCCTGCTCGTCTCCTCCGGGCGCACCGTCTACGAGATCGCCCAGCGCGAGCTGCCGCCGCTGCCGGGGGTGGTCGTCGTCCCCATGGTCGGCGGCCAGGACGAGCCGCAGGCCTGGTACCAGACCAACGAGATCACCCGGCGCATCGCCGAGGGGATCGGCGGGGTGCCGCGCTTCCTCTACGCCCCCGCCTTCCCCGGCCGCCAGCTGCGCCGCAGCCTCGTCGCCGACCCGGAGTTCAAGCGGTTCACCGCGCTGTGGGAGACCGCGCGCGCCGCCGTCATGGGGGTGGGCGCCCCGCCGCTGCAGCGCGAGTCCATCCCCGGGTTCGTCCCCACCGGGGAGGCGCCGCTGCGCGACGCGGTCGGGGACGTGGCCTCCCGCTTCTACGACGCGCAGGGGCGGGAGGTCTCCTACGAGGGGGCCGACCGCCTCATCGCCGTCCCGCTGGAGGTGCTGCGCGCCGTGCCGCACCGCATCGCCGTCGCCTACGGCACCGCCAAGGTCCCCAGCGTCCTCGCCGGCGCCCGCGGCGGCTGCTTCACCCACCTCGTCACCGACCCCGCGACGGCCTCCCGGCTGCTCGCGGCCCTGGAGGAAACCGCGTGAGCACCCCCGACGCCACTCCCCCCACCGC
>NZ_JAAALL010000143.1 GCF_009906315.1 Kineococcus vitellinus | reverse complement strand
CCGGTCAGGTGGCCCAGCGGCAGGCAGCGCAGCCGCGAGCCCTCCGCGGCGACGACCTCGGCGGGGATGCGGGAGGCGCCCTCGCCCAGCAGCAGGGTCTCCCCCACGGCGGCCTCCAGGCCGCTGACCTCCACCGACAGGCCGACGATGCCGCGCACGCGGCCGCTGACCAGCGGCCGCGCGGCGTCGACGGCGCGCGCGACCTGCGGGGCGAGCAGCTCGCGCACGCCGGCGGCGAGGCGGTCGGAGACGAGGGTGGTGCCGAAGGCGCTCACGCGAGCGCTCCGCTCGCGCCCTCGCCTCCGACGAGGGCCTCCAGGGCCCGCGCGACGCTGGCGCGCAGGCCCGCGTCGACCTCGGTGTCGCCCTGGCGGGCGACCGCGTCGCCCGGGGAGAGGGTCGGGTCCGGCTGGTAGCTCACCAGCTCTGCATCGGACGAGGCGTGCCGACCCTTGAGGCCGTCACCCACGAGGGTGCTCAGGTCGTCCGGGTGCACACGCACCGTGACCGGCTTGTCGCCCTCCAGAGGGCGCAGGGCGCGGCGCACGGCCTCCCCCACGGGGGAGGCCATGAGCGCGACCTCGCGGTCCAGCACGGCGCCGGCGAGGTCGAGGGCGAGCGCCAGCACGCTGTCGGCGAGCGCGCCGATGCTGGGCTCGCGCTCGGCGCGCAGCGCGTCGGCGGCCGCCACGAGCGCCTCCTCGGCGCGGTTGCGGGCCGCGCGGCGCTCCTCGCGGTCGCGGCGGGCCGCCTCGTGGGCGGCCTCGCGCTGGGCCTCCAGCTCGACGGCGGCCTGCTGGGCGGCCTGGCGCATGCCCTGCGCCCAGCCGGCGGCGTAGCCCTCGGTGCGGGCCGCGTCGCGGAGGCGGCGGACCTCCTCGGTGTCCTCGCGCCGGGAGAGGTCCATGCCGGTGAAGGGCCGCGGCGCGGCGCCCGAGGAGGACGCCGGCGCCGCGACGAACACCCGCGGCTCGCGGGAGGGCCGGGTGTCGCCCGGCGTGAAGGCGCTACGCGACGAAGTCATCGTCACCGCCGCGCGTCAGCACGATCTGGCCGGACTCCTCCAGCTGGCGGATGACCTGGACGACCTTCTGCTGCGACTCCTCCACCGCCGACATGCGGACCGGGCCGAGCAGCTCGATCTCGTCGATGAGGTTCTCGCGGGCGCGCTCGGAGACGTTGCGCAGGATCTTGTCGCGCACCGAGTCCTTGACGCCCTTGAGGGCCGTGGCCAGGTCGGCCGTCTCCACACCGCGCAGGACGAGCTGGATCGCGCGGTCGTCGAGGGTGGTGATGTCCTCGAAGACGAACATGAGGGCGCGGATCTCCTCGGCCAGCGGGGCGTCCTTGGCCGTGAGGCCCTCGAGGATGCTGCGCTCGGTGCCGCGGTCGGCGCGGTTGATGATGTCGACCAGGGGCGCGACACCGCCGACGGCGGTGTTCTGCTTGGCCTGCAGCACCGTGGAGGTGCGGCGCTGGACGACGTCCTCGACGAGGCGGACGTACTCCGAGCTCGTCGCCTCCATCGTGGCGATGCGGTAGGCGATGTCGGCCTGCATCTCGGTGCTCAGGCCGCCCAGGATCATCGACGCCTGGTCGGGGCGCAGGTGCGCCACGACCAGGGCGATGGTCTGCGGGTGCTCACCGGTGAGGAAGGTGAGGATCTGCTGGGGGTCGGCCTGGTGCAGGAACTGGAAGGGCTGCACGACCGCGGCCTCGGCCACCCGGCCCAGGACCTCGGCGGCGCCGTCGGCGCCCAGGGCGCCCTCCAGCAGCGACTGCGCGAAGTCCAGCCCACCGAGCCCGCCGCGCAGCGGCGAGGCGATCATGCTGTGGAACTCCTCCAGCACGACGCCGGCGATCTCCGGGGAGACCGAGCGCAGCCGCAGGATCTCCGCGGTCAGCTCCTCGATCTCCGCCGGCCGCAGGTGGGAGAGCACCTTGGCGGCGTTCTCCTGCCCGACCTGCACGAGCAGGACGGCGGCCTTCTGGGCCCCGGTGAGGGGCGCGACCTCGAGCTCGGTGGACGTCACGGGTCAGGACCTCCGATCGGCGAGCCAGCCGCGGAGCAGTTCCGCGACTTCCTCGGGCTGGCGGGACACGAGTTCGACGACCTCGGTGCGGCGGGCGGCCGCCGCCTCCAGGGCCGGGTCGACCGGCGCCGCTTCGAGCGCCACTGGACGTTCGACCACCGGGGGCAGTTCCTTGAGCTGCTCGTCGTCGGCGGTGATGTCGCCGAGCTGGAGGGGGTCGACGTCCAGGACGTCGACCGTCTCCACCTTGCGCCGGCGGAAGGCCAGCAGGATGACGACGAGCATGATCAGGACGAGCAGGCCCAGGGCCGCGGTCTTGGCGTAGCCGATGAGCGTGGACTGCTCCTCGGCCTCCTCGGCCTCCGCCAGGGCGGCGGCGGCCTCCTCGGCGGCGCTGGCGTCGAAGGCCGTCTTGACGACCGAGACGGTGTCACCGCGGCCGGCGTCGATCCCGGCGGCCTGGGTGACGATCTGGGTGATCTGGTTGACGTCGGCGGCACCGGCCGCGGCGGCGTCGACGACGACCGCGACGGACTGGCGCTCCACCTTGCCGGGCGCCTGCTTGGTCGTCTGGTCGGTGCGGTTGATCGAGTTGTTGAGCGTCGAGGACTCCTTGGCGTAGCCGCCGCCCTCGGTGGTGGTCCCGCCGGGCACCTGGATGTTGTCCGGGCCCAGGACGCCGGTGGCCGCCGCTCCCGCGCCGGAGCCCTCGTAGGTCTCCTTGCTGGTGGAGCTGGCGAGCGGGTCGATCTTCTCCGGCTGGGTGTACTGCGTCGAGGTCGTGGTGACGTCGTCGAAGTTCAGCGTCGCGTTGACGGTGGCCTTGACGTTGCCCTCGCCGTAGACGCTCTCCAGCATCGCCTGCAGGTTGCTGCCGGCGGCGGTGTTGTAGTCGCTGGTCTTCTCCTGCTGCGCGGAGCTGCCGGAGGCGTCCGAGGACAGCGTGTTGCCCTCGTCGTCGACGACCGAGACGTTCTTGGGGTCCATGCCCTCGACGCCGCCGGCGACGAGGTTGACGACGCTGGTGACCTGGTCGCCGGACAGCTCCGCACCGGGCTTGAGGCCGACCAGCACCGAGGCGGTGGTCGGGTCCTGCTCGTCGAGGAAGACGTCCTTGGTCGGGATCGCCAGGTTGACGACGGCCGTGTCGACGCCCTTGATGGACTTGATCGTGTTCTCGAGCTCGTCCTGCAGCGCCCGCTGGTACGTCTTCTGCTGCACGAACTCGGAGGTCGTGACGCCCTGCTCGTCGAGCAGGGCGTACCCGGACTCGGAGTCCGAGGGCAGGCCCGCACCGGACATCGCCAGCCGCTCGTCGTAGACGCGGTCCTGCGGAACCGAGATGGTCGTGCCGTTCTCGGTCAGCTCGTAGGGGACGCCGTCGGCCTTCAGCTTCTCCACCATCGCCGACGCGTCGGCGCCGGAGAGGTTGGTGAACATCGGGGTGTACGTCGGCGTGGACGCCCACCGCGAGAACACGATCGCTCCGCCCAGCAGGGCGACGACGACCGCGATGACGACGGCCTTCTGACCGGCCGAGAAGTTCTTGAACCCCGTGACGAAGTTCCTGGCGTTCTCGACGATCGCCGCGGTTCCCTTGGCCTTGGCCATCAGACCTGCATCCTCATGATCTCGTTGAAGGCGTCGACGGCCTTGTTGCGGATGGCGACGGTGAGCTGGGTGGCCAGCTGGGCCTCGTTGCTGGCGATCATGTAGTCGTGGACGTTGGTCAGGTCACCGGTGGCGGCCCGCAGCGCGAGGTCGTCGGCGGTGGACTGCACGCCCTGCAACCTGTCGATGCCGCCGGCCAGCAGGGAGGCGAAGTCGCCGCCCGTGCCGGCGACCGAGGCGGTGCCCGCGGTGCCCGCGGCGCCCTGGACGCCGAGGACCGGGGAGGCCGCGACCGTGCCGTTGGCGGTGGTGCCGGTGGCGGCGCCGATCCCCCGGGTCATCTGCGCGTTGTCCACGTCGCCGATGCCCTGGCCGAAGCCGGTGGCCAGCGTGCCCAGGCTGCTCGCGACGTCGCCGACGCCGCCGATCGATTCGATGCTCACGGCGCTCAGCCCTTCCCGAGCTGCAGCGCGGCCTGGTAGGCGTCCTTGGCCCGGTCGACGACCGTCAGGTTCGCCTGGTAGGCGCGCTGCGCCATCATGAGGCTCGTCATCTGGGTGCTCATGTCGATGTCGGGGTACTTGACGTAGCCCTGCTCGTCGGCCAGCGGGTGCTCCGGCTCGTAGACCATGCGGCCCTCGGTGCTGCCGGTGACGATCCCGGCGACCTGGGTGCCCTTGCCGTCGGCGGCCTCCGTCGCGACCACGTAGCGGGCGGCGAAGGCGTCCTCGTCGGTGCGCTTGGCGGTGTTGATGTTGGCCAGGTTGTCGCTGACGGCGTCCATCCACTTGCGGTTCACGGTGACGCCGGTGCCGGCGATGCCGATCGCGTCGAAGATGCTCATGGTCGTTGCTCCGGGAGTCAGGGGGTCGGGACGGTCGCGGGTCCGGTCGTCGTGGGCCGGGCCGTCACGACGTGCTCATCGCGGTGCGCAGCAACGTGTACTTGCTGTTCAGCGCGGACAGCGCCGTCTGGTAGCTGAGCCCCGTGGAGATGTTGGAGATCGTCTCCTCGTCGAGGTTGACGTTGTTGCCGTCCTCGCGGGTGGGCTCCAGCGACTTGCGGGTCACGGCCCCGGCGGTCGCCGCGGCGCCGACGTCGCCGGAGGCGATGGCGTCCTTCAGCTCGGCCTCGAAGGAGACCTTGTTCGCCAGGTACTTCGGGGTGTTGATGTTCGAGATGTTGTCGGCGATGGCCCGCTGGCGCGCCTGCAAGCCGTTCAACGCGGTGTGCAGCGCGACGCTGGTGAGGTCGGACACGGGCCACCTTCCGTAGGTTCGTCTCTCCCGCCGGCGCGGACCTCATGGTCCGCCCGGCACCCCCACTCCTTCGGCCCACCACCGCGACCTCTTGAGGCCCCGGCGGTGCGCCCCGGCGCCGATCGGCCGTGCGGGGCGGCCGGACCACCCGTTCGGCGCAACGTCCCTGGCCGCGGCCACGCAGCGTGGTGGCGGCCGGCCCAGCCGCACCCCGCCCGTCTTCTAGAGGGACCGGGTGCTGGATCGGCCGTCGGGAGGACCTCCGGCACCGCCCGGACCTCACCCCCGGTGCCCGCCGGCACCCGCACGGGTGAACCGCGACCCGCCCGGCCGGCCCAGCGCGGGCACGCTGCGGCGTTCAAGTCGGCGGCCGCTCGTGCCGAGCATGGAGCCAGCGAACCTCAGCACCACCCGTCAGCCGACCGTCAGCACCGTCTGAGGACAGGACCCCGACGCACATGACTTCTCCGGACGAGAGCACCCCGGGAGCAGCGGCCACCGCCGTCGCGCAGACCACCGACGCCACGGCCGTCACCGGCGCCACGCGCGCCACCGCCGCCCCGGGCGCGGACGGGGAGCTGGCGGCGCTGGCCGCCGAGGCCGCGGCGCTGGCCGCCGAGGAGCCCGCGGCGCACCGCGCGCAGACCCTCGGCGCCTTCGCCACCGCGCTGGGCACCGGCGAGCAGCTGGGCCGCTGGGCCGACAGCGACCTGTTCGAGGTGCTCGACGTCGAGGACGCCACCGCTCCCCTGGTGCAGCGCCGCAGCGTGCTGCGCTCGGGCGCGCTGCGCACGGTCCTCGTCTTCGCCCCCGTCATGGTCACCTGGGTCGGCCTGCTGTTCGCCGGCCGCGCCTACGGGCAGATGAGCGCCGCGGGCGAGGCCGCCGACGGGCAGTCCTTCCTGCAGCTGTGGCTGGACGGCTTCGGCGACCGCACGCACTTCTCCCTGGACCGGGTCGCGGAGCTGGCGGTGCTGCTCATCGCCGCGGCCATCGCCGTGACCGTGGCCACCGACCGCCGCCAGCGCGCCGACGAGGCTGCGGCGCTGGCCGCCGACACCGCCCACCGCCAGCGCCTGCGCGCCTTCGCCGCGCGGGCCACGCTGGCGATGGCCCCGCACCGCAGCAACGCCGCCGAGCAGCTGGGTGCGCACTTCGAGCGCGGGCTGACCGAGCTGGGCCGCCTGGTGGCCGAGACGATCCGCCTGCACGCCGACACCAGCGCCCTGGTGGCCACCGTGCGCACCTCCAGCGAGCAGGCGATCGTCGCCGCCAACGCCGCCAACAGCGGCGGCGCGGACGTCGCCCGGGCGGCCACCGAGCTGCAGGGCGCGGTCACCGAGGCCGTCACCCGCCACGGCGAGCTCATCGCCGCCGACCGCGAGCAGCACACCCGCGCGCTGGCGGAGTCCACCAGCAGCCTCACCTCCGCCCTGGCGCAGGTGCGCGAGGCCAGCGCCGAGGCGCTGCGCGAGGGCCTGCAGGGCCGCGACCGCGTGCTGTCGGCCGTCGAGGGCGTCAGCGCCTCCATCGAGCTGCTGTCCACCAGCACCGCGGAGTCGATGGCCGGGCTCACCGCCTCCGCCGAGGCCATGACCCGCCACAGCGCCGACTTCGGCGAGAAGGTCACCGGCCACGTCGCGGCGCTGTCCACCACCGCCAAGGAGTCGGTGGAGACGATGCACAGCACCGTCGTGCAGAGCGTGCAGGAGGTCACCCGCATGACCGGGGAGGCCTTCAGCGAGCACGTCTCCGCCTCCGCCGAGCAGGCCGCGCACACCATGGAGACCCTGCGCCGCGACGTCGAGCGCACCTCCGCCGCCGCCGAGGACGCCCTGGCCACCGCCAGCCGCACCCTGGCCGAGACCGCCGAGGCCGCCGGGCGCCGCGCCCGCCACGAGGAGCGCCTGGCGGACCTGCTGCAGACCCAGAACGAGGTCATGACCTCCTGGCGCGGCATCGAGGACCGCCTCGTGGAGGCCGCCCGCGACATGCGCGCGGTGCCGCGCTGGATGGACGAGGTCCAGCACCAGCACGCCGACGCGACCGCCCGCGCGCTGGCCAGCGTCGGCGAGAGCCTGCGCGAGGAGGTCTCCGCGACCGTCGCGCAGACGCTGTCGATGGCGCAGGAGGACCACGTGCGCCAGGTCAACCGCGCCTACCGCGACGCCAGCCGGCAGCTGCAGGCCGACCTGACCCACACCGTGGGCGCCGGGCTCACCGACGTCCTGGCCCAGGTCTCCCAGCAGGTCGACCAGCTGCCGCAGCGCCTGGCGGCCGTCACCGCCCGCCAGCAGCGCCCGGCGCCGGCCGCCGCGCCCGCCCCCGAGCGGCGCCCCGAGCGCCCGCTGCAGCGCGCCGAGCGCCCCGTCGAGCGACCCGAGCGCCCCGCCGAGCGACCTGCCGAGCGCGTGGAGCGCCCGGTGCAGCGCACCGAGCGCCCGCTGCAGCGCCCCGCCGAGCACCCGGCCGAGCGGCGCGAGCGCGCCGCGGCCGCCGAGCGCGAGCGCTGGGCCGAGGAGCGCCACGCCGAGCGCCACGCCGAGCGCGCCCCCGAGCGCGCCCCCGAGGCCGAGCCCGAGGAGCAGTTCGTCGTGATGCCGCCGCGCACCCTGCAGACGCTGGCCGCCCGCCGCTACGCCCGGGCGGGCTCGTGAGGCGCGCCCGGCGCGGGGCGCCGCGCGAGGCGGCCGCGGTCGGCCTGGCCGGCTGGGTCTTCGCCGACGCGCTGCTGGCGCTGACGATCATCGGCCTGGCGGCCGGCGGTGCCGTGCACGCGGGCGCCGACGACGCGCGGGTGGACCGCCAGGCCGTCGCGGCGACCCTCGCCCCGGCGCCCGTGCAGACCCCGGAACCGGCCCCGACGCCGGCGCCCACGGTGACGGTCACCGCCCCCTCGGTGCCGGTCCCGGCGCCCGACGGCGTCGCCCAGGCCCCCGTCCTGCTGCAGGTGCCGGTCGACGGCGCCGACGACGAGGCCGTGCGCCGGGCGGTCGCGGCCGCGGTCGGCGACCTGGCCGCCCAGGGCCGGCGCGCGGCGTTCGTGCTGACCTTCGGCACCGCCAGCGACCCCGGGGCCGGCACGGCGCTGGCCCGCCGGGTCAACGCGCAGCTGGACGCGGCGAGCCCCGGCGTCTTCGAGGGCTCGGCCAAGCGCGACTTCTGGCGCGCGGTCAACGCGACCTCCCCGCGCTCCGGCGTGGCCCAGCTGGAGGTCTACCTGCGCCAGCAGTGACCCGCGGCCCCTCCGGTCGTGATCTTCCGCGGTGCACCTGGAGCCAGGCGCCCAGCGCCTGGAGGAAGATCACGACCGGAGGGGCCGTGCTCGTGGACGGGTCCGTGCCCGTGCGGGGCTCCGTGCCCCGGTGCGCCCCTCAGTCGGTCAGGGCGCGGTAGCTGGCCTCCAGCCAGGGCACGGCGACGGCCAGGGTCGGGCCGCCCAGCACGAGCGCGGCGGCGACGTAGGCGGCCAGCGAGAGCCCGCGCGGCGGGGGGCTCTCGGAGAGCCGGCGCACCCGGGCCAGGGCGCCGGAGCCGACGGGCATCTCGGCGGAGGCGTCGGGCTGGCCGGCGAGCGCGACGAGGGCGCGGGCCAGCGGCGCGGAGCCGGTGCGCCGGCGCGCGGAGTCGTCGGCGAGCATCTCCACCAGCAGCCGCACGCTGTCGAGGGCGGCCTGGCTGGAGACGAAGCGCGGGAAGGCGGCGTGCAGCGCCGTGAAGCCCTCGAGGACGAGGTCGTGGCGGGCGCGCAGGTGGGCCCGCTCGTGGGCCAGGACCGCGCGGACCTCCTCGGGGGTCAGCTGCTGCAGGACGGCGTCGGAGACGACGACGCGCGAGCGCACGCCCGGCACGCAGTAGGCCACCCGGCCGGGTCCGGTGAGCACCCGCACGCCCGTCTGGGACAGCAGCGCCTGGTCGACCTCGCCGGTGGACTCCTTGCGGTGCAGCAGGTCCACCATCTCGCGGTGCCGGTTGCGGCGGCGCCGGGTGCGGATGCCGACGAGGGTGGCGACCACCCAGAAGCGGACGGTGACCACGGCCACCAGCGCGGAGCCGAGGCCGATGAGGGTCGTCTGGACGACGCCGTGGCGGGCCAGGAAGGGGAAGCCGGGTTCCTCGGTGAACAGCAGCGACAGCGAGGCCAGCCCGGCGCCGAGGGTGGCCAGGACGGCGCCCAGCGCGATCGCCTGCCACAGGACCAGGGCGGCGCGCGGCACCTGCCAGGTCCAGCGGGCCCGCGCCAGCAGCGCCGGCAGGGGGCCCGCCAGGAGCAGCGCCAGTGCTGCGAACCAGACGGCGGTCACGCGGGGCGGTTACGACGCCGAGGCGGTGTCTCCGCGGTGCTCCCGCGCCACGACGGCGTCGAGGGCCTCGCGCAGCGCCGCGGCCTCGGCGGGTGAGACGCCGCCGATGAAGTGCACGAGGGCCGCCTGGCGGTCGTCGACGGTGGGCACGCCGCCGAGGGCGTCGAGCATGAGGTCGGCGACCATCTGCTCGCGGCTGGCGGCGGGGCTGTAGCGGAAGGCGCGCCCCTCGCGCTCCTGGCGCACGACGTGCTTCTTGGCGAGGCGGTCCAGGACCGTCATGACGGTCGTGTAGGCGATCTTGCGGTGCTCGGCCAGCTGCTCGTGCACCTCGCGGACGGTCAGCGGGGTGCCGGCGGCCCAGAGCCGGTCCATGACGTCGCGTTCGAGTTCTCCCAGTGCCACGAACGGATGTTACGTCAACCACACTCCCGAACGCGACCCGTCGTACTACCGATGGGAGTACTACGATGGGTCGTACTACGACAAGACGTAGTGGAAGGCCCCAGCTCTCCCGGGAGACCCCGTGACCATCGAGGCGCTGACCCGCCTGCAGTTCGCCGTGACGACGCTGTACCACTACCTCTTCGTCCCGCTCTCGATCAGCCTCGCGCTCTTCACCGCCCTGCTGCAGACCGCCTCGCTGGTCGCCGCCCGGCGCCACCCGGACGGCGCAGCGGCCGAGCGCTACGGGCGCCTGTCGCTGCTGACCGGCAAGCTGCTCATGGTCACCTTCGCGGTCGGCGTCGTCACCGGCCTCGTGCAGGAGTTCCAGTTCGGCCTCTCCTGGAGCGCCTTCGCCCGCTTCTACGGCGACGTCTTCGGCCCCACCCTCGCCGTGGAGGGCATGCTCGCCTTCTTCCTGGAGGCCACCTTCATCGGCCTGTGGTGGTTCGGGCGCGACCGGCTGCCGCAGCGGGTGCACCTGGCGACCATCTGGGTCGTCGCCGTCGGCACCGCCATCAGCGCCTTCGTCATCCTCGCCGCCAACTCCTTCATGCAGAACCCGGTGGCGTACGCGATCGACGCGCAGACCGGCCGCGCGAAGCTCGGCAGCTTCGTCGAGCTGCTCACCAACGAGGTCAACCTCGCGGCCTTCCCGCACACCTACGCCGGCGCCGTCATGGCCGGCGGCGCGCTCGTCATGGCCGTCGGCGTCTGGCACCTGCTGCGCGGCGGGCACGCCGAGGGCTCGGCGGACTTCCAGGCCTTCCGCACCCTCTCCCGCTTCGGCGCCTGGGCCACCCTGGCCGGCGGCGCGCTCGTCGCGGTCAGCGGCGACCTGCTCGGCAAGGTCATCACGCAGGTGCAGCCCATGAAGATGGCCGCCGCCGAGGGGCTCTACCGCAGCACGACGGCCGCCCCCTTCTCGGTCTTCTCCTACGCCCCGCCGGGCAGCGACGCCCCCACCTTCTCCCTCGGGGTGCCCGGGTTCCTGTCCTTCCTGGCCAAGGGCTCCTTCAGCGCCGAGGTGCTGGGGCTGAAGGACCTGCAGGACGCCTACAGCGCGCAGTTCGGCCCCGGCGACTACACCCCCTCGATCCCGGTGGCGTTCTGGAGCTTCCGCCTCATGATCGGCGTCGGGATGCTCGCCGTGCTCGTGGCCCTGGTGCACCTGTGGGTGACCCGCAGCAGCCGGCCGCTGTCCATCGACCCCCGCTTGGCCCGCAGCGTCGTCTGGTCGGCCGCGGTGCTGCCGCTGCTGCCGCTGGCCGCGAACTCCTTCGGCTGGATCTTCACCGAGACCGCCCGCCAGCCGTGGCTGGTGTTCGGCCTCTTCAAGACCGCCGACGGCGTCTCCCCCGGCCTGAGCTTCGCCGAGGTCGCCGTCAGCCTGGCCGCCTTCGCCCTCGTCTACGGCGCCCTGGCCTGGGCCTGGACGCTGCTGGTGACCCGGCTGGTGCGCCGCGGCCTGCCCGCC
>NZ_JAAALL010000142.1 GCF_009906315.1 Kineococcus vitellinus | reverse complement strand
CGCATCAGGAGACCCCGCCCGCGGTGAGCGCGCGCCCGGCGCGGCGCTCACCGCGGGCGGGGTCTCCTGATGCGCGTGCTGGCCGCCATGAGCGGCGGGGTGGACTCCGCGGTGGCCGCCGCCCGCGCCGTCGACGCCGGTCACGAGGTGGTGGGCGTGCACATGGCCCTCAACCGCGCCCCGGCCGCGCTGCGCACCGGCTCGCGCGGCTGCTGCACCATCGAGGACTCCCTCGACGCGCGGCGGGCCGCGGACCTGCTGGGCATCCCGTTCTACGTGTGGGACCTGTCCGAGGACTTCGTCGAGGACGTCGTGGAGGACTTCGTCGCCGAGTACGCGGCCGGGCGCACCCCGAACCCCTGCGTGCGCTGCAACGAGCGCATCAAGTTCGCCGCGCTGCTCGACAAGGGCGTCGCCCTCGGCTTCGACGCCGTCTGCACCGGCCACTACGCGCGCGTGCTGCCCGGCCCCGACGGGCGGGCGCAGCTGCACCGGGCCGCCGACGCGGCCAAGGACCAGTCGTACGTGCTCGCCGTCCTGGACGCCGAGCAGGTCGCGCACGCGATGTTCCCGCTGGGCGACGCGCCCACCAAGGCGCAGGTGCGCACCGAGGCCGAGCGGCGCGGGCTGCCCGTGGCGCACAAGCCGGACAGCCACGACATCTGCTTCATCCCCGACGGCGACACCCGCGGCTTCCTGGCCGAGCGCCTCGGCGACCTGCCCGGCGAGGTCGTCGACGAGGACGGCACCGTCCTGGGCGCGCACGCGGGCACCTACGGCTTCACCGTGGGCCAGCGCCGCGGCCTGGGCCTGCAGCGGCCCGCCGCCGACGGCCGCCCCCGCTACGTGCTGAGCATCGAGCCGGTGCGGCGCACCGTGACCGTCGGCCCGGCCGAGCGGCTGGCGGTGGCGGGCCTGCGGGGCGTCGACGCCGTCTGGAACGCCCCCGTGCCCACCGGCCCGGCCGAGCTGAGCGTGCAGGTGCGCGCCCACGGCGAGCCCGTCGAGGCCGTCGTGGTGGTGCGCGGGCAGGACGCGGGGGTCGTCGACGTCGAGCTGCGCGCACCGCTGACCGGGGTCGCCCCCGGCCAGACGGTTGCGCTCTACGCCGGCACCCGCGTGCTGGGCTCGGCGACGATCTCCGCCACCCGCCCGCTCACGAGCGGCTGACCGCCACCTGCCCGCCCGCCCGCACGGCGGGCACGGTCGGCGGGGTCGGCGCAGCGGTCGGCGCGGTCAGCAGGTGCGCGTCGAGGGCCTGCGCGGCCTCCTCGGCCGGCGCCGGGCGGGCGTACAGGTAGCCCTGGGCGTAGGTGCAGTTCAGCTCGCGCAGCACCTGCGCCTGCTGGTCGGTCTCCACGCCCTCCGCCACGACGTCCAGGCCGAGGCTGCGGGCGAGCTCGACGATGCTCGCCACGAGCGTCGTCGCCGACCCGCCGAGGGCCAGGTCGCTGATGAAGGACCGGTCGATCTTGACGGTGTCCACCGGCAGGCGGCGCAGGTACGCCAGGCTGGAGTAGCCGGTGCCGAAGTCGTCGATGGCCACCAGCACGCCCGCGGTACGCAGCTGCGCCAGGCGGGCCGAGACGGCCTCCAGGTCCTCCACGAGCAGGCTCTCGGTGACCTCCAGCGTCAGCTGGCTGGGGCGCAGGCCGCTGTCGCGCAGGGCCGCGCGCACGACGTCGACGATGTCGTCGGAGGCCAGCTGCACGGCCGACAGGTTCACCGCCACCGCCACCGGCTCCCCGCGCTCGGCGCTCCAGCGCGCCGCCTGGGCGGTGGCGGTGCGCAGCACCCAGCTGCCGATGGCGTGGATGTCGCCGGTGGCCTCGGCCAGCGGCACGAACTCCAGCGGGGGCACGGTGCCGCGCTCGGGGTGGTGCCAGCGCAGCAGCGCCTCGTAGCCCTTGGTGGTCCCCTTCCGGAAGTCGATCGTGGCCTGGTAGTGGACCTCGAACTGCCCCTGCTCCAGGGCGTGGGCCAGGTCGTCGCGCAGGGACGCCTTGTCCTGCGCGGCCTGCGACATGCCCTCGGCGTAGGTGACCAGGCGGTTCTTGCCGCTGGACTTGGCCCAGTACATCGCCAGGTCGGCGTTGCGCAGCAGTTCCGCGGAGCCGTCGAGCTCGCTGCGGTCCCCGCACAGCGTCGCGGTGTCGGCCACGCCCAGGCTGGCGTGCACGTGCACCGGCTGCCCGTCGACGTCGACGGGCTGGCCCAGGGAGTGCAGGAACCGCTCGCCGACCCGGCGGCCCGCCGCCGCGCCGCCGTCGACGACGATCGCGAACTCGTCGCCGCCCAGGCGCGCCACGGTGTCGCCGCTGCGCACGCACGAGCGCAGCCGGTCGGCCACCGCCAGCAGCAGCTGGTCGCCGGCGGCGTGCCCGCGGGTGTCGTTGACCTCCTTGAAGTCGTCGAGGTCGATGAAGAGCACCCCGACGCCCTCGCGCCGCCCCAGCGCCCGCCCCAGCACCTCCAGCAGCAGCGCCCGGTTCGCCAGCCCGGTGAGCGGGTCGCGCAGGCCCTGCTGCTCGTTGAGCCGCCAGGAGGTCAGGTGCGCCCCGCTGGCGGCCAGGACGAACCCGGCGTGCACGAACGTCCACCCCCAGGCGTGCTCGGCCGCGTCGTGGTGGCCGAAGACGGCGTGCGGGTGCAGCGTCCCGAGGATCCCGTGGTGGGCGACGACGATGGCCAGCCCGATCCCGAACGGGACCCAGTCCTGGTAGAGCGCGACGACGCCGACCATGACGAAGAAGTGGAAGTGCGCCTCGGTCTGCCCGGACCAGAACTGCACCAGGACGGTGGAGGCGGTGAACAGGCTCACCGACGTCGCCGCGGAGCGCACCTTGCGCGACAGGCCCGCCTGGTCGGCCAGCAGCAGGGGGGCCAGGACGACCGCCGCGGCGGCGGCGCACGTCAGCAGGTCCAGCCCGCGAGTGGTGCCGAAGACGAACAGCGCCAGCGCCTGCAGGGCGGCCACCCGCACGATGGTGCGGTGCCGGCGCCGCCAGACCTCCGCGGGCAGCTCCCGCCCGCGCGGCAGCAGGCCGACGGTCGCGTCGAGGCGCCGGCGCAGGGGCTTCCAGAGCGAGTCCACACCGCGGTGTCGGAACGCCGGGGCCGCCGCCTCAGCGCGTGCGCCCACGACCACCCGATCGGCCCCGCCGGCGCGCGGGCGCGGCCCGGGTCAACGCGCGGGCGGGTGCTCAGGGCCGGTGGTCGGCGGGCACGACCTCGGCGGGCGGCGGCGGCGGGGGCAGGGTGCCGTCGCCGAAGGGCCGGCCGCCGAGCTGCTCGCGCCCGTGCGGCGCCCACCAGCCGGCGGTGTCCGGGCCGGCGGGCACCACCTGCGTGGGGTTGATGTCGCGGTGCACGACGTAGTAGTGCCGCTTGACGTGGTCGAGGTCGACCGTGTCGCCGAAGCCCGGGGTCTGGAACAGGTCGCGGAAGTAGGCCCACAGCACCGGCATCTCGGTGAGCTTGTGCCGGTTGCACTTGAAGTGGCCGTGGTAGACCGCGTCGAAGCGGGCGAGGGTGGTGAACAGCCGCACGTCCGCCTCGGTGATCGTGTCGCCGACGAGGTAGCGCCGGCGCGACAGCCGCTCCGAGAGCGCGTCGAGGCGGTCGAACAGCCGCCGGTACGCCTTCTCGTAGGCGTCCTGGGTGCCGGCGAAACCGGCCCGGTAGACGCCGTTGTTGACGTCGCGGAACACGTCGCGGTCGACCTCGTCGATCTCCTCGCGCAGGTGCTCGGGGTACAGCTCCGGCGCGCCGGGGCGGTGGAACTCCCGCCACTGCAGCGACAGGTCGATCGTCATCTGCGAGAAGTCGTTGGTGACCACCTGACCGCTCGGCACGTCGACGATCGCCGGGACCGTGATGCCCAGCGGGTAGTCGGGGTCGCGGGCGAAGAAGGCCTCCTGCAGCCGTTCGATGCCCAGGACCGGGTCGCGGCCGCCGGGGTCGAGGTCGAAGGTCCAGCTGCGCTCGTCGTGGGTGGGCCCGCAGATCCCCATCGACAGCACCGGCTCCAGCCCCAGCAGCCGGCGCACGACGACCGCCCGGTGCGCCCACGGGCAGGCGCGGCTGACGACGAGGCGGTACCGGCCGGCTTCGACGGGCCAGCCGTCGCGGCCGTCCGCGGTGATGCGCGTCGTCAGGTACCGCTGGTCGCGCCGGTAGGAGCCTGAGGGGTTGACGTATCCGCTGGATCCGGTGCCTGCCACCGGCCAGACGCTACGTCGGTGCCCGGGCGCGCGCACCCGGGCGGCCGCGGGCCGCTCGCGCCGGCCCGCGGCGCCGTCCTCAGCCCCAGGTGACGGGCTGGCCGTCGTAGGGGTCGTAGGGGGTGTCGTAGGCGCTGAAGCGCGCCGAGGTGACCGGCACCGAGGCGGGGGCGAGCACGACGCGGCAGGCGGTGTAGGTGGAACCCTCGGCGAAGTCGACCCCCTGGTCGCCGTGCGGGCAGCGCTCCCAGCGCTGGAACAGGATGACGCCGGAGGCGCGCGAGCCGTCGGGCAGCAGCGCGTCGACGTCCGAGACGGGGTCGACCCCGCGCAGCGCGGCGGCGTTCGCCCCGCCGGTGACGGTGTAGCGCAGGTAGTGCGGGACCGACCCGGCCGCCCCGTCGCCCAGCTGCAGCTCGGCCAGCTCGGCCTCCGTGCCGCGCTCGATGGCGTCCAGGCGCACGACGAAGGTGCCGCTGGCCCCGGCGGACTCCTGCGGCAGCGTCGCGGCGTCCCCGATCGCGAGCCGGGTGCCGGGGGCGGTGGGGCCGGCGGCCGCCGGTGCGGCGGCGCCCGCGGACGCCGCGCTCGGGGACGCGCTGGACGAGGCGCTGGGGGACGCGCTCGGGGAGGCGCTGGGCGAGGCGGGTGCGGTGACCGTGACCGTCGGCCGGGCGGCCGACGCCTCGGCGTCGTCGCCGCCGCAGGCGGACAGCGAGGCCACGGGCAGCAGCAGCGCGCAGGCGAGCAGGGCGCGGGCGTTCTTCACAGGGGTTTCCCTCCGGGGACGTGGGGTTCGTCCCAGGGTCACCCGCTGCGCGGGTGCGGCGAGCACGCGCAGCGACCTTCCACCCGCACGGCGGACGGGGCGCTGCGCCGCACGGGGGGCTCCCGGCTCCGGAGGGTGACGCCCGGCCGCGCGGGGCGGCCGGACGGGGCGGTCGGCCGAGCGGGGCCGTCAGCCGAGCAAGACGGTCAGCGCGTGGATGACCAGGCCGACCAGCCCGCCCACGACGGTGCCGTTGATGCGGATGAACTGCAGGTCGCGGCCGACGTGCAGCTCGATGCGGCGCGCGGCGTCGTCGCCGTCCCAGCGGCCGACGGTGTCGGAGATGACCGTCGCCAGCTCGGGCGCGAAGCGCCGCACGACGTGGCCGGCGGCGTCGATGAGGTGCCCCTGCACGCGCAGCGCGAAGGCGTCGTCGGTGACCATCCGGCGGCCCACGTCCACGAGCGCCTCCTCGCTGCGCACGCGCAGCGAGGAGGCCGGGTCGGCCAGCGCGTCGAGCAGGAAGCCCCGCACGCTCGACCACAGGCCCGCGACGGTGTCGGCCAGGCCCGGGGAGCTCAGCAGCCGCTGCTGGAACTCGTCGGCCTTGGCGCGCGTCTCGGGGTCGTTCTGCAGGGCGTCGGCGTAGCGGGCGAGCAGGTCGTCGATGGCGCGCCGGCCCTGGTGGTCGGGGTCGGCGGCGACGTCGTCGACCCAGCGCTGGGCCTCGGCGTAGACGCGGCGGCCGAGGCGCTCGTTGAGCCAGTCCGGCGCCCACAGCGGTGCGCGCTCCTCGACGAGGCGGCGCACGAGGTCCTCGTTGCCGCGCAGCCAGCGCTGGGCCTCGGCGAGCGTCAGGTCGACGACGGGGTGGTGAGTGCCGTCGCGCACGACCTCGGCCAGCAGCCGCCCCAGCGCCGGGCTCCACGCCTGCGCGCCCAGGCGGCGCACGAGCACCTGGTCGATGACGGCGGTGACCTCCTCGTCGCGCAGGATCCCCAGCGCGCCGGTGAGCACGGTCGCGGCCTCGTCGACGACGCGGGCCGCGCCGCCGCGGTCGGCCAGCCAGCCGCCCGCCCGGCGGGGGATGCCCGCCCGGGCCACCTTGTCGCGCACCACGTCCTCGGCGAGGAAGTTCTCGGCGACGAACTGCTCCAGGCTCTTGCCCAGCGCCTCCTTGCGCCGGGGGATGAGCGCGGTGTGCGGGATGGGCAGCCGCAGCGGGTGGCGGAAGATCGCCGTGACGGCGAACCAGTCGGCGACGGCGCCGACCATGGCCGCCTCGGCCCCGGCGTTGACGAAGCCCCAGGCGCCGTCGCGGCCGGCGGTGAGTGCGTAGACGACGGCGGCCACCACGAGCAGGCTCGTGGCCAGCAGCCGCATGCGCCGCAGGGCGCTGCGCCGCTCGGCGTCACCGGCCGCGTCGCCGAGCGAGCTCCCGCCCGGACCGGGGCCGGGTGCGGCGGCGGGGGGGACGAGGACGGGCGCGCGGGTGCTGCTCACGCGCCCATCCTCACCCATGCCCCCGCACCCGGCGTCAGCCCGCCGGTGGCCCGCCGTCAGCCCTTCGTCAGCCGGCCGCGTCAGCCGGCCGCGGGCCGGCGCAGCAGTTCCAGCAGCCCGTCGAGCAGTTGGGTGCCGGGCGCCGGGACGCCGGTGCCCTCGCAGGTCACGTCGCCCTCCGGGGCGGCGCCGGTCAGCAGGAAGGCGTCGACGACCTCGTCGACGCAGGCGTTGCCGGTGAGGTAGACGCCGTGGTCGCCCTCGTCCACCACGGTGACCGTCCGCGAGCTGGGCAGCGCAGCGGCGGTCCGCAGCGCGCCCTCGTACGCGGTGGCCGGGTCGTGGGTGGACTGCAGGACCAGCAGCGGCGGCAGGTCGCGGCCGTCGGGCCGCGGCAGCGTCAGCTCGGGCCGGTCGTAGTACGCGCACGGCTGGCTGGTGACCGACCACCCCACGAGCGGGAACCGCTGGCCGTAGCGGTCGCCGGCCTCGTCCCAGGCGCGCTGCCCGCGCGTCCAGGCCGTGTCGTTGCAGGTGATGGTCTGGAAGGTGGCGGCCAGGGTCTCGTCGGAGCGGGAGGCCACCCGCATCGCCTCGCCGGCCTGCTCGGTGGCCCGCTGCACGCCCAGCAGGTCGCCCGCCGAGCGGGCCAGCAGCGCCACGCGCAGGGAGAGCATCGACCACGCCAGGTCCTCGAAGGCCAGCTTGCTGTACATGCTGCTCGCCGTCACGTCGTCGAGCAGCTTGGGGGTGACGGCGCCCACGCCGGGCACCTGCAGGGGCTCCACCGCCAGGCCGGCGCGGACCTCCTCGTAGGTGCGCGTGACCGCGGCCGGGTCCGCGCCGAGGCGGAACAGCCAGTTCCACCGCGCCGCCCACGGGCGGAAGTCCTCGTCGAAGCGGCGCTGGAAGGCCATGGGCTGGTACTCGAAGGCCTGCTGCCAAGCGGCGGTCACGTCGACGTTGGAGTCGAGCACGAAGCGGCCGACGCGGGCGGGGAAGTAGGTGGCGTACTGGGCGCCCAGCCAGGTGCCGCCGGAGACGCCGAACCAGTCGATCGTGTCGCGCTCCAGCACCGCGCGCACGAGGTCGAGGTCGGCGACGGTCTGCTCGGTGGTGACCACCGGGGCCAGCGGGTCCTGCTGGCAGGCCCGGGCCGCCTGCGAGGCCAGCTCGGCCGTGCGGTCCAGCGCGGCGTCGGAGCGGTCGCGCGGGTCCGGCAGGGCGAGGGTGGCGGCCACGACCTCGTCGCCGCACTCCAGGGCGGTGCTGGCACCGGTGCCGCGCACGTCGACGCCGACGACCTCCACGCCGGTCAGGGCCCCGATCGTCCCGTAGACGGCCATCGACAGCCCGGCGCCGCCGGGACCGCCGGGGTTGGTGAGGACGGTCCGCTCCGGGCGCGGGCCCTCGCGGTGCAGCCGGCTGATCGCGATGCTCAGCGGCTCGCCCGCGGCCGGGTCGCCCCAGTCGCGCGGCACGCTCACGAGCGCGCACTCCAGGCCGAGCTCCAGCACGCCGAACTGGACCTCCTGGGGGCTGAACTGCTCGGCGGTGCACGGCGCCCAGGCGGGCCGCTGCTCGCGCAGGGCCGCGGGGGTGCGCTCCTCGAACTGCGCCTGGGCCACCTCCAGGGTCGCCGGGCGGGCGCTCGCCAGCGCGGACAGCTGCCCGCTCCCGGGCAGCGTCGCGGTCGGCGGGGCGGTGGGCGGCGCGGGCGCCGCCGCCGCGGGCCCCGCCAGCAGCAGCGTGCCGGCCAGCGCCGCCGTGGTCGTCGCGGCCAGGGCCGCCAGGCTCCTGCGAGCTCGCTGCTGGGTCATCGTCAACCTCTCGTGCGGCCGCCGGGGGCGCGGCAGCTGGGTGCTTCCCGTGCGTCCATCCACCCGCACGGGCGCCGCGCCGCCAAGGTGCGGACGGCTGGTCCCGGGTCCGACCTTCGGGGGATGCGGCGGCCGGTAGCGTCGCGGTCGTGGCCACGGACGAGCAGGAGCGGGCGGCGCCGGGCGGCGCCGCGGGTGCGGTGACGGGGCTGGGCCCGATGCCGGGGGAGGACCCGCGCGAGGCCGCGCGGACGGTGCTCGGCGAGCTCGGCGAGGCGCCGCACGTGCCGCACCTGGCGCAGCTGCCGGCCCGCGGGCCCGGCGCCGACCCGGTGGGGCGCACCGCGGCGCTGCTGGTGGACCTGCCGGTGGACCTGCAGCCCGCGGGCTGGCGCTTCGTCGACGCGCCCGGCCGCGACGCGCGGCGGGCGGCCTCCTTCCTGCGCGCCGACCTCGACGAGCTGGCCGAGGCGGCCGCGGGCTGGTCGGGGCCGCTGGCGCTGGCCGTCGTGGGCCCGTGGTCGCTGCTGGCCGCGGTCGAGCTGGCCCGCGGCGAGCGCAGCGTCAGCGACCCGGGCGCGCGCCGCGACGTGGTCGCCTCGCTGGCCGAGGGGATCCGCGCGCACGTGGCCGACGTGCGCCGCCTGGTGCCGGGGGCGCAGGTGCTCGTGCAGGTGGAGGAGCCCTCGGTGCCCGCGGTGCTGGCCGGGCGGCTGCCGACGCAGTCCGGCTACGGCACGCTGCGCGCCGTCCCGCAGGCCGAGGTGCGCGACGGGCTGCGCGCGGTCCTGGACGCGGTGCGCGCCGCCGGGGCGCGCCCGGTGGTGCGGCTGGCCGCCGAGGAGCCGCCGCTGGCCCTGGTGCGCGAGGTGGGCGCGGACGCCGTCGCCCTCGACGTGCGCGGCCTGGGGGCGCTGGGCTGGGAGTCGCTGGCCGCGACCGTCGAGGCGGGGGTCCGGGTGTGGGCCGGGGTCCTGCCGGTGCTCGCCGACCCGCCGTCGGTGCCCGCGCTCGTCGACGTGCTGCGGGTGCCGTGGCGGCGGGTGGGGCTGCCCGCCGCGCTGCTCGCCGACGTCGTCCTGACCCCCGTGGAGGGGCTGCAGGCGCTGGACCCGGCCGCGGTGCGCCCGCTGCTGGGCCGGCTGCGCGAGGCCGGCGCCGCCGTCGCGGAGAGCTCCGGTGACTGAGCCCGCCCCCGTCTTCCGCGAGGCGCGCGCCGAGGACGTGGGCGCCGTCGTCGCGCTCGTGGAGTCGGCCTACCGCGGGGAGTCCAGCCGGCGGGGGTGGACCACCGAGGCGGACCTGCTCGACGGGCAGCGCACCGACCCCGCGGGCATCACCGCGGTCCTCGACGACCCCGCCTCGGTGCTGCTGCTGGCCGAGGTGGACGGGCGGCTGCGCGGCTGCTGCGAGCTGCGCTCGGTGGGCGAGGCGGTCTACTTCGGCACCTTCGCGGTGGACCCGGAGCAGCAGGGCGCGGGCCTGGGCGGGCGCCTGCTGGCCGAGGCGGACGCGCAGGCGGTGCGCCGCTGGGGTGCGCGGGCGCTGGAGATGACGGTCATCGCCCAGCGGGCGGACCTGCTCGCTTGGTACGAGCGCAGGGGTTTCCGTCGCACCGGCGAGCGCAAGCCCTTCCCCTACGGCGACGAGCGGTTCGGGCGCCCGCGCCGCGACGACCTGGAGTTCGTGGTGCTGCGGCGGGCGACGGGGGCGGCCGGCTGAACCCCGGCCGCCCCCGCCGCGGGTTCAGCGCAGGTCGGCCTGCACCCGGATGCCGATGAACTCGTCGTCGTCGGGCCGCCCGTCGACGCGGCCGTCGGAGAACGGGTAGTTGTTGTCGTTGCCGACGACGATGGTGTGCTCGTCGAGGACGTCGACGCTCTCGATGGTGGTGAACGGGAACGTCAGGAACCCCGAGGCCGCGCTGAGCTCGCCGGCCACCCCGTCCGGGTCGGGGACCGCCATGAGGTTCACCAGCTGGGTCTTGCGCGGGTGCCCGCTCGCGTCGGTGACGCTGGTGTCGACGAGGAACACGGCCTTGAACACGGCGGTCGGGCCCTGGCCGCCGTCGCGCTCCAGGACGAGGAAGCGGTGGTCGTCGATCTGCGTGAGGTCGCCGATGGCGTTGCCGGGCGACTCCATCCGGTAGGTGAACTCCTCGCCGCGGTAGCGGCCCTGCTCCGTGTCGTAGCGCATGACGCGCAGGTCCTGCGGGTCGTCGCCGGCGACGGCGCCCTCGAGCAGCGGGAACAGGTAGCGCCCGTCGGCGGAGGCCGCCATGCCCTCGAATCCCTTGGAGGACGCCAGGTTCGGCATCGCGCTCCCGAGCAGGGGGTTGTCCGGGGAGGTGACGCCGGGCAGCGGCACGGGTGCCTCGAGCAGCCGGCCGGCGGCGTCGGTGTGCAGCAGGAAGGGGCCGAACTCCTCGCCGAACCAGAACGTGCCGTCGGGGGCCTGGCGGAAGGACTCGGGGTCGAAGTCGGCGCCGGTGAGGCGGCGGTCCGCGCGCGTCAGCGGCCAGGCGACGTGGTGGTGGGGGTCGGAGAGGGAGAAGCCGCCGGCCACGACGCTCAGCGAACCGTCGGTGCCCGGCCGCAGGCGGTGCACGGCGAGCAGGAAGTCGGCGCTGTCGGCCTTGGTGCCGTACCCGTTGTCGGAGAGCACGAGGTAGCTGCCGTCGGGCTGGACGAGGTTGCCGGAGAAGCCCTGCACCGGCTGCGCCGCGAACGGCACGGCCACCCCGTTGGCGCTCTCGATCGCGGAACCGCTGGGGACGGGCTCGCCGTGCGTGGCGGCCGGCAGGACGTGGCGGGAGACCAGCTGCGCGCTCTGGGCGGGGAGGTCGCGGGAGGGCGCGCGGTCGTCGGCGGACGCGGTGGCGACG
>NZ_JAAALL010000141.1 GCF_009906315.1 Kineococcus vitellinus | reverse complement strand
GCCCCACGCCCCCCGGCCCCCGGGCGGACCTGTTCGAGCACACCCTGCGCAGCGTGCTGCAGGGGCTGCTGGGCGCGCGGGGCACGGAGGTCACCAGCCCTCGGTGAGCACCCGCCCGAGCGCGTCGGCGAAGAAGTCGGCGCCCTCGGCGTCCAGGCACAGCGGGGGTTTCACCTTCAGCACGTTGCCGTGCTCCCCGGTGCGCTGCAGGACGACGCCCAGGCGCAGCAGCCGGTCGCAGACCGCGGCCGCGGCCGCCGCGGCGGGAGCGCGGGTCCCCGGGTCCTCGACGAGGTCGACGCCGATGTAGAGGCCGCTGCCGTGCACGGCGCCGACGAGGGGGTGCTCGGCCGCCAGCTCCAGCAGCCGAGCGCGCAGGTGCCCGCCCACGGTGCGGGCGTTCTCCTGCAGGCCCTCCTCGGCGATGACGTCGAGGACGGCGGAACCGACCGCGCACGAGAGCGGGCTGCCGCCGCTGGAGGAGAAGAAGTACCCCTGGCTGCGGTAGCGCTCGGCGACGTGGCGGGAGGTCGCGACGATGCCGAGGGGGAACCCGTTGCCGACGGCCTTGGCGACGGCGACGACGTCGGGCACGACGCCCTGCTGCTCGAACCCCCAGAAGAACTCCCCGAGCCGGCCGTAGCCGACCTGCACCTCGTCGGCGACGGCCAGGCCGCCGGCGGCGCGCACGGCGGCGTACACCTGCGCCAGGTAGCCGTCCGGCAGCCGCACCCCTCCGGCGTTGCCGTAGAACGTCTCGGCGATGAAGGCCGCCGGCGGGCGCCCCTGCGCGGCCAGCGCGGCGATGCGCGCAGTGGCCTCCGGGCCGTAGCGCCACGCCTCGCCGTCGCGGTGGCGCCCCCGGTAGGAGTTCGGCGCGTCGACGGTGTGGACCCAGTCGGGGCGCGTCCGCAGGGCGGCGGGGTTGTCGGCGGTGGAGGTGGAGACCGCGTCGCTGGCCAGCGTCCAGCCGTGGTAGGCCTCCAGCACCGAGACGACGTCGCGGCGGCCGGTGGCGGCCATGGCCACCCGCAGCGCCAGGTCGACGGCCTCGGACCCGGAGTTCACCAGGAAGACGGTGTCCAGCGGCGCCGGCAGCAGGTCCGCGATCCGCTCGGCGAACTCCACGAGCGCGCCGTAGTGGAAGCGGGAGTTGGTGTTCAGCCGGCGCAGCTGGGCGCTCGCCGCCTCGGTGACGCGCGGGTGCGCGTGCCCCACCGCGGTGACGTTGTTCACCACGTCCAGGTAACAGCGGCCGGTGGTGTCCAGCAGGTGGTGGCGCCAGCCGCGCTCGATGCGGGGCGGCGCCTCGTAGTAGTGCTCCTGGACGGTGGCGAACACGGCGTCCCGGCGGGCCAGCAGCTCCCCGGGGTCGGCGAAGAGCGCCGCCGGGTCGGGTGCCGCGGGCGCTCCCAGCAGCGGCGCCGGGTCGTGGGCCAGGGAGAGCCAGCCCAGGGCCAGCTCGGGGCGCACGAACAGCGGGAAACCCTCGGGCGCGCCCGGGGACAGCAGCTGGACGTCGACGCGCGCCCCGGCGCGGGCGGTGCCGAGCGGTTCGCCGGCCGCCACCTCCCCGTCCGCCACCTCCCCGTCCGCCACCTCCCCGGCCGGCGCGCCGGCCGGGTCGAGGCCGTGCAGCACCAGCGTGCCCCGCGCCGAGCGCAGTTCCAGCACGCCCGGGCGCAGCAGCCGCCGGCCGGGCCACGGTGCGCGCAGCGCGACGTCGCGGCTCGGCCACCAGGAGGTGCCGGTGGGCACCGTCGCGGTGCTGGTGGCGGACAGCGACCGCGCGCGCTCCACGCGCGGCACGCCGAAGGGGGCGAGCGCGCCGGCGCCGGTGGCGAGCACCCGCTGCGCGGCGCGCTCGAGGAGGGCGGGGCCCTCCTGCCAGGCGCCCTCGTCGGCCAGCGGGGAGGTCACCGACGGGTCCAGCACCTGCATCGGGCCCTGCGGGGAGGCCGCGCGCCCGCCGGGGTGGACGCCTCGCGCGGGCACGCCGAGCGCGGCGCGCAGCGCACCGGTGACGACGTCCAGGGGTTTGGAGTCGGCGACCTCGAAGATGCGCCACTCGCGCTCCAGGGCCGCGGCGGCGTAGCCGTTGGCGCCGGACCCGGCGGCGTCGACGGCGACCTGCTGCTCACCGCTCACCACGAGGACCGCGCCGCGCAGCACGACCAGCGGCCACAGGGCGTCCAGCTCCTCGGGCGACAGCGGCCGCCGCTCGTGGAAGGCGCGCACGGCCGGCAGGACGTCGGCGGGTTCGGCGCCGGGGTGGTGCAACACCGACGACAGCGTGACGGCGAGCTCGGCGACGGCCCAGGAGGTGGTGACGTCGCCGAAGTCCAGGACCCCGCCCGCCAGGGTGGAACCAGCCTCCTGCGCGGTGAGGTTGTCGTCGGTGAGGTCGAAGTGCCCGGCCTGCAGGGGCAACCGGTCGGCCACGCGCTGGACCCGCTCCCACGCCGCCGACGCGGCGTGGGAGCGGGTCCCACTGCAGGACGCGCTCGGCGCCGGGGTGCTCGAAGGGGGCCAGGGCGAGGCTGACCGCGGCGGCCACCTCGCCGAAGCGGGCGACGGCCCGCGGGCGCAGGTGCCCGGCGTGCACGAGGGTCCCGTGCGGCAGGAACTCCAGCACCCGCACCACGAGCGGGCCCTGGCTGGTGGGCAGGACGGCGCGCAGGCGCCGGCCGCCGCGCTCCAGCAGCCGGGAGACGGCCAGGTCGGGGTTCGCGGCGGCGACGGCGTCGGCCGCGGCGTCCTGCGCCTGCGCCTCCAGCAGGCCGAAGGCGGGGTTGGCCAGCTTCACGACCGCAACGGGGCGGGGACCACCCGGTTCGCGGGCGAGGAAGTTCTGGTCCTGCTGGCTGCCCAGGGCCTGCAGCTCCACGCGCCAGCCGAAGTGCTCGGCCACCAGTTCCTCGACCTCCGCCGGCGGGACCGTCGGGGCCGGCAGCTCGCCGGCGGTGAAGAAGTCGAAGGTGCGCGGTGCCGTGTCCACACCGCGGACGCTAGGTGGGCGGCCACCCCCCGTCAACGACCGCCCCGGCGGCGCCCGGGACGTGGCGGTGCGGGCCCGGAACCTCCCCCGGCGGAGGCGGATAGTGCTACTTTCGGATAGTGAAGGTATCCGAAGTGGCGCAGCGGGCGGGCGTCCCCCTGTCCGCCGTGAAGTACTACCAGCGCGAGGGGCTGCTGCCCGCCGGCGCCAGGAGCGCGCCGAACCAGGTCGCCTACGGCGAGGAGCACGTGCGCCGCGTCCGGCTGGTCCGGGCGCTGCTGGAGACCGGTGGCCTCTCGGTCGCCGCGACGAAGGACGTCATCGCCGCCCTGGACGCCGAGGCGGCGCCGCTGGCGCGCACGTTCCAGGTCGCGCAGCACGCGATGGGCGCCCGGCGCGTCCAGGAGTCCGCGCCGAGCGGCGCCGCGCGCGCCCGCGTCGAGGCGCTGGCCGCCGCGCGGGGCTGGTGCGTCACGAGCGACAACCCCGGGTTCGAGGCGGCCGCCCGCGCCCTCGACGGGTTGCGCTCCATCGGCTTCGACCCGCCTCAGGAGTACCTGGACGCGTACGCGGCCGCCGCGGGCACCGCCGCCGCGGCCGACCTGCAGGCGCTCTCCGGGCGCGGCGAGCGGGACGCCGTCGCGGAGCTCATGGTCGTCGGGACCGTCCTCGGCGACCCGCTGTTCGCCGGCCTGCGCCGGCTCGCGCAGCAGGACGCCACCCGCGACGCCTTCCCCGCCCCCGCCCGGGGAGGGCGGCGGTGAGCGCCGGCACGCACGTCGTCCTCGGCGGCGGCGGCGTCGTCGGCCGGGAGACCGTCCGTGCCCTGCTCGCGCGCGGCCACCGGACCACCTCCGTCGGCCGGCGACCCTCCACCGTCGACGGGGTGCGCTCCGTGGTCGCCGACCTCCTCGTGGGCGCCGACGTCGCCCGCGCGCTGGAGGGGGCCGAGGTCGCCTACCTGGTGGCGGGGCTGCCGTACTCCTCCCGCACCTGGGCCGCGCAGTGGCCGGTGATCGTGCGGAACACCGCCGAGGCCGCGCTCGCGCAGGGCACCCACCTGGTGCACCTGGACAACGTGTACGCCTACGGGCGGGTGGACGGCCCGATGACGGAGGACGCGCCGATCGCCCCGAGCAGCAGGAAGGGCCGCGTGCGCGCGGCGGCGCTGGACGTCCTCGGCGCGGCGGCCGCCCGCGGGCTCGCCGTGACGATCGGGCGCAGCTCCGACTTCTACGGCCCCGGCGCGTCGACGAGCGCGTTCAACACCTTCGTCCTCGACAGGGTCGCCGCCGGCAGGAGGGGCACCTGGCTGCTGGACGCCGACCAGCCGCACTCGCTGACGTACACCCCCGACGTCGGAGAGGCCCTCGTCGTGCTGGGCACCGCTCCAGAGGCCCGGGGCCGCACCTGGCACCTGCCCACCGCCCCGGCGCTCACCGGCCGCGCCTACGTCCAGCTCGCCGCGGGCCCCGGCGCCCCGACCGCCGTCATGAGCCCGGCGACCCTGCGCCTGGGGGCCCTGTTCAGCACCGCCGCCCGCGAGACCCTGGAGATGGGCTACCAGTACACCGCCCCGCACGTGCTGGACTCCACGGCGTTCGAGACGGCCTTCGGCACCGCGCCGACCCCGGTGGCCGAGGGCGTCGCCGCGGCGCTGGCGGCGGCGCGGGCGCGGCGGGAGAGCTGACACGGGCGGACGGCTGTGTGATGCTGTCGTGGGCTGGCCGGGTCGATGAGAGGAAGATCGACCCGGTCCGGCTCCCGATCAGCGCGGGGCCGGGCCGCCCCGGCAGGCCCCGGGGCCGCCGGGCCCGCTCACTTCAGCCCGGCCTCCGCCGCCTGGACCGCGGCGAACTCCTCCTCGGGGGCGCTGGCCACGAGGTGGTGGCGCGAGTGGAACCAGAAGTAGGCCAGGAACGCGACGAACACGCCCGCGGTGATCCCCGCCGCCAGCTCGTCCACGAAGAACGTCGCGACGACGGCCGTCGCGGACAGGACGAGCGCGACGCCCGTGGTGACCACCCCGCCGGGGGTGCGGTAGGGGCGCTCCAGGTCCGGCTCCCTGCGGCGCAGCACGATGTGGGAGAGGTTCATCAGGACGTAGGACACCGTGGCACCGAAGACCGCGATGTTGATGAGCAGCGCGCCGTCCTGGGTGATCGCGGCCAGCGCGAAGCCGATGGTGGCGGGGACGACGAGCGCCACGTACGGGGTCTTGCGCCGGCCCGTCACCGACATCCAGCGCGGCAGGTACCCGGCGCGGGAGAGCGCGAACAGCTGCCGCGAGTACGCGTAGACGATGGAGAAGAAGCTGGCCACCAGGCCGGCCAGACCCACCCAGTTCACGACGGTCGCCAGCGGGGTGTCCCCGCCGTAGGCGATGCGCACCGCCTCCGGCAGCGGGTTGCCCGAGTCCTGCATCGCCGAGGAGCCCGCACCGCCGGGGGCCAGCAGCAGCACCGTCGCGCCGAACACCAGCAGGACGAGCATCGCCGCGATGATGCCGCGCGGCATGTCGCGGCGGGGGTCGCGCGCCTCCTCGGCCGCCAGCGGGACGCCCTCGACGGCGAGGAAGAACCAGATCCCGTAGACGAAGGCGGCCAGGACGCCCGCGTAGCCGAAGGGCAGGAACGAGGAGGACCCCGCGGAGCCGTCCGGGGCGATGTCGAAGAGGTTGGACCACTGGAAGTGCCCGACCATCCCCACCGCCCAGGCCACCAGCGCGACCACCGCCAGGGCGGTGATGCCGAAGATGACCTTCATCGCCTCGCCCACCCCCCACAGGTGGACGCCGACGAACACCAGGTAGCTGGCCAGGTAGATGGGCCACGGGTTCGCGTCCGTCATGAAGCCCAGCGCCTGGACGTAGCCGCCGATGAACGTGGCGATGGCGGCCGGTGCGATGGCGTACTCGATGAGGATGGCGATGCCGGTGGCGTAGCCGCCCAGCGGGCCGAGGGCGCGGCGGGCGAACCCGTAGCCCGCGCCCGCCACGGGCAGCGACGACGACATCTCCGCGAGGCCGAACACCATGCACGTGTACATGACGCCCATGAGCGCGAACGCGATGAGCAGTCCGCCCCAGCCACCCTCGGCGAGGCCGAGGTTCCAGCCGGAGAAGTCGCCGGAGATGACGTAGGCGACCCCGAGGCCGGCGAGCAGCACCCAGCCCGCGGCGCCGCTCTTGAGCTGGCGCTGCTCGAGGTAGTCGGTGGAGACGTCGTCGTAGCCGACGCGGGACGAGTGGGGGTTGCGCTGCGCGCTCATGCCGACCTCCGAGGCCAGGTGGTGCCCGAGGTGGAGCTCGTGGATCACCGCTGATCCGCTTCGGGACGCGCGCCGAGCATGCCCGGCGGCGGCGGTGGCGTCAACGGTCTTGACAGCCGTCCGGCCGGGGACTTCGATGCTCGGAATGGTCCGTGCGCGGACCATTCGGCTGCTCCGGAACCGCTGACCCGAGGAGGCCCCCGTGGGGCGCACCAGCACCGAGGCGACCCTCGCCGCGCCCCTGCAGCTGCAGGACCTGCGCCACGACATCGCCGCCGGCCGGGTCGACACCGTCCTCGTGGCGATGACCGACATGCAGGGCCGCCTGCAGGGCAAGCGCGTCACCGGGCGGTTCTTCCTCGACGAGGTCCTCGAGCACGGCACCGAGGGGTGCAACTACCTGCTCGGGGTCGACGTCGAGATGAACACCGTCGACGGCTACGAGATCACCTCCTGGTCGCGCGGCTACGGCGACTTCCTGCTGCGCCCCGACCTCGGCACGCTGCGCCGCATCCCCTGGCACCCGGCCACCGCGATGGTGCTGTGCGACGTGCTGCAGCTCGACGGGGAGCCGGTGCGCCCCTCCCCGCGCCAGGTGCTGCTGGCCCAGCTGGAGCGCCTGGAGGAGCACGGCCTGCGCCCGCTGGTCGCCACCGAGCTGGAGTTCAACCTGCTGCGCGTCACCTACGAGGAGGCGCAGGCCGGCGGCTACCGCGACCTGCGCCCCGCGAGCACCTACAACATCGACTACTCGCTGCTGGGCACGGGCCGCGTCGAGCCGGTGCTGCGCCGGATCCGCAACGAGATGGACGGCGCCGGCCTCTACACCGAGTCCGCCAAGGGCGAGTGCAACCTGGGCCAGCACGAGATCGGCTTCCGCTACGCCGACGCCCTGACCACCTGCGACCAGCACTCCGTCTTCAAGCTGGGCGCCAAGGAGATCGCGGCGCAGGAGGGCATGTCCGTCACGTTCATGGCGAAGCTGGACCAGCGGGAGGGCAACTCCTGCCACATCCACCTCAGCCTCACCGACCTGGGCGGCTCCCCGGTGTTCGCCGACGGCGACGGGAGCGCGATGGCACCGGTGATGCGCTCCTTCCTCGCCGGGCAGCTCGCCGCGCTGCGGGAGCTGACGCTGCTGCTGGCGCCGAACGTCAACAGCTACAAGCGCTTCGCCGACGGCTCCTTCGCCCCGACCGCGGTGGCGTGGGGGTACGACAACCGCTCCTGCGCGCTGCGGGTGGTCGGCCACGGCCCCTCGCTGCGCATGGAGAACCGCGTCCCCGGCGGCGACGCGAACCCCTACCTGGCCGTCTCGGCGCTGCTCGCGGCCGGCCTGCACGGCATCGAGGAGGGGCTGGAGCTGGAGGAGGCGACCACCGGGAACGCCTACACCGGCGGCGCCGAGCGGGTGCCGACCACCCTGCTCGCCGCGGCGGAGCTGTTCGCCGGCTCGGCGATCGCCCGGCGGGCCTTCGGCGACGACGTCGTCGACCACTACGCGCGCGCGGCGCACGTGGAGCTGGAGGCCTTCCAGGCCGCCGTCACCGACTGGGAGCGTGCCCGTGGCTTCGAACGCCTCTGAGGAGCGCAGGCCG
Source organism: Kineococcus vitellinus (assembly GCF_009906315.1). Classification (GTDB taxonomy): domain Bacteria; phylum Actinomycetota; class Actinomycetes; order Actinomycetales; family Kineococcaceae; genus Kineococcus; species Kineococcus vitellinus. The sequence continues at coordinate 3,381 of NZ_JAAALL010000141.1, read as the reverse complement.
CTCATCGGCCTGACGACCTACCTCGAACCCAGCCGGCACGGCGACTGGGACGTCGTCTCCGCGCTGCTGCCCGCCGCGTACGTCGACGGCGTGCGCGCCGCGGGCGGGCGCCCCGTGCTGCTGCCGCCGAGCGGGCCGCAGGGCCCCGGCTGGTCCGACGCCGAGGTGTCCGACCTCGACGCCCTCGTCCTCACCGGCGGCGGCGACGTCGACCCCGCCCGCTACGGGCAGGCGCCGCTGGCGAGCACCGGGTCGCCGAACCCGGCGCGCGACCACCACGAGATCTCGCTGGTGCGCTCCGCGCTGCGCCTGGGCCTGCCGGTGCTGGGCATCTGCCGCGGGGCGCAGCTGCTCAACGTCGCGCTCGGCGGCACCCTGCACCAGCACCTGCCCGACGTGCTGGACGGGCGCCGGCACCAGGCCTCGACCGCCACGTTCGCCAGGACGCAGGTGCGCACGGAACCCGGCTCGCGGGTGCGCGAGCTGCTCGGCGCGGAGGTCGCCGTGCACTGCTACCACCACCAGGCCGTGGACCGCCTCGCGGAGGACCTGCGCGTCGCGGCCCGCGCGGCCGACGGCACCGTGGAGGCGGTCGAGGCCGCCGACCCCGCGGCGGGGTTCCTGCTGGGGGTGCAGTGGCACCCCGAGCAGGACGCGGCCGACCGCCGGCTGTTCGCGGCGGTGGTCGCCGCGGCCCGCGAGGCGTCGGCGGCGGTGTCGCGGTGAGGCCCGTGCGCGAGGACGCCGCGAGCGCGCAGGACGCGCGCGGGGGCGGCACCCACGACGTCGTCGACCCCTCCACCGGGGCGGCGTTCACCACCGTGGCGATGGCCGGCACCGAGGAGACCGACGCCGCCGTCGAGCGCGCCGCCGCGGCCTCCCCCGCCTGGCGCGACGTCGCCCCCGCCGACCGCGCGCGGCTGCTGCGCCGCTTCGCCGCGGCGGTCGACGCCGACCTGGACCACCTCGCGGACCTGGAGGTGCGCGAGGCCGGTCACACCAGCGGCGGCGCCCGCTGGGAGGCGGGCAACGCCCGCGACGTGCTGGAGTACTCCGCCGGCGCGGTGGAGCGCCACCTCGGCGACCAGATCCCCGTCGCCGGCGGCATCGACGTCACCTTCCACGAGCCGATCGGCGTGGTCGGCGTCATCACGCCGTGGAACTTCCCGATGCCCATCGCGGCCTGGAGCACGGGCCCGGCGCTGGCGGCCGGGAACACCGTGGTCCTCAAACCCGCGGAGCTGACACCGCTGACCTCGCTGCGGCTCGCGGAGCTGGCCCTGGAGGCGGGCATCCCCGAGGGGGTCCTGCAGGTGCTGCCCGGTCGCGGCGACGTGGTGGGGCAGCGGCTCGTCGAGCACCCGGCCGTGCGCAAGCTCGTCTTCACCGGCTCCACCGCCGTCGGGCGCAGCGTCATGGCCGGGGCCGCCCGGCACGTCAAGCGCGTCACCCTCGAGCTCGGCGGCAAGAGCGCGAACATCGTCTTCGCCGACTCCGACCTGGAGCGCGCCGCGGCGACGGCGCCCGACGGGGTCTTCGACAACGCCGGCCAGGACTGCTGCGCCCGCTCCCGGATCCTGGTGCAGCGCAGCGTCCACGACCGCTTCCTCGAACTGCTCGAACCGGCCGTGCGGGCCGTGCGGGTGGCCGACCCGCGCTCCCCCGGCGCGCAGATGGGCCCGCTGATCTCCGCGGCCCAGCGCGAGCGGGTCGCGGGCTTCCTGTCCGAGGACGCCCTCGGCGCCAGCGCGAGCGTGGCGTTCACCGGCACCGCACCGCAGGGACCGGGGTTCTGGTTCCGGCCGACGGTCGTGCTGGCACCGGACCCGCGCGTGCGCGTGGCCACCGAGGAGGTCTTCGGGCCCGTCGTCACCGTGACGCCCTTCGACGACGAGGCCGACGCCGTCCGCATCGCCAACGCCTCCCGCTACGGGCTCTCGGGCTCCATCTGGACCAGGGACCTCGGCCGGGCGCTGCGGGTCAGCCGCGCCGTGGAGGCGGGGAACCTGTCGGTGAACTCCCACTCCTCCGTGCGCTACAGCACCCCCTTCGGCGGGGTGAAGGAGTCCGGCCTCGGCCGGGAGCTGGGCCCGCACGCGCTGGACGCCTTCAGCGACGTCAAGAACGTCTTCATCTCCACCACCTGACCCCGTCCCGCGAGGACACGTCCCACGAGAGGCCGCACCGTGACGAGCGCCAGCACGCAGGAAGCCCCCACCTCCCGCCGCCTGCCCGGCCGGGTGGCCGTCGTCACCGGCGGGGGCAGCGGCATCGGCCTGGCCACCGTCCGCAGGCTCGCCTCCGAGGGCGCCCGCGTCGTCGTCGCCGACGTCGACGAGGCCGCCGGCAAGGCCGCCGCCGAGGAGGTCGACGGCCTCTTCGTGGGCACGGACGTCACCGACGCCGTGCAGGTGGAGGAGCTGTTCGCCACCGCGCACCGCACCTTCGGCTCCGTCGACATCGCCTTCAACAACGCCGGGATCTCCCCGCCCGAGGACGACTCCATCCTCACCACCGGCCTGGAGGCGTGGCGGCGGGTGCAGGAGGTGAACCTGACCTCGGTCTACCTGTGCTGCAAGGCCGCCCTGCCGTACATGCGCGCCCAGGGACGCGGCTCCATCGTCAACACGGCCTCGTTCGTGGCGGTGCTCGGCTCGGCGACCTCGCAGATCTCCTACACCGCCTCCAAGGGCGGCGTGCTGGCGCTCAGCCGCGAGCTGGGGGTGCAGTTCGCGCGCGAGGGCGTCCGGGTCAACGCGCTCTGCCCCGGGCCGGTCAACACGCCGCTGCTGCGGGAGCTGTTCGCCACCGACCCCGAGCGCGCCGCGCGGCGGCTCGTCCACGTCCCCGTGGGCCGCTTCGCCGAACCCGAGGAGCTGGCCGCGGCCGTGGCGTTCCTGGCCAGCGACGACGCCTCGTTCATCACCGCGTCCACGTTCCTCGTCGACGGCGGGATCTCCAGCGCCTACGTGACACCGCTGTGACAGCGGCCGCGCGGCCGTGAGGGAGCCCGGTGCCCCGCCGGGGGCGGCGGAGGCCGCGGCGGGGGCGGCGGGGGCCGAGCCCGTGGTGCTGCGCCCGCTGCGCACCGGCAACGCGTTCGAGGAGACCGTGGAGCGGCTGCTGCAGACGATCCGCCTGGGCCTCGTCCCGCCGGGGCAGCGGCTGCCGGCCGAGCGCGACCTCGCGCTGCGGCTCGGCGTCTCCCGCTCCACGCTGCGGGAGGCGCTCGCGGCCCTGCACGCGGCCGGCTGGGTGGAGGTCCGGCGCGGGCGCAGCGGCGGCACGTTCGTGCGCGAGGCCGCACCGCTGCCCGGGGCGGGGCCACCGCCCTCGCGGGCCGAGGTCGAGGACGTCCTGACCCTGCGCTGGGTGGTGGAG
>NZ_JAAALL010000140.1 GCF_009906315.1 Kineococcus vitellinus | reverse complement strand
GCACCCCGCACGCACCGCAGCGCCCCGTGCGACCGGGGTCGCGCGGGGCGCTGCGGCGGGGTCGGGGCGCGCTCAGGCGGCGACGACGACCGGGACGATCATCGGCCGGCGGCGGTGCGTCTGGGACACCCAGGTGCCCACGGTGCGCCGGACGATCTGCTGCAGCTGGTAGACGTCGACCGGGCCCGTCGAGGCCTCGTTGAGGGCGTTCTCCACCCGCTTCTTCACCCCGGCGAAGCGGTCCTCGCCCTCGCCGATGAAACCGCGGGCGTTGAACTCGGGCCCGGAGACGACCTTGCCGGTGACGGAGTCGACCGCGACGAAGATGGAGATGAACCCCTCCTCGCCGAGGATGCGGCGGTCCTTGAGGTCGGCCTCGGTGATCTCGCCGACGCTGGAGCCGTCGACGTAGACGTAGCCGACGGGCACGGCGCCGGTGATGCCGGCCTTGCCGTCGACGAGGTCGACGACCACGCCGTCCTCGGCGATGACCACGCGCTCGCGCGGGATGCCCGTCTTCACCGCCAGGTCGGCGTTGGCGATGAGGTGGCGGTACTCCCCGTGCACCGGCATGACGTTGCGGGGCTTGAGGATGTTGTAGCAGTAGAGCAGCTCCCCGGCGCTGGCGTGGCCGGAGACGTGGATCTTCGCGCTCTGCTGGTGCACGACCGTCGCGCCCAGGCGCACGAGGCCGTTGACCACCCGGAACACCGCGTTCTCGTTGCCGGGGATCAGCGAGCTGGCGAGGATGACGGTGTCGCCGCTGTCGATGGCGATGCGGTGGTCGCGGTTGGCCATCCGGCTCAGCGCCGCCATGGGCTCGCCCTGCGAGCCGGTGCACATGAGCACGACCCGGTCGTCGGGCAGGTCCTCGACCTGCTTCATGTCGATGAGGACGTTCTTGGGCACCTGCAGGTAGCCCAGGTCGGCGGCGATCCCCATGTTGCGCACCATCGAGCGGCCCACCAGGGCCACCTTGCGCCCGTGGGCGTCGGCGGCGTTGAGGACCTGCTGCACGCGGTGCACGTGGCTGGAGAAGGAGGCGACGATGATGCGCCGCTCGGCGCGGCCGAACAGCTGCTCCAGCACCGGGCCGATCTCGCGCTCGGGGGAGGTGAAGCCGGGGACCTCGGCGTTGGTGGAGTCGACGCAGAACAGGTCCACGCCCTCGTCGCCCAGGCGCGCGAAGGCGTTGAGGTCGGTGATGCGGTTGTCCAGCGGCAGCTGGTCCATCTTGAAGTCGCCGGTGTGCAGCACCAGCCCGGCGTCGGTGCGGATGGCGACCGCCAGCGCGTCCGGGATGGAGTGGTTCACCGCGATGAACTCGCACTCGAACGGGCCGAGCTGCTCCACCTGCCCCTCGCGCACGCCGAGGGTGTAGGGCTTGATGCGGTGCTCCTTGAGCTTGGCCTCGACGAGGGCGAGGGTCAGCTGGGAGCCGAGCAGGGGGATGTCCGGGCGACGGCGCAGCAGGTAGGGCACGGCGCCGATGTGGTCCTCGTGCCCGTGCGTGAGCACCAGCGCCACGACGTCGTCGAGGCGGTCGGCGATGGGGCCGAAGTCGGGGAGGATCAGGTCCACCCCCGGCTGGTGCTCCTCGGGGAAGAGCACGCCGCAGTCGACGATCAGCAGCTTGCCGCGGTGCTCGAACACCGTCATGTTGCGCCCGACCTCGCCGAGCCCGCCGAGCCCGAAGACGCGCAGGGCGCCGTCGGGCAGCGGGGGCGGGCTGGACAGCTCGGGGTGCGGGTGGCTCATGCGGCTCCTCCTGCGGCCTGGGCGGCCGCGACCGTGGGACGTGGTTCGGCGTGCGTGGGGGTGGCGGGCAGCAGCCCGGCCAGGGCGAGGTCGGCGGCGACGGCGCCGACCTCCTCGTCGGTGGCCGCCAGCAGGGGCGCGCGCACGGAGCGCCCGTCGAGGGCACCGGTGAGCTGCAGCGCGGCCTTGACGGCCACGACGCCCTGCGTGCGGGTCATGATCCCGCGCACCGCGGGCAGCAGGCGGGTGTGGAGCCGGCGGGCGGTGAGCAGGTCGCCGGCGTCGACGGCGGCCACGAGGCGGGCGTACTCGCGGCCCGCGACGTGGCTGACGACGGAGACGATCCCGCTCGCGCCGAGGGTGAGCAGCGGCAGGTTGAGCGCGTCCTCGCCGGAGTACCAGGCCAGGTCCGTGCGGGCCAGCACCCACGAGGTCGCGTGCAGGTCGCCCTTGGCGTCCTTGACCGCGACGACGCGCTCGTGCTCGGCGACGCGCACGAGGGTCTCCACCTCGAGGGGCACGCCCGAGCGGCCGGGGATGTCGTAGAGCATCACCGGCAGCGCCGTGGCGTCGGCGACCGTGCGGAAGTGATGCAGCAGCGCGTCCTGCGGGGGCTTGCTGTAGTAGGGCGTCACCACCAGCAGCCCGTGCGCGCCGGCCTTCTCGGCCGCGCGGGCCAGCTCGAGCGTGTGCGCGGTGTCGTTGGTGCCGACGCCCGCGAGGACGTGCGCGCGAGCGCCCACGGCCTCCAGCACCGCGCGCAGCAGCCGGTCCTTCTCCTCGTCGGAGGTGGTCGGCGACTCGCCGGTGGTGCCGCTGACGACGAGCCCGTCGTGGCCCTCGTCGACCAGGCGCTCGGCCAGGGCGGCGGCGGCGTCGAGGTCGAGGGTGCCCGCGGGGCCGAAGGGGGTGACCATCGCGGACAGCACCGACCCGAAGGGACGTGGTGGCTGCGCGGCGGTGGCGGTGGGCATGGAGCGAGGTTACCGCCGCGCGGACCGCGCTCGACGGCACACGGGTGGCGCGGGGTGGCGCGGGGTGGCGCGGACGTGAGGGGACCCGGTCGCTGCCCGCTCGGGGGTCCGGGCAGCGACCGGGTCCCGGGGAGTGCATCGCCCGCGGTCCCCGCGGCGTTACAACCCCCGCCGCGCCTGCCGCCGCCGCGGGCTCACGCGCCGTGCGGGGCCCGCTCGAGGACCTCCACCCGCACGCCGCCGGCGACGGGGCTCATGCGCACCTGCGACAGCAGCGCCACGACGGCGTCGGCCTCCAGCGGGCCCTCGGGGTGGGTGGTGCGCACGGCCAGCGTCGCGCAGCCCGCGGCGCGGGCGGCGGCCAGGCCCGCGGGGGCGTCCTCGACGACGAGGCAGTCGGCGGGGTCGACGCCCAGGCGCCGCGCGCCGAGCTGGAAGCACTCGGGGTCCGGCTTGCCGCGGCTGACGTCGTCGAAGGTGACCAGCTGCGGCGGCGTCGGCAGGTCCGCGGCGCCCATCCGGGCGGCCGCCAGCGGCGCCGAGCAGGAGGTGACGACGGCCCAGCGGTCGGCGGGCAGGCCCGCCAGCAGGTCCGGCACCCCGGGCAGCTGCACGACGTCGTCGACGTCGGCGACCTCCAGCTCGGCGATGCGGGCGGCGGCCTGCTCGGCGCGCTCGGCGCCCACGAGGTCGGCGGCGATCTCGGGCGCGGGACGCCCGTGCCCGGCGGCCGCCGCGAGCTGCTCGGCGGTGACGCCGTGCTCGAGCGCCCAGGTGGTCCAGCAGCGCGCGATGGCGGCGGTGGAGTCGACGAGGGTGCCGTCCATGTCGAAGAGGACGGCGGCGTACACGGCGCTGGACTGCTCCTGCAGGGTCACCCGGGCACCCTACGAGCAGCGTCCGTGCCAGGCTGGCCCCGCACCGGTCGGGGGGCCGGGACGATCCGCGGAGGGGGACCATGGCGCAGCTGCGCACGTCGATCGCGACGGTCAGCCTGGCCGGCACGCTGCCCGAGAAGCTGCGGGCGGCCGCGGCCGCCGGCTTCGACGCGGTGGAGGTGTTCGAGCCGGACCTGCTCTCGTGCCCGCTGACCCCGGCGCAGGTGCGCGAGCTGGCCGCCGGGAGCGGGCTGGAGGTGTCGCTGTTCCAGCCGTTCCGCGACCCCGACGACGTCGACCCCGCCGCGGTGCGCCGCACGGTGCACCGCCTGCACCGCAAGTGCGAGGTGGCGCGCGAGCTGGGCACGGACCTGCTGCTGGTGTGCTCCTCGGTGCACCCGGGGGCCGTGCGCGAGGACGGCCGGCTCGCGGAGCAGCTGCGGGCGCTGGCCGACGTCGCCGCCGGGCACGGGGTGCGCCTGGCCTACGAGGCGCTCGCGTGGGGGGCGCACGTGCGCGACTACCGCCACGCGGCGCGCGTGGTGGCGGCCGCCGACCACCCCGCGCTGGGCAACGGCGTGGACTCCTTCCACGTGCTCTCCCGCGGTGACGACCCGGCCGACATCGCCCTGATCGGCGCGGAGAAGCTGTTCTTCTACCAGGTGGCCGACGCGCCGCGGCTGCCGATGGACGTCCTGCCGCTGAGCCGGCACCACCGCTGCTTCCCCGGCCAGGGGGGCCTGGACCTGGCGGGCTTCCACAGCGCCGTCCTGGCCAGCGGGTACTCCGGCCCGGTGTCGCTGGAGGTCTTCAACGACCTGTTCCGCCAGGCCGACCCCGCGGCGACGGCCGTGGACGGGATGCGCTCGCTGCGCCACCTGGCCGAGCTCACCACCCCCGGCGCGCTGCCGGCCGCGCCCCGGCCCAGCGGCTGGGCGTTCGCGGAGGTGTCGGCGGCGCCGGGACCGGCCGGCGACGTCGAGCGGCTGCTGCGGGCGCTGGGGTTCTCCCGCACCGGCGTCCACCGGCGCGGGGACGTCGACCTGTGGAGCAGCGGCGGGGTGCGCATCGTGCTGAACCGCCGGCGCCCGGACGTGCGGGCGCAGCTGTCCTCGCTGGGGTTGCGCACCTCCGCGCCGCACGCGCTGGCCGAGCGGGCGCGCGAACTGCTCGCCCCGCTCGTGCACCGGCCGGTCGGCCCGGGCGAGGCCGACATCCCCTCGCTGGTGGCCCCGGACGGGACCTGGGTGCAGTTCTGCGAGGACACCCCCACCGGCGGCTGGCTGGACGACTTCGTGGCGGTGGCGGAGGATCCGCCTGCGCCGCGAGGCGGATCGATGGTGGAGATCGACCACGTGGCGCTCCCCCAGCCGTTCGCGGGGTTCGACACCGCCTCGCTGTTCCTCACCGCGGTGCTCGGCCTGCGCGGGCACGAGGTCGTCGAGGTGGCGGCCCCGGACGGCCTGGTGCGCAGCCGCGCGCACACCAGCGAGGACTCCTCCATCCGGATCGCGCTGAACGTCGGGCCGACCGCCGCGCAGCTGCGGGGGCGACCGCTGACCTCCGGGCACGTCGCCTTCCGCACCGCGGACGCCGTCGGTGCGGCGCGGGCCTTCCGCCGCGCCGGCGGGGAACCGCTGGCGGTCCCGGCGAACTACTACGCCGACCTGGAGGCCCGCCACGGCCTGGACCCGGAGTTCCTCGCGACGCTGGCCGAGCTGGACCTGCTCTACGACCGCGACGAGCACGGCGAGCTGCTGCAGTTCTTCACGCGGTCGGTGAGCCGGGAGCTCTTCGTGGAGGTCCTCGAGCGGCGGGGTGGCTACCGGGGTTTCGGCGTGGTCAACACGCCCGTCCGGCTGGCGGCGCAGCGCCGCACGCCCGAGGCGCAGGAGGCGGCCTCCGAGGCGTGAGACCCGCCGCGCGCCTCAGGGCAGCAGGACGATCCGGCCCTGGGGGTGGGGGCCCTCGGCCATGGCGAAGGCGTCCTGCACCCGCTCCAGCGGGAACGTGCCCGCGATCGGCACGTGCAGGCGCCCGTCGGCGACGAGGCCGGCGAGCTCGGTGAGGACCTCGGAGCGGTCGCCGGGAGCGCAGCGCGCGGCCCGGCCGAACTCCAGGTCCGCCTCCCAGCCCACGGTGGCCACGCACCGGGACTCCTGGGCGCCCAGGGCCGAGGCGATCGCCTCGACCTCGGTGCCGGTGGTGTCCACGACGACGTCGACGCGGGCGGTGCGGCGGCGCACCGCCGCGGCGAGGTCGGCCGGCGACGCCGCCGCGACGGCGTCCGCGCCGTGGGCGTGCAGCCAGTCGTGGTGCGCGGCCTCGGCGACGCCGATCACCTCGGCCCCGCACAACCGCGCCAGCTGCACCACGAGGGTGCCGACGTCGGAGCTGGCGCCGAGCACCACGACGACGTCGCCGTCGGCGACCCGCACGGCGTCCACGCACGCGTAGGCGGTGAGGCCGGCCACGGCCAGGGCGCCCGCGACCTCCCAGCTCAGCCCGGCGGGCTTGGCGACGACGGCCTCCTCGGTCACGACGACGCTCTCCGCGTGCCCGGCGCCCTCCGGGCTCCAGCCGAGGACCTCCTCGCCCACGGCCACGCGCTGGGCACCGGGGCCGACGGCGGTGACCACCCCCGCGAACTCGGAGCCGGTGCTCGCCGGGAAGGCCATGGGGTACAGCTGCGCGAGGGCTCCCTCGCGGGCCGCGGACTCCCCCGCGGTGATGCCGCTGGCGCGCACCGTCACGCGCACCTCACCGGGGCCGGGGTCGCGCTGGGGCACGTCGACGACGCGCAGCACGTCCGGCCCGCCCCAGCGGTCGAAGCGCACCAGTCTGCCCACCCGAGCCTCCCGATCCCCGCCGTCGTCCGCCGTGTGGGGCGCAGCCTGTCCTGGATGGGCGCCGCGGGCAAGCCCGGGCGCCTCCCCGGGACGGGAGCGCCCTCAGGCCGGCTCGCGCAGGTAGGCCGTGAGCAGGTCCGCGCAGGCCGCGATCGCACCGCGGTGCACGCACACGCGCGCGCCCGCGTGCACGCCGGCGTCGAGGTCGCCGGCCGGATCGGTCCACAGCGCGCCCAGCACGCCCTCGAGCTCCCGGCCGCACGGGCCGTGGGTGGCGAGCAGCTCCTGCAGCAGCCCCACGTCCAGCGGGGAGTCGCGCTCGGTGTCCACGGCTCCACACCCACCGCGTGCGGGTCCGCACCGCTCCCCCGAGACTCGGGGCGGACGCCGGAGCGCGGCACGGGACCGCGGCCCCGGACCGCGACCCCCGAGGAGGCACCGCCGTGCAGATCGGCTACAAGCTCGCCACCGAGGCCTTCGGGCCGAAGGAGATCATCCGGCAGGCCGTCGCGGCGGAGGAGGCCGGCTACGACTTCGTCGAGATGAGCGACCACTTCCACCCCTGGCTGGACGTGCAGGGGCACTCGGGGTTCACCTGGAGCCTGCTGGCGGCCATCGCCGCCAAGACCGAGCGGATCGGCCTGGTGACGGGCGTGACGTGCCCGTCGGTGCGCTACCACCCGGCGATCATCGCCCAGGCCGCGGCGACCCTGGCGATCGTCTCCGACGGCCGGTTCACCCTCGGCGTCGGCGCCGGGGAGCGGCTCAACGAGCACGTCGTCGGCCGCGGCTTCCCCGGTGTGGCCGAGCGCCACGAGCGCTTCCGCGAGGCGCTGGAGATCATCCACCTGCTGTGGCGGGGCGGGTACCGCAGCTACGAGGGCAAGCACCTGCGGCTGGAGGACGCCCGGGTGTTCGACCTGCCGCAGGAGCTGCCCGTCGTCGCCGTCGCCGCCAGCGGGAAGGCCTCGGCGAGGATCGCCGCCGACCTCGGCAGCGGGTTGTTCGCCACCGAGCCCAAGGGCGCGATGGTGCAGGCGTGGAAGGGCTTCGGCGGCTCCGGCCCGGCCTACGCGGAGGTCCCGATGGCCTGGGCGCCGGACGAGGGCTCGGCGGTCGCGGCGGTGCTGGAGAAGAGCCGCTGGGCGGTCACCGGCTGGAAGGTCATGTCCGAGCTGCCGAACCCGGCGAACTTCGACGCCGCGACGCGGACGGTGGGCGCGGAGCACGTTCGGGCGCAGTTCGCGGTCGGCCCGGACCTGGCGGCGTACCTGCCGGTGGCCCAGCAGTACGTCGACGCCGGGTTCGACCACCTGGTGACCCAGAACGCCGGCCCCGACCCGGACGGGTTCCTCGACTTCGCCGCCACGCGGCTCGTCGCCGCGCTGCGGGAGCTGACGCCCTCGGCGTGAGCGGGGCGCCGCGACCCGTCCGCGGGCGCGGCGGGGCGCCCCGCCCGCCGGCGCAGCCGGGCGCTCACCACGAGGAGGTCCAGCAGCGCCAGCACCGCCAGGGCGAGCAGCACCCAGCCCGGGGCGCTCGAGCCGCCGGGCGGGGGGTCCGCCCGCAGCCACAGCGCACCCAGCACCGCGCAGACGACGAGCCCGAAGGCCGCCAGCACCAGGCGCAGGCGCAGCGGTGAGCGGGCCGTGCGCGGTTCGGTGCCGGTGCGCCCGCGCGGCTGACCGGCCTGCACCCGCAGGCCGTCCTGCTCGGCCGGCCGGTTCGCTCGTGCCCCGCGGGGTCCTCCTGCTGCCATGCCCCGCAGGTACCCGCGCGGGGCGCGGCTCACACGCGCTCCGCGCCCTCCGCGCCCGTCAGCGCGGCGGACCGGCGTCCCCAGCGGCGGCGGCGCGGCAGGACCGGCACGGCGGTCGCAGCGGCGACGGCGGCCTCCGGCGCGGACGCCGCGCCCGGCTCGGTGGGCGTCCCGGTCACCGGCCGCCGCCAGGCACCGGCGCCCCAGGCGCCGATCCACACGGACGCCACGGCGATGACGACGGCACCGACGAGGTCGAGCAGGTAGTGCCAGCCGAAGTAGATGGTGGCCACCGCGGTGAGGGCGACGTAGCACCACATCGCGATCCGCAGCGGCTTCCACAGGCGCATCGCCTGGGCCACCAGCGCCGCCGTCAGGACGATCGAGACGTGCAGCGAGGCGAACGCCGCGATGCCGTGGATGCGGTCGGTGCCGAAGGGGTCGGCGAGCACGATGACCCGCGAGGTCATCAGGCTCTCCTGCAGCGCGGAGACCTCCGTGTCGGGCAGGTCCGCGTACGCGGCGGGGTCGGCGTAGATCGGGCCCAGCGCCGGCAGCAGGTAGTAGGACGCGGTGCCCAGCGCCCAGTTCAGGCACAGCGCGCTCACGTACCAGTAGCCGCGTCGCGGGTCGGGCGCCCACACCAGGGCGAACACCAGCGACACGGGGACGAAGAAGAGGAAGAACACGTACACGGCGGAGAGCACCTCCGCCGACACCGTCGTCCCCAGCAGCTCGTGCAGCAGCGGGGCCGGCCCGGTCCACGAGCCCGGCAGCAGGTCGTCGTCCATGCGCAGCAGCGCGGCGTCGTGCAGCTCCGGGCGCAGGAACGGCAGGTAGCTCTTGAGGTTCCGGTACCCCACGTAGGTGACGTAGAACGTCAGCAGCCCCGCGGCGACGTACCCCAGCCGCGCGGCGGTCAGCCGTTCGCGCACCGCTCCGGCCACGGCCGGGCGCGCCGGCAGGCCGGCGGCGCGGGCGGCGCGCGCCCGCAGCACGGCGCGCGGCAGCAGGTCCACGACGAGGAAGAGCAGCACCAGCGCCGGCAGGCGCACGTAGCTCGGCCCCAGGAACCCGTCCGGGTCGCGCAGCCGGATGCCGAGGTCGGCGGAGGCGGCGACGGCGAGGCCGCCGGTGAGGAGCGCCACCGCGAGGGAGACGCCGATCAGCGCCATCGGCCGCCCGGCGCGTGCGGGAGCCGCCGCTGCGGAGTTCACCGAGCGCTGGTCGTGCTTCAACCTCATGGACACCCCGTGGTGACGTCGATGTGCTAGGCCGGGTGTTGGACTTCGGCGCATCGTGCCACGAACCGCACGCCGGGACGAGCCACGGGCCCCCGGACGGCCCGGCGTGTCAGCGGCGCAGCGCCCACAGGTGGTAGGCGCACCCGGCGCCCGTCCCCCGCGCGACGTGCGCGAGGCGGTACCCCGCCGCCACCGCGCGCTCGTGCACGGCGGCGTCGGTCGGGTAGCCGGCCCGGAACTCCCGCGGCGAGCGGCTGACGAGCACCAGGACGTCCGGCCGGCGCTCCAGCACCTCCTCGGCGCGCCGCTGCGGCGGCAGCGGCCCGGTCTCCTGCAGCAGCGGGTCGTTGAGCAGGAACATGTCCACGGCCGTGCGCCCGGCCCGGGCCGGGACCAGCCCGGCGTCGGAGACCCCGTACGTCGTGCTCGCCGGCGTGGTGCGCAACCAGGCGGCGGCCTCCGCGCGGGCGCCCGCCTTGCACGCCGTGTAGCGCTGCTGCCAGCCGTCCACGCGCTCGGCCCCTCCCCCGGGGGCCAGCAGCGCGGCGGCCGCCACGGCGACGGCCAGCAGCACCGCCGCCGGCTGCTGCGCGCGCCGCGGCAGGAGCAGGGCCGGCCGCACGAGGGCGAGGCCGGCCAGCAGGGCCAGCACCGGCCAGGCCGGCAGCAGGAAGCGGCTGAAGGCGTTGGCGCTGTCGAGGGTGCCGACGGACCCCGCGGCGTGCACCAGCGGCGGCACGAGCAGCAGCCGCGCGCGCCCGCGCACCAGGAGGGCGCCCAGCAGCGCCGGGACCACGACGACGGCGCTCTGGTCGAGGAACTTCTCCAGGACGTCGAACGGCGCCCCCGTCCCCGCCTTGTAGAGCACCGAGTTCGGCAGCAGGTGGCCGTAGACGCTCCACCGCAGCGCCTCCAGCGCCAGCTGGGCCGCGCACGGCAGGCCCACCAGCCACAGCAGGCGGCGCAGCGCCCCCGGGCGCGGCCGGCGGCGGCGCACCAGCGCGAGCACCGTGGTCAGCTCGCTGAGGCCGACGACCGCCGCGACGACGAGCAGCCCCTCGGGGCGCCACCACGGCAGCGTGGCGAAGGCGGCCGCCGCCACCGGCGCCCGGCCGCCGTCCGGGCGGGCCAGCTGGAGCACCCCGGCCGTCAGCAGCGCCGCGACCGGCAGCGTCTCCAGCCCCCCGACCGCCCAGGCGGCGAACGGCGCGCTCGCGGCGGTGAGCAGCGCCCCCGCCGCGGCCGCGCCCCGGCCGAGCACGGCGCGCCCGCCCAGGCCCACGAGCAGCACGCACGCCACGCCCCCGGCGACCCCGAGGACCTGCGCCGTGCGCAGCGCCGAGCCGCCGAGGGCGACCACGAGCGCCTCCAGCAGCACCAGCAGCGGGTTGCTCGCGCCCTCGACGACCGGGCCGTCGGGGTTCCACACCCACCCCGCCCCGGCGGCGAGGTTCTCGGCGTAGCGCACGGTGATCCACGAGTCGTCGGTCACGAAGCCGCGCAGCCGCCAGGCCAGCAGCAGGTGCACGAGCACGGCCGCCGCGACGACGGCGCCGGCCCAGCCGGCCCGGTCCACCGCTCGCGGGCGGGGCGCGCGGACCACCCGCACGGGGCTCCCGGTGCCGGGGGCGGTCCCCGGCGCGTCCCCCGCCTCGCCGGCGGGCGCGGCCAGGGGTGCTCGGCGCGCTGGCACGGCGCTCCCTCCTGTCGACGGCGCCGGGCGGCGCCGGGCGCCGATGCTGCCACGGGCCCCCGGCACCGGCCACAGCGCCGCGCGGCCCGCGCGGCGCGGCAGTTCCGCCGGGCGGCGTGGTGG
>NZ_JAAALL010000013.1 GCF_009906315.1 Kineococcus vitellinus | reverse complement strand
GCCGTCCCCGCCACCCCGGCTGAGCGCCCGCGTCCCGTCTCGGCGGCCCTCATCGGCACCGTCGTCCTGCTCACCGCCATCGCGCCGCTCGCCACCGACATGTACGTCCCCGCCTTCCCCGACGTCGCCCGCGACCTGGGCACCTCGGCCACCGCGGTGCAGCTGACGCTGACGACCTTCTTCGTCGGCATGGCCGCCGGCCAGCTCGCCGGCGGTCCGTTCTCCGACCAGCGCGGCCGGCGGCGCCCGCTGCTGGTGGCCGTGGCCGTGGTCCTGCTCGCCTCGATCGCCTGCGCCGCGGCTCCCGGCATCGCGGCGATGGCGGCCGCCCGGTTCGTGCAGGGGTTCGCCGGCGGCTGGGCGATGGTCATCGGGCGCGCGGTCGTCGTCGACCTGGCGCGCGGACCGCAGCTGGTGCGCTCCCTCAACCTCGTCCAGGGCGTCGGCGGCATCGCGCCGATCCTGGCGCCGCTGCTGGGCGGGCTCATCCTGCAGGTCGCCGACTGGCGGGCGCCGTTCTGGGCGATCGCGCTCATCACCGCCGCCACCGGGGTGGCCGTCTGGGCGGTCGTGCCGGAGACGCTGCCGCCCCGCGATCGCCACACCGGGGGGCTGGCGAGCTTCGCCGGAGCGGCCCGGCAGGTCCTGGGCGACCGCGACTACGTGGGCTACCTGCTGGTGTGCTCCTCGATCATGGTCGCCCTCTTCGCCTACGTCGCGACCTCGGCGTTCGTGCTGCGCTCGATGAACGGGTTGTCGCCCATCGCCTACGCGGTCTCCTTCGCCGCCAACGCCGGCGGCATGACCCTCGCGGCGCTGCTCGCGGCCCGCCTGGCGGGGCGAGTGCCCACCCGCACCGTCATCGCGGTGGGCCAGGTGCTGGCCCTGGGCGCCGGGGTGGCGATGCTCGTCGGGGCGCTGTGGCTGGGCACGCCGCTGGTCCTGGCGCTGGTCTGCTTCTTCGCCCTGATGGTGGCCGTCGGGCTGGTGCTGGGCAACGCGGGAGCGCTGGCCAACGCGGCGGTGCCGCAGCACCCGGGCACCGGATCGGCCGTCCTGGGGATGGTGCAGTGGGGCACCGCCGGCATCGCCGCCCCGCTGGCCGGTCTGGGCGGCGAGCACAGCGCGGTGCCGGTGGCGCTGCTCATGAGCCTGGGCGCGGCCGTCTCGCTGGTGGCGCTGCTGGTCGTGGCCCGCCCCGCGGCCCGCTGACCGCGCCGGGCCACGGCCGGTCCAGGTGCGCCGCCAGCTCGTGCAGCGAGGTGATCCGGTCCTCCTCCTGCACCGCTGCGGCGCCGCCGCGGTCCAGGTGCACCGCGTGCAGACCCGCCGCCCGCGCGCCCAGGACGTCGACGTCGTGGTCGTCGCCGACGTACAGGGTCTGCTCGGGCGCCACCCGCAGGTGCTCGCACACCGCCCGGAACGCCTGCGGGCGGGGCTTGGCCACGCCGAGCTCCTCGGCGGTGAGGACAGGACCCAGGCGGCCGCGCAGGCCGATGGCCTCGATCTTGGCGTTCTGCTGCTCGCGGGTGCCGTTGGTGAGCACGGCGGTGCGCAGCCCCGCCGCGTGCACGAGCCGCAGGGCCGCGTCCACGTCGTCGAAACCCGTCCACGCCGCCTGGTAGGCGACCAGGAAACCGCCGGTGAAGAGCGCGTCGAGCTCGGCGTCCTCGCCGACGGGCAGCTGCAGCAGGGGCAGCACCTCGCGCAGCCGCCGGCGGCGCTGCTCGGCGAAGCCGATCCGCCCCTCGCGCCAGGAGGCGAAGTGGCGCTGCTCGGCGGCCGCCCACGCGCTCTCCAGCTCGGGGGTGCTGCTCCGGCCCAGGGAGCGCACCCAGGTGCGCAGGCCGCTCAGCGCGGCGGTGGAGTGGTCGAAGAGGGTGTCGTCGAGGTCGAAGACCACCGCCGCCAGCGCCACGGCCGCAGCCTAGGGAACAGTGGGCACCGACGCCTCCGCCGTCCACCGCGTCCGCACTCCGCCGCCGGCGCGGCAGGGCCCCGGCAGAACAGGAGCGAACCGCCCGTGAGCACCTCCGGAACCTCCAGCACCGCGCGCGTGCAGGCCTTCCTCGACGCCCGCGACGGTGGGCTGCGCGTCGTGCACACCGCGGCCGACACCTCCACCGTCACCGCGGCGGCCGGCGCCCTGGGCGTGCGACCCGCCCAGATCGCCAAGACCCTGGCCCTGCGTGCGGGGGAGCGCGTCCTGCTGCTGGTCACCGGTGGCGACTCCCGGCTCGACAACGCGAAGTTCCGCGCCCGCTTCGGCGCCAAGCCCCGCATGCTGGCGGCGCAGGAGACCGAGGAGCTCACCGGCCAGCCCGTCGGTGGTGTCAGCCCCTTCGGGCACCCGCGCGCCCTCGACGTCTACTGCGACGAGTCGCTGCGCGCCTTCGAGGTCGTCTACCCGGCCGGCGGCAGCCCTCGCAGCGCTGTCCGCACGACGCCCCAGCAGCTCGCGGACCTCACGGGCGCGACGTGGGTGGACGTCACCCGGTAGGTCGCCGGTGGTCGCGGCCGGCGTCTCCGTCGCCCAGCGCGTGGCGGCGGCCGGTTGGACGAGCTGGGAGCTGGTCACCGAGAGCGCGGGGGCGGTGCTGTTCGCGGTCCTCACGGTGTGGGGGCTGTGGAGCGTGCACACCTCCGAGTCCTCGACGGCGGTGCTCGGTCTGCACTTCGCGCCGTTCGTGCAGGTCGCCGTCGCCGGTCTGACGATGGCGCTCGCCGTCGGCGTCGCGCGGTTGCGGCGCCGGAGGGCGGCGGGGGTCGTACAGGCCCGTCCTGCGGATCGTGGACAGCCGTGATCGCGCCCGGATCGCGGGATGGCCGCGACGTGCGCCGGCAGCGCGCAACGCCGAGGGCGGCAGTCACGAAGTGGGCTGCTCCCCGGAGTCGAGTCGCTGACGGAGAGCGTCGAGGCCCGCGGTGATCATCTGTCCGTAGTCGTCGTCTGGAAGCGTGCTCACGGCTCGACCCCCCAGGTCGAGGTGGCGTCGAGCGGCGTCGAGGTCGCCGAGCTTGCGGTGGACCTCGCCGAGGTTGAGGTGGAGAGAGGGGTAGAACGCGGCCACCGGCCCGGCCATGCCCGCAGCGGAGGCGTGCTCATCGGTGACCGAGTCTGCTGCCCGCAGGGCCTCGAGGTCCCACCGCAGCTCCTCGTGCGGGTCATCGCAGGTGTCGGCCATGGAGTGCGCCAGTGCGCAGCGGTGCACGGCGTCGCCGTCGGGGCCGATCTGAGACCACAGGTCCGTGAACAGCGCGTGGGCTCGCGCCTTCTCGCCGCGCTGGTTCAACTCGATGCCGCGGCCGATGCGCGTCATCACGTCGTCAGGGGCAGCCACGTTCGGTGTCTCGTCACTCATGGACACAGCCTGTCGAAGGCCACCGACATCTCACCCGCGGCGCAGCGGCCATCGGCGTGGGCGGACGTGTGGCGTGGGCGGACGTGTCAGGCACCCCTCATGATCTGCAGGGCGGCTCCTGGGCGTCCTCGACCGGCGACCGGCGAGCGTCGCCGCCGAGGAGGTCCTGGAGCAGCCGGAGCAGGTCGTTGCGCTGCTCCTCGCCCAGCGGCGCGAAGAGGTCCTGCAGGACGCCGACCGACAACCGCCGGCCGTCCGCGAGCGCCGCCCGCCCCGCCTCGGTGAGGGCGTGCTCGAGGCGCCGCCCGCGGCCCGCGGAGCGGGTGATGAGCCCGCGCTCGACGAGCCGGGTCGCCAGGGTGCCGAACGCCTGGTCGCTCTGGAACGTGGCGAGGGCCAGCTCGTGCCCGGAGGCTCCCGGCAGTCGGGCGACGGCGCGCAGGGCGTCCCACTGCACGAGGCTGATCCCGACCTCGCGCAGCGCGGCGTCCATCGTGCGGTGGTTGCGGTGCTGCGCACGCTTGATCGCCTGCCCGAGGGCTTCGAGGTCGGTCGTCACGGTGCTACGGTATCAACACCCGTATATCAACACGTTGACTCGATCAGGAGCACCATGCCCGCCTCCCCGCCCCCCACGCTTCCCACGGACCTGCCCGTCCTCCAGGCCGGCGACCCGGACGCACGCACCGCCCTCGTCCTGCACGGCGGCGGCGGGCTCCGCACCGTCGCCCCGGTCGTGGCCCACCTCGCGAGCACCCTGCACGCCTGCGCCCCGACCCACCCCGGCTGGGACGGCACCGAGCGCCCCGGTTCCATCGGCTCGATCGCCGACCTCGCCACCGCCTACCTCACCCGCCTGCTCGAGCACGGGGAGCGGGACGTCGTGCTGGTCGGGTCGTCGATCGGCGGCTGGATCGCCCTGGAAGTGGCCGTGCAGGCCGCCGTGCGAGCGGGCGCGGACGAACGCTGCGCCGGGCTGGTCGGGGCCGTGGTCGTCGTCGACGGCGTCGGTGCGGTCGTCGACGGCGAGCCGATCGCCGACTTCTTCGCCCTCGACGCCCGCGGGCTCGCCGAAGCCGCCTGGCACGACCCCGAGCGCGGCCACCTCGACCCGGCCGGCCTCAGCGACGAGCAGCGCGCGCTGCAGCAGGGGAACGCGGCCACGATGGCCGTCGTGGCGGGGAGGAGCATGAGCGACCCGACGCTGCTGGAGCGGCTCGGCGCGGTGGCCGTGCCCACCCTCGTGGCCTGGGGCGCCAGCGACCGCATCGTCACCCCCGCCTACGGGCGGGCCGTCGCGCGGGCGGTGCCCGGCGCGCAGTTCGTCGAGGTCCCCGCCGCCGGGCACCTGCCGCACCTCGAGAACCCCGAGGCCACCTGGGCGGCGATCGACTCCTTCCTGCTCGCGCAGGCTTCATGCGCGCCGCCGGCCGCCGACCGTCGTTGACGGGACCGAAGGACCGCAGGAGCACCGCGCGGAGGCGACCCGATCCGCTCGCGGAACCCGGAGAACCCGGACCGGGCTGGTGCGATGCCTCAGGACCTCGGTGACAGTCGCGGAGCTGAGCAGGTGTCGCGGCCGCCCACGACAGCGCGCAACGCGGGACAGCCGTGGAATCGCTCGCACCATGGTGTTGCGCGGCGATCAGCGGTTCAGGCAGGCGAGTCGGCCGCACGGAGAGGACGCAGGCACCACGGAGCGCAAAGCCACGCGGCGGTCGAGGCGATCGCTCCGGCCAGGACGATCCACCCGAGCTGATCAACCTCGGGCCCCAGGCTCCACGCCGTTGCCAGGGCGATCAGGACACCGCTGCACACCGCCAGCAGCGTCCGGGCGAGCCGGATGCGTCGACGGACCACGTGCACCGCCAAGCAGCCTCCGACAGCGCCGGTCGCCACACCGAAGAGGGCACCGAACACGGCGCCGAACCCGCCGCCGAAGACCACGGCGGCTCCGGTGGAGAACCCTCCGTCGCCCAGCAGTGAAGTGGTGCCGGCGACCGCTCCGCCGATGGCTCCGACCAGCGCGCCGGCGGTTGCGGTGCGGGCGGTGCCGGCCCAGCGGCGGCGGTTCTCGTCCTTGGTCATCGGCGGCCTCTCAGGCGGTGTGTGCCGTAGTGGGCACGCTGAGGTGATCGTCGCATCACCGGCACCGTCGTGTGGGAGATCAGGTCGGTTCAGCGTGGGCGCTGGTCTGTGCCAGCCGCCGGGCACCAGGGCAACCAACAGGATTCGCACGGGAGGTCGTCCTCGGCTGCTCGAGACCACGCACGACGCGGGATGACCGTGCGGCCGGCTCCAGTCGTCGAAGCGGTCTCGCAGGTTCCCGTCGACGAGCTGGTCGATGCGGCGCCGCAGCCTGCGAACCTCCGCCGGACCGGCGAGGGGTTCTGCAGCAACAGGGTCCAGGCGGGGTGGCTGGCCCTGGGGTCGCTGCTCGTCGGGTGCAGGAGCAACCAGGGCCGATTCGGGTCCTGGTCGGGTCGGTCAGCGCCTCGAAGGGGATGCGAGGTGGTGGGGCGGGCAGCGTGCTGCGCCCGGCTGCTCTCACCACGGGGATGGGGCCTCAGTCCCCGCGGATCGCCGAAAGACGACGGGGAGGACGGCGGGGAGGGCGGTCGCTGCTGGCGGCGGTTCAGCACGCCGCGGATGGCGAGCACCGCCGCCACGACGACCACCACGAGCACGATGAGCGGGACCAGCACCCAGGGGTGGTCGACGATGCTCGTGAACATGCACCGACCACAGGGGGTGGGTGCAGGTGCTCGTGGAACTCCTCAGGAAGATCGCGAGCTCGATCTGGCCAGCTCCCGGCACTCCGGCCTGCGGGATGACCGGAAGGTGGCATCGGCGGTGCTACCTGAGTGGCATCGACTCGTGAAGCTCAGCATCAGCCTTTCCGAAGCCGACGTCGCCGCCCTCGACGAGCACGTCCGCCAGGCCGGTCTGCCGTCCCGGTCCGCGGCTGTCAGCGGGCCATCCGGGCACTGACCCACCAGCAGCTGGAGCAGGACTACGCCGCCGCCTGGAAGGACTGGGACGACTCCGGGGAGCGTGAGGTGTGGGAGGGCGTCGCGGCTGACGGACTGCGCTGATGCGCCGCGGGGAAGTCCGCCTCGTCGACGTCGACCCCGTCCAGGGCAGTGAGGCGAACAAGCGCCGGCCCGCGGTCGTGGTCAGCAACGACCGGGCCAACGCGGTCGCTGAGCGCCTGGGTCGGGGCGTGGTCACCGTGGTCCCGGTGACCAGCGGCACCGCCAGGGTGTTCCCCTTCCAGGTCCTGCTCACCGCCCAGGACACCGGACTGCACGTCGACTCCAAGGCCCAGGCCGAGCAGGTCCGCGCCGTCTCGGTCGACCGGCTGGGACCGGCGTTGGGGCGGTTGCCGCTCGAGGCGTTGGACGCCCTCGACAACGCCTTGCGGCTGCACCTGGCCCTGTGAGGCTGGTGACGGGAGCCACCCTCATCGCGGGATGACCGGTAGATCGTCGGACACCTGGGCCGGCTCCTCTGGCCGGGAGGGAGCGAACAGCGCCCTGGCGCTGGCATCGTCGAAGCCATGACGGAGCCGACCGACGCCGAAGGCTGGAACGAGCCGCTCACCGGCTTGCCCCTGCCACCGCCAGCGGTGCGCATCCTGGACTCCCTGCTGCCCATGCGCGGACGCAGCCGCCGCGGCTACAACCGCCCGCCGGACACCCTCGCCGAAGCCTGGCAACCCACCTCCCAGGCCAGCTTGCGGGACTGGTTGGGCTTCGAGCCCCCCACCTTGCCCAGCCTCACCGCCGACCACGGACTGATCGACCACTTCGTCGTGCACCCCTTCGAGGAACGCCCTCCGCGTCGGGCCATCCCGCCGGGAACCAACGTGACCTTCAGTGTCCTGTACGTGCCCGCCGACATCGCGTGGGCTGCGCCAGGCTCCTACGCCGCCGCCGCTGAGCGCGGGATGGTCACCGTGTCCCTGCTGACCGGCTACGGCGCACCCTGGCCTCAAGTACCGCGCCCGACCTGGCAGGTCCGCAGCAGTGAGGCCAGTGGCGACTCCGTCGTCGTCCCCCTGGGGAGCGCCCTCATCGGGGTGCAACGTCGCCGCGCCGCTTTGACCCGCCTGGCCTGGTCTGTGACGACACCGTCGCCGGGGTTCAACGTGGAGGTGTGGGCGCACCTGCCGCCGGTCGTGGCGGTGAGCGCCTTGGTCAAGGACTGGGCCTCGACGCGGCTACGTCCCCTACCGCACCCGCACTGAGAGCCACCGCCGGCCGATGCGGCAGAAGCACACGCACCGCGGGATGACTGGACGCGCCGCACCATCGAGCTGGCGGAGTGCATCCTGGCCTAGCGTCGGAGGATGGCGCGCAGCTACCCATCGGAGCTGACGAGCGAGCCCTCGCAGGGCCTGCGCCTGCGCCTGTCCAGCCCCGCCGATGCGGAGAGCATCACCGCCTGGCTGGCGCAGGAGGAGGTGCACCGCTGGTGGGGCGGTGCACCGGTGGCGCTGGAGCAGGTGGTCGCGAAGTACACCGGGGTACGCCTGCCCGGGGTGGTGGTGTACATCATCGAGACGGCGGAAGCACCGGTCGGGCTCATCCAGGCCTGGCAGGAGGGTGCTCGCTGTGGGCTGGACATGTTCCTGGCCGCCGGCGCGCAGGGCCGAGGGCTGGGGCCGGTGGTTGCCCGGGCGCTGGCTGAGGAGCTGACCGCTCGCCGCTGGCGGCCTCTGACGGTCGATCCGGCGGTGGCCAACGTGCGGGCGGTGCGGGCCTGGCGGCGGGCCGGCTTCGTGCCGACGGGTGAGCGCGGGCTAGACGAGGGGCGCGAGAGGGAGGTGATGGCCTTCGTCCCGGTCGCCGCGCACTGACGGCGGGATGACCGTGCGCTCGCGCACTGCGGGATGACCGTGAAGTCGTCGCCGCTCCTGCCATGCTCACGACGTGCGCCAGACGCTGAGGCAGTGGTGGAGCCGCCGGCAGGAGGAGTGGGCCGAGTGGGCCTACTACGGAGATTGCCCGACCTGTCGTCATGACTGGCGAGAGCATGATCCAACCGAGGGGTGCGGGGAGTGCTTGTACGAGATTGAGCACGAAGATCCAGACGCGCCTGAGCGCATCTGCAGGGTCGAGGCTTCAGGTTGGACGGCCTGATACGCGCGACCGGCGGGATGACCGTGAAGTCGGTGGCATGGGACCCGCTGCCTGGCCATGCTCGATCCGTGGCTCACCGAGAAGGCCTCGCCGTCCCGCCAGACGCGAAGGGATGGGACGACCCTCGCCCCTGGTCAGAGGTGGAGCAGGCCACCACGATGGTGCTGGCCTCGATGATCGCCTTGGATCCTGCGGGCTGCGGCTTCACCCTGGCCTACGTGCCCTACAGCCGCCTAGGTGAGGACGAGGGAGTCGACCTGTCCTGGGAGGTCAACTTCGAGCTTCCCCACTCCGGCGAGGACGCCTACGAGCTGGCCGGTCATCCCGCCGCAGTGATCGAGGAGCTCGCCAAGACCCTCTCCACCTCATGCGAGGTCACGGTGCCGAGTGAGGTGGACGACCTCGTCCAGGGGGCGGCCCGGTCGTGGCGAGGGTGGTCGCAGCTGCTGGCGGAGGTGGCCCGCTTGTGCTGCCACCTGCCCGACGACGATGCGGGGATGGACGTGAGCGTCGGGTACGTCCCGGCCGGGGAGTCGGGGTCGTGGAGCTGGACGGTGGCGATCCCGGTGCCGGGGACGGAGTACCCGGCCAGTGAGTGGGAGGGGAGCAGTCCCGTGCAGGTGCTGCGGGCAGCGCTGGAGGAGGCGAACGTCTGGCTGCGGGGGCTGCCGGCTGGTCACCTGCGCGTCCTCCTGGCCCAGGAGACCGGTCAGCTGCTCACCTGACTCCTGCTCATCGGGCAGAACCCGCCGCGCACAACGCGGGCTGACCGTGAAGTCGTTAGAGGTCTGACAGCAATGCTGCAAAGAAGTGGCGGGCGGTCGAGGTGGGCCGTGAGACTGCCCCGGTGATCACCGATGGCTCGCCCGGACTCCTGCGACCTCACGCCCTGAGGCCGGGAGACCTCGTGGTCATCGCCTCGCTGTCAGGACCCCTGCACGCCCAGTACGAGCCCGACCTGCAGGAAGCGGAAGCGGTCCTGGAGCGGATGGGGTTCCGGGTGCGCCGTGCCCCGTTGCTGCAGGTGGGCCTGCAGCACTGGTGGAGCGCCGCCACCCCGGCGCGCATCGCCAAGGAACTGAACGGCCTCCTCCGCGACCCGGAGGTGCGCGCGATCATCGCCCACGACGGCGGGCAGACGGCCTTCGGCTACCTCGACCTCATCGACCTCGACGCGATCGTCAACGACCCCAAACCGATCCTGGGTTACAGCGACATCTCCCTGCTGCACCTGGTGCTGCACCAGCGCACGGGCCTGGTCGGGTTCCACGCCGACCTGGCCACCCCCGGGATCGGCGGCGCCTGGCGCCGATCCGCGACCGCCCGCCGAGGCGAGCTCGAGGACCTCTACCGCAGGCTGTTGACCGGGACCGAGGCGATCGGCGCCCTGCCCGCCACCTCCTCCTGGCAGTGCTGGCGCCCCGGGCGTGCGGAGGGACCCCTCATGGGCGGGGTCATCAACCGCATCGCGCTAGTCCAGGCCACGCAGTACGCCCTGCCGCTGGAGCGCTTCAGCGGTGCGGTGCTGTTCTGGGAGGAGATGGGTGGGCTCGCCTCGTACGTGTGGAGCTACCTGCACGTGCTGCGTCACGCCGGCATCCTGGATCGGATCAGCGGCATGGTGGTGGGTGTCCCGCACGCCATCGAGGGCCTTGCAGAGCCGGATCCATCACCGTCCTTGCGCGAGATCGTGCTGGACGTCCTCGGTGACCGGGACATCCCCGTCCTGGGTGGGGTCGAGTTCGGGCACGCCGGCCCGAACCTGCCGATGCCGGTCGGCATCCAGGTAGCTCTCGATGCTGAGGCACCAGCGCTGTCGCTGCTGGAGGCAGCAGTCGCCCGTTGATCTAGTTGACCCGTCCGACCTGTGGGTGCCATCGCCATCATCGAGCGTTCGTGCTCCGCGGCATGACCATGACGACGTAAGGGCGACTGTGGCTCGCCGGCGAGGAGGTGTCGGTGGACCCAGCCTCCCCGCCAGCCTGCACCGGCCTTAGCTGGGGCCTGCCCCCATCCCGCCGACGAAGCCTCGGCTGTGCAGCTCGTCGAGGACGCGTCGGGCGTTGTCGGCCGGTGCGGTCTGGGTGGTGTCGAGGTGGAGGACCTCGGTCGGCGGCGGCTGGTACAGGGGCGTGGTCAGGGTGTACGCGCGGTAGCCCTCCGGGTCGCAGCCCTTCCGCAAGGCCACCCGGTCGGGGTTGTCGATCCGGCTCACCTGCTCCTCGATCTCGCAGCTGAGCATGACCGCCAGGAACAGTGATCCCCGTCGGTGGGCCAGGGACCGGAGCGTGTCGTACGTCGCAGCTGCGGTCGGGCCGTCTTCGATGACGTTGGTGAAGACGTAGCTGTTGGTGGGCGGCGCCAGATCCTCGATGGTGCGCAGCACGGCATCTCGGATGGGTACGACGTAGTCCCAGATCGCCGGTGGAAGCAGCGCGACACCGTCCCACTGGAACAGTTCCAGCAGGGGGCGGTTGATGAGCGCGTTGTCGACCAGGACGCCGCCGAGCTGCTGCGCGAGCTGCCCGCCGACGGTGCGCTTGCCCGTGCCGGGGTAGCCCAGCATGAACACAACACAGGTGTCGAAGGTGTTGGCAATCGGGTCGGTTGGTGACGTCTGGTTGCTACTGAAGGGCGTGGGTGTGGCAGGGGAGGTCATGGGGTTGCTTCCTGCTCAAGGGCTCGAAGGGGGGCCGACCACCTTCGTGGTGGGCGGCTGCTGACCGCCCCGCGCTGGGAGGTCATTCCTCAGCGGGTGCGCGTGGCGGGGAAGCACTCCATGGATCAAGCCTAACGGGGTGACCGGCGTTTGAGCCTGGTCTGGACCGTGGCAGTAGTCGTCATGGGGGAAGGATGATCTTGCGGCCATCGCCAAGACCGCGACGTCGTCAGCCGCTTGAGAGCGCGCACAACGCGGGATGACCGTGAAGTCCCCCGAGGGTCGCTCCCTGCTGTGAACCCGAGTGGGATGCGGTGGCTGGCTGGTCCCCGCCATCCGGCAGCATGGACCGATGCAGATCACCGATGAGGAGCTGACGGTCGAGCGGGCGGAAGGCATCGACGCCGAACGCGAGGCAGCAGGCATCTGGGCCCGCGCGACCGCGAGGAGGGATCAGCTGCCTTCGGTGGCCCCGGTGGAGGAGAAGCTCGCGGGTATCCAGCAGACGCTGGCCGAGGTGGGCGCCTCGCTGCACCTGGCGCGCCGTGGCCAGCGCGCCGTCGGCTTCTGCATCTTGATCCCTCAGGAGGGGTCCGTGGAGATCCGCTATCTGGCGACCGATCCCGAGGTGTGGGGCTCTGGTGGCGGGCGGGCGCTGCTCGAGCACGTGCAGGAGCACGCCCGTCGGGCGGCGTTGTCTCGCGGTGAGCTGTGGGTCATCGCCGACAACGCACGAGCGATCAGCGCCTACGAGCGGGCAGGCTGGGTGGCTACCGGTGACGTCGAGGTGCGCGGGTCGGCGGGGCGTGCGGAGCGTCGCTTCGTGCGGGACTTCGGCTAATCAGGTCCGTGAAAACGAGCACATGACCGGTGCTCACAGCGCCGGTCAACGTCCACGACAGCGGGATGACTGTGCGTCGCCCATCCCCTTACCCCGGCTGCCTACGCTGGGCCCGTGGCTGACCTGCAGATCGTCGTCCTGCTCTTCCCCAAGGTGACGCAGTTGGATTTCACCGGACCCGCGCAGGTCTTGGACCGCCTCCCCGGCGCCCAGGTCCACCTCGCCTGGCACGACACCGCCCCGGTCGTCACCGACTGCGGCTGGTCCATCGTGCCCACCACCACCCTCACCAACTGCCCACCAGCGGACATCCTGTTCGTCCCCGGCGGGGAGGGCGCCTTCGACCTCTTCGACGACGACGTCGCCCTGGACTTCCTGCGCCGACAAGCCGCTACGGCGCGGTGGGTCACCTCGGTGTGCACCGGCTCCTTCGCCTTGGCGGCGGCGGGGCTGCTCGAGGGCAAGCGGGCCACCAGCCACTGGGCCTCCCTGCCAATGCTGGCCGAGTTCGGCGTCGAGCCGGTCGCCGAGCGCGTCGTCGTCGATGGTGCAGTGGTCACCGGTGCCGGGATCACCTCCGGCATCGACTTCGCGCTGCACCTGGCGGCGCTGGAGTGCGGTGAGGATCTGGCCCGGTGGGTGCAGTTGGCTTTGGAGTACGACCCCGCCCCGCCCTTCGACTACGGCTCCCCACAGACCGCTGACCCGGAAGCGGTGCGACGGGGACGAGAGCGGGCCCGAGCCAGCCGCTGGCCGCGGGTTCAGCAGGCCGCTCACCGCTTGGCGCAGGACACCGGTCGAGGCACTACCGCGCCGTGAGCTGACGATCGTGCCGTGAGCTGACCGGGTTCCTTCTGCTCGGTACCGTCCGCTCGTGCCTCGCGATCGCTTCCGCCTGCCCGCCGCCGTCTACGGGGTCCTCCGCGATGGAGAGCGGCTCCTGATGCTGCGCCGGGCGGGCACCACCTTCCGCTCCGGTCAGATGAGCCTGCCCGCCGGGCACCTGGAGGGCGGGGAAGACGCCGTGGCCGGCCTGCTGCGGGAACTGCGGGAGGAGGTCCGCGTCGAGGCCGTACCGGCTGATTGTCGCCTGGCGCTGCTGGTGCACTCAGCGCCCGAGGACGAGGGCGATCTGGAGTACCTGCACCTCTTCTTCGTCGTGGAACGGTGGAGCGGGAAGCCGGTCATCGGCGAGCCGGACAAGTGCAGTGAGCTGGTCTGGGTGACCCTGTCCGCGCTGCCGGCTGATGTCGTCGACTACGTCGCGGACGCGCTCCACGCGATCGAGCGGGGCGAGCCCCTGCTGCTGCACGGTTGGTGATCATGCGCAGACCTGCGGCACTGGAAGACGGCCCGGCCGTCGCCAGACGCGCGCACAACGCGGGATGACCGGTCGATGCCGCGGGGTCACTGCTCCACCTGGTAGGTCAGGGTCAGCTCGTCCCCGGCTTGGCCGCGGATGCCCCAGTCATGACGCGGTGCCTCCACGACGGTGATCTCCAGGTCGACGGCCTCGATGCCCAGGTGCTCAGCGAAGTCGCAGTAGAGGCGCTGGTAGAACGCCTTCTTCGTCGCCACGCTGCGCCCGGTGAACATGAGGACCTCGATGATCGTGTACCTCTCGCTGCGCCCCTCAGGCGTGGGGAAGTCCTCCTCGCTCATGGGGAAGAAGCGGTGGAAGCGCTTGGTGGCGGGCAGGCCCAGGACGTTGACAGCGGCGGCGTGGACGGTGTCGGATAGGAGTGTGCGCAGCGGGCGCAGGACGTCGTCTCGGCCGTAGATCTTGAACTGGGCCATGGTGGGCGGGTTCCCCTCGGGTCGGCCTTCGCGGGCCGGCGGGAGCAGCGCCCGCACACCCGCTGGGGCGGGGTGTGCGTCGGTGAGGACGTGCCCGGCCTAGCGGCCGGTCCGCCACTGGCGGGTGCACGTCTTGGTGATCATGCTGGTCACCGTAGCGGGCAGGATCGCGCTCGTCACGCCATCTGCGGGATGACCATGAAGTGGTCAGAGCAGCCGGAGGACCTTCGTCTCCAAGTCATCGATGTCATCGAGGACGAGGGTGGTCCGGGTCTGGGAAAGGCCGGCCTGGGGCCAGGCGACGGTGATGCTCAGTCGCCCATCGCGCGGGAGCTCGTCGATCCAGTAACGCGCTTGCATCTCGAAGTCGTCGTCGCCACCGGAGCTAGGGCCTCCGGAGGAGTCGGCGAAGCCAGCCTGATCGTTGACCTCGACGTGCACCTGCGGCAGCGACCAGGACCGGGTGTCGTGGGGGTCGTTGATCGGCTCGTGGATGTGGCCGAAGACCTGGCGGGAGGCGGCTTCAGCTTGGACGCCTTCAGCGCGCAGGACAAAGGGCAGGAGAAGTCCTGTGGTGTGAGCGAAGACGCAGCGCAAGCCAGCCACGATGCCCGTCGCGCGGGCGAGGATGACCGGCCCGTGCACTACCGCGCCGAGTTCGTCTGGAGGGACGGTCGGCGGCCAACGGTGCAGCGTCATCCCTTGATCGTGGTGGTACGAGGTCCGAAGCACAACGCTCTGATCTCGCCATGATCGCGACGCCGCCGGTAGCTCAGGACTGCGCACAACGCGGGATGACCGGATGCTCGCCTGACTGTGACGGGTCGGCTCAGGTGGAGCCGGGGTAGCCGATCCGCGTGATGTTCTTCGCCAGGTCTGCCAGTCGTCGCTGGGGGTTGAGGCGGTGCACCAGCTCCTCGCTCAGTGGCTGCAGGCCCAGCACGTGCTCGACGTCTCGCAGGTCCACCTCGATCTCGTGGATCTCTTCCAAGTAGGCGACGACGGCTGCACCGTCGCCTTCGAGTTCGGCGAACAGCCAGTCCGAGCCGTCGGAGGTGTCCGCGACGACGGAGCTGCGCAGCTGCACCGGGTGCCAGTGCTCGTCCTCTGGCAGTCGCCAGCACGCGACGGTCACCATGGGCAGGCCATCGCCGGTGAAGGCCGGCTCCGCCGCGGCCCGACGCAGCGCCTCGGGCACCGCCGCCAGCCAGTCGAGGTCGTGCTCCTCGGCCCACGGGCTCATCGGGCTCTCGTGGTCAAAGCCGCGCAGCCACACCCCGGCGGGGGTGAAGGTCATCGACCAGGCGTTGCCACTGCCGTCGTCCATCGAGGCCAGCTCCTCGTTCGTGTCCCAGTAGGTGTCGACGTCGAAGACGCGGCTGTCCTCGTCCTCGACCAGCACGGCTTCCAGCATCGCTAGGCCCTGGGCGCGACGGCGCAGCGTCTCGGGGGCGGGGAGTCGCCGCGCCAGCTGCACCGCAGCGACCGGCAGCGCGGCCAGTGGGCTGACGGGGATGTCTCGTTGCCACGGTAGCCACTTCACAGCGCAAGGATGCCCGAGCCTGCGCCCCGCCGTGATCCCGCCCGGAAGGCGGGATGACCGCGACGTCGCAGTGCACGAAAGGGGAGTGCACTGTCTCGCTGATCGCCTCTAAGGTCGATGATCGTGGTGCGGTGGTGGTTCGGTCGTCGGTCGGCTCCTGACTCGTCGGAGGGGACGTCAGCATCGGATAAGACAGCCCCGGAGCGGGTCGCGACGTTCTCCGGCGTCAGCCGCGAAGAGGTCCTGGATGCCGGCACCGGACTGTATGAAGTGATCAGCGACGCCGGTGTGCACGTCACCTTGCACGAGACCGAGCTGGTGCGGCTGGAGGTGGCCGCCGCGCCGCGGGCGGAGCTGACCTTGTGGTGCCGCTTCGATCCTGACTGGGTGCCGGCCGGGGCTGAGGCGACTCCGGTGGTGCGGCTGCACTTCACCGACGTTGTGGTGGAAAGCATGGAAGTCGACGAGGACGGGTGGGACCTTGCCTCGGGCAGCGACGCGCAGGTGCGTTTGCTGGACTACGCCGCTGGTGACTGGTTCCGGCTGCAGACCTGGGCGCTGCTAGTGGACTTCCGCGCCGCTCACGCGGACCTGTCGCTGCACCCGGCGGAGCCGGGATGAGCCGCTCCACGTCAGGTATTGCGCGTTGGTGGAGGTGTCCTCAGCAGGCATTGTTGAGGTCGTGCCTGATCGTGCCTTGGGCACGTGGGGCGTTCTGACCGTGACGCCGCCCGCAACGCGCGATGACCGTGCGCTGCCCGCACCGCGGGATGACCGTGACGTCGCGTGCAGCGCGGGATGCGCGAGCGTTGCGGGGGCAGCTCTGCTCGTCTAGCGCGCCGTGCCGGCGGCGATGTCGAGGACGGTGCCGCCGAGCGGAAGTCCTGCTTGTGGCCACTGCACAGCCACAGCCACCCGGCCATCGCGGGGCAGCTCGCCGATCCAGAACTGCGCCTGCATCTCAAAGGCGTCATTGGTGCCGTGGGCCTCGCTCCGCTGCGGCGGCACCTGCTCGACGAGGTCGTTGACCTCGATGTGCAGGAGCGGGCTCGAGTCCGCGGCGGCCGTGGGGCCGTCCCCATCAGGCGCGGCGTCGCGCCGGGGCATCATCGGCCGGGGCGTCAGCTGGCGCTTGGCCGCCTCGGCGTAGACGCCGTCGGCCCGTAGCACGAGGTGCAGCATCAGCCCCTGGGCGTGGGCCTGCAGGTGGTGCAGCTCGGCGCTGATGCCCTGGCCTCGGCTCAACGGCATGCGGCCGTGCGCCAGGACGCCGACGTCTTCAGGTGGTGGCTCGAGCTGCCAGTGGTGGTGCATGGACTCAGCGTCGAGGACGCTGTCCTCCACGCGCAACGCTCTCTCCAGGCACCACGGTGTGGAACGGGAACCACCCGCAATTCGGCAAGACCGTGACGTCGTGGGGCGCCGGCGATAGCGCGCACGGCGAGATGACCGGACGCATCGACGACGGCTGGACGGTTACGCGCCGGAGCGGGTCGTCGTTTCCACGGCCGCGCTGGGCCCGAAGTCCTGGGTCGCGACCCATCCCGGTGCGTCAACGCGCACCGCGGCAGAGCCCACGAGCTCGCTCAGCTGAGCCTCGAGCTGCTGCAGCCGTTCGATCCCGATGCGTCGTGCCCACTGCTCACGCAGCTCGTCGAAGATTGCTTCACCCTCGCGGAGCAGATCGAACCCCCGGTCCGTGACGTGCAGGCGCTTGCGCCGGGCGTCGCCGGGGTCTGCCTGCCGCACCACGTATCCCCGGTCCTGCAGCACGCTGATCGTCTGCGCCGCGGCCTGCTTGGTCACCGCCGTGCGCCGGCTCAGCTCCGAGGCGCTGTCCGCGCCCGCGGCGATGGCTCGGATCGCGAAGTCGTGGACCGGTCGCACGTCTTCGTACCCGCGCCGGCCCAGCTCCTCCTGAGCTGCGTCCACCAGGCTGCGGAACCCTCCGAGCAGGAGGAGGGCGAGGTCGGCACCGGATCGAGACACCCGCCCAGCTTAGTCGGGCGCTGGACATAGACAAGCATCTTGTCTAACTTCATCGACAAGCCGCTTGTCTATGAGGAGGACACGATGTCCACGCCCGCCACCGCACCCATCACAACACCTGCCTCCATCCCCGAGGTCAGCCACCACGACGCTGACCTCAACGGGACGAAGATCCACTACGTCCAGGCCGGGACCACCGGCTCTGCCGTCCTGCTCGTGCACGGCTTCCCGGAGACGTGGTGGGCCTTCCACCGCCTCATTCCCCTCCTCGCCGAGCACCACCGCGTCATCGCCGTCGACCTGCGGGGTTTCGGTGACTCCGGCAACGGCCCCGGCGACTACGACAGCGCCACCTCGGCGCAGGACCTGCACGCCCTGGTCGACCACCTTGGCCTGGGTGCCGTCCATGTCGTGGGGCAGGACATCAGCGGCGCGGCGGTCTTCCGGTTCGCCAGTTCCCACCCCGCAGACGTCCTGAGCTTCACCGCCATCGAGATGGGTCTGGCCGGCTTCGGGCTGGAAGGGCTGGCCGACGTCACCCACGGCGGGTCGTGGCACATCGGTGTCCTGGCCGCACCGGGCATTCCGGAGATGCTGCTCGCCGGACGCGAGCGGGAGTTCCTGGGGAACTTCGCCTTCCCCGCCATGATGGCGGTGCCGGGGTCGGTCACCGATGCCGATGTGAGCGAGTTCGCCCGGACTTACTCCCGACCCGCAGGCTTCCGCGGGGCCAGTGGCCTCTACCGCTCGATGCTAAGCGAGGGAGCTGACATCACCGCCCTCGCCGCCGCGCACCCGCTGGCGGTCCCGGTCCTGGCCGTGGGTGCCGGTGGTGGCGCCTTCACCGAGGCCACCTTGTCCGCGGCCGTCGGTTCCAGTGTCCGCTCCGTCCAGCTGCAGGGCGTGGGGCACTACGCGGCCCTGGAAGCACCGGAGAAGGTCGCTGCCGCTCTCCTTCCCTTCTTCCACGACGCCGACGCCCCGGTCGCGGGGGTGGTCTCTGAACACTGACTCCAGGCGGTGACGCTGGGCAAGCCGCGTCACCGGCCTGCCCGGCGTCTCGACGACACGGGCGGTCGACGCGTGCCGCTCGTCTCCAGACATCGCCGTGTCCGCGCGATCGCCGGCCAACTGGCGCCCGCGCACACCGCGGGATGACCGCGAAGTCGTCGACGCTCTCGATCGGAGTGCTCTGGGTGCGGGCGCCCACTGCTCCGACCGGGGTCGGCACGGGGGTTGGCCCCCTCCGGGTGCCGGTCCTCAAGCAGACTCGAAGCGTGCGCCGCGTCCTCCTCCTGACCGCCCTGCTGGTGGCGATCACCGCCTGCAGCTCCCCGACCGACCCGGTACGAACCTCCACCGCAGGCCAGAGCGAGCTCGAGACGCCGACGGTGAGCTCGGACTCCTCTTGGGTCGACGACCCCGGTCCGGCGTGCGAACCGCCGGAGGACGCCGCGGAGGGCGACGTCTGGTTGTGCGTGGAGGAGACCACGCCCGACCCGCAAGCCGAGCAGGAGCGGCTGGCTGCCCTGGCGCAGGAGACAGCAGGGTGGTCAGACGAGGACGCGCAACGGGCCGACAACGAACGGCTGCGGCAAGTGATGGCCGAGTACGAGGCCGAACCCCCCGAGCTCACTGCCGAGGACGACGCGCTGGCGGCGTCCGGGGATCTGCCGGCGGATCGCGGATCGCTGCTGATCCGCACCGACTTCACCCACCAGCCGCAGTGGGAGGCGCTGCTGAACGCGGTGCAGACGCCGAGTCCGGACGGGTTCGTGCCCTACCTGAGCACGGTCGAGCACCAGCGGTGGGCCGGGGCGTCCGTCGCCGACCTGGCTGCCGCTGCCCCGCCGTACGTGCTGCTCGTGCTCGCCGACGCGACGACGCTTTCCTCACCGGAGATGCCGCTGCTGGTGCTCGAGGTCCGCGACGGTGCAGTCCAGGAGTTGCGCGTGGCTCCGCAGGCTCTGGCGTCGGTGGAGAACAACCTGTCCATCGCCAACATGGACTGGGAGGACTTCGCGGGTGCTGCTGATCCCGACGGCGTGTTCCGCGGTTTCGACTGATCGGCGGATGGTGCTGTGCGCGTAAGTCGCGGCAGCGACCCGATCACGCAGGACGCGGGATGACCGTGACGTCGCGTTGGTCTCGTCAGGTCGCCCCAGGAGTGAGTTGGCTGAGCATGTCGCTCAGCATCTGCTGGTGCTCAGGGTGCGCCCAGAGCAGCTGGTCGAGCTCGTCGGCGCTGAACCAGGTGAGACGGTCGTTTTCGTCGGGGCGGGTGTTGCTGGGCTGCCCGCTCCAGGTCCGCACCCGCCAGGTGCTCAGGTGCAGCTCGGTGTCGGGTGCGCCGGGGGTGAGGTGCAGCCGGGAGGCGGGTTCGTCGTCGCAGTCGAGGACGTTGATGCCGAGCTCCTCGTGTAGCTCTCGGCGCAGGGCTTCGGGCTCGGACTCGCCGGGCTCGACGTGGCCTCCGGGCAGGGCCCACCGGGCGGAGTGAGCGCGGCGGTCTGCACTGCGCAGGGCCAGGAGCACGCGGTGGTCCCGGATGAGGATGCCGACGGCAACGGTGTGCACCGGTGAAGCCAAGCAGACGCTCGCAACGGCGCCGGGTCGGACCGCATTCGCGCCCTCAACGCGCCATGACCGCGCGGTCGTCAGCCATGCTGAGTCGGTGCGAGTGAGTCTGGTCGATGAGCAGTGGACGCTGTGGAGTCGGGGCAGCTGACCACCCCGGCCGGTCGGCGGTTCACCTGCGGCTCCAGCCGTATCGAGCGTCGAGACGCGGACGCCCTCATTGCAGCCGGCGTGCCCCTAGTCCTGTACTGGTACGGCGGCCAGTAGCTGGACTACCTCGACGGCCCTGACGCGGTGCAGCAGTGGCAGGTCGTGCGGCCAGCGGTGACCACCCGGGCGC
Source organism: Kineococcus vitellinus (assembly GCF_009906315.1). GTDB lineage: Bacteria > Actinomycetota > Actinomycetes > Actinomycetales > Kineococcaceae > Kineococcus > Kineococcus vitellinus. Next base: position 12,205 of record NZ_JAAALL010000013.1, on the reverse strand, counting down.
CGCAGCCGGGTGGCGAGGTCGTCTGGATGGGCGGGCGTTGGGTCAGCGATGACGACCGGGAGGTGCTGGTGCTCACTGGGCAGTGCTGAGCGTCCAGAGCAGCATGATCGGGGGCGGGATCGTGCGTCGGCCAGGCGCGTCCGGGAAGCTGGGGCTGTGAGCTTGTCGGCTGTGCTGCGCGATATGCCTGACCGACCGGACTTGGTGGCTCAGGTGCTGCTCGGGTGCCCTCCGCAGTTCCTGGTCGTGGAGGGTGTCCGGCGGACGTGGGGGCGTGAGCTGACGGCCCAGGAGGCGGTGGCTCACGCCGAGCGGGGACGGCCGGCCTACCTGCTCACCTTCGGCAAGTGCGTCGAGCTCTCACCGTCGCTGTTGGCCAAGGTGCTGGCTGATGAGGACTTCCAGCGCAGCGCCAGCAGTGGTGAGGCCGTCGTTCGCATGTACGGGCGACACCGTGCCGGTGAGCCCGACACCCGTCTGGTAGTCGCTGCGGCCGCGAGGCACGTGGACTGACGTCGTGGCCTACGGCTGCTCACTCTTCAGCAGGAGCGCGATGTCTGCGCCATGACCGTGACGTCGCCCGTAGGGCGGGATGACCGCGACGTCGCGGTCATGCCGCGGAGTACGCGGGCATCACGTCGCGGCGTCCTCCCATCGGGGTCCTCAGTGGGCTGAAAGGGTGTGGAACGCTGAGCCGGTGTGCGGCGTCCCAGGGGCGTGCGCCTAGGACCCTTCGCCGCAGACAGCTGCCTGATGCTGCTCACCGCGTGTTCGAGCGGCATGACGGCTCAGGCGTGCACGGCGATCGGCCCGCCGTTCGGGTTGACCTTCGACATGAGGGCCTTGAACGACCCGCCCCAGCCCCCCGACAGTCCGCTGGTTGCCGATTACTGCGCCGATGACGCCTGCCAAGGCACCTACGTGCGCTTGTTCACCGCTGACCCGGCGATCACTGGCGGTGCAGACATGAGCAGTGCCTTCATCTTCGACCTGGACATGAGCGCCGCGCCGACGGCGCACCTGCGCCTGCACGACGAGGGAGGTCCGGTCGTTCGTGAGGTCAGCGTGCCGGTGGCCGCGCGGGCGGTCAGCTCTGACGTGAACGGTCCTCGATGCACCAGCGATGGGTACTGGGGCGCGGTGCGGGTGGAGCCCGACGGCAGCTTGAGCGATGTGACTGCCACGACGCCGTTGCCGGCTTCGCTGCAGTTGCGCTGAGCGGTTCGGACGGGCCCCGCGGTCGACGTCCAGGAGGTTAGGGCGTTGGTGGACCCGGTCGTCACACGTCCCCCGCCCTGGGAGCAGAGGGCGACCGCGTGCACCTGCTGGTCGGCGCTCGACAGGTGATCGCGCCCTACCTCGACCATCTGGTCATCGGCAGATGAGTGAAGTCGGGGTGGCCCCGTCAGGTGCCTGAGGCCATGTACGCGGCAAGGATGTAGTTGGGGTGGCGATCCAGCGTGGTGCGGGCCCGGTCGTAGCGCATCGTCGTCCTGGGGTCGGCGTGGCGGGCGGCAATCTGGACGTCTCTGAGGTCCACTCCGGCGTCGAGCATGGTGGTCACGTATGTGTGGCGCAGCATGTGCGGGTGCATCCGCGGTAGCCGGATGCGGGCGTCGGCGGCGAGGTGACGCAGCCGTCGGGTGGCGGAGTGGCGGTCCAGGCGACCGCCGCGGGTGTTCAGCAGCAGTGGGCCGGTGATGCGGGCGCTGATGGCGCGGTCCACAGCTCGGCCAACCGCTGGCGCCAGCGGGACGAGGACGACCTTGTGACCTTTGCCGACCACCCGCAGGACGCGGTGGCCGTGCTCCTCGCCGAGGTCGGTGATGTCCAGGGCGCAGGCCTCGAAGATCCGCAGGCCCAGCAGCCCGAGCAGGCACACCAGGGCGAAGTCGCACGGGTTGGCCGAGTCCCGCGAGGTGGCGAGCATCGCTTCGAGCTGCAGGTGCGACAGGCCCAGGGTGGGTGACTCCGGTGGCACGTTGGGGCGGCGGACGTAGTCGGCCGGTGAGTGCTCGAGGACGGCGTCGATGACGCAGGTCCGGTAGAAGCCGGCGACGACCGACATGCGCCGGGAGACGGTGGAGGCGGCGAAGCGCTGGTTCTCCTGCATCCACCGCACGTACAGCTCGATGTGCGGGCGCCGGGCAGCCAGCGGGTTGAGGCCGCGCAGTCGGCACCAGGTGAGGTAGGCGCGCAGGTCGGACTCGGCGTGGCGCCGGGTCTCGCCGCGGTAGCGAGCCAGGTAGGCGGCGATGGCCAGGCGCAGGGGGTCGGTGCGCCAGGTGCCGTCACCGAGGGCGATGGGTAGATGGTCAGGGGTGAGGCTCATAGAGGAGCGTGCTTCCGCTGCGCCCTGATCGCGCCAGGCCGGTCGCACTGCAGGCTCAGGTGCGTGCCGCAGGTCCGGGGTGGAGGTGGATACCTCGACCTTCACGTACGTCAGGCTTATGATTGACGTACGTCGACCCGGGGAGTCTTCATGACCTACACGCACATCGACATCGATGACGATCTGCTGGGTCGCGCAGCTAGCGCGCTGGGCACCAAGCAGAAGAAGGACACCGTCGAAGCCGCCCTGCGCGCTGCCGTCGAGAAGGCCGAGAAGGACCAGGCGTGGAGTCACCTGTGGGACTACGTCGATGCCGGCGGCTTCTCCAACACCGCGTACCTCGAAGCCGAGCGTGAACACCTCGCCCACGAGCAGGCCAAGGTGGACGAGTACGCGCAAAGGCCGGGCAGTAGCGGCAGCGAGGGCGCTGCGTGAGGTTCGTCCTCGACAACAGCGTCATCCAGCGCTTCAGCAAGCCGCGCGTCCGGGATGCCGTGGAGGCGTTGCGGGCTGATCACGAGCTGGTCATCTGCGTGCCGACCTTGCTCGAGGTCGGGGTCTCTACCCGCAATGAGGTCGATCACGTGCGGCAGTGGCAGTACCTGGCCGCTGCGATGCGTACGCTCCACGGGTCAGAGGAGGTGGATGTCCAAGCTCGGACCATCCAGGGCGGGCTCGTCGCCAAGGGGCAGCACCGCGGACCCGGCCCGGTGGACATCCTGGTCGCAGCCCATGCCGCCGTAGAAGGGGCCGCCGTCCTGCACTACGACCGAGACTTCGAGCTGATCGAGGAGTGCGCGGGCGTCCGGCAGCGGTGGGTGCTTCCGCGTGGAACGACCACGTAGGGGAACCGATCGGCAGCAAGGACGAGCTGCGTCTTCGGCGGCCGTTCCTGCCAGCCTCATGGTCGCCCGGGCCGCGGGATGACCGTGCACACGGCGGCGCGGCGTTGATCGCTCAGATGCCGTCAGCAGCGGCGGTGCTCAGACGTCGAGGAAGCCGTCACGCGCCTGGCTGAGAGGCGGCAACATGTGCGCCTGGTACTGATCCACCAGGTGAGCGTCGGGGTACTGCGGGCCCAGGATGCGGCCCAGCTCATCGAAGAGCGGCACCCGCCGCCGCAGCCGCACCCCAGATCGTTCGAGCACCGACATGGTCAGCTCCAGCACCGTGTGCGGCCAGGACCCCTCCAAGCGGTGCTCGAGGTCCCGGGCGCCCACCTGCTGCAGCCGGCCGGCGCGATCCTGCACCTCCTGCAGCACCTGCCGGGCGTAGGAGTCCGCCTCCAGCGGCCGCGGCCGCAGCGGCCGGCAGTGCTCGCTGATGTCCACGGAGCCTGCGGGCAGCAGCTCGGTGAGCGAGCCGTCAGCGGCGTCCAGGGCGATGACGTCCACCGGGTGCTGCGCCGCTGATGAGGTCCAGGTGCGAGGGCGGCGCGCCACGGCGAGTAGCAGACGGGAGCCGGAGGCGCTGATGGTCTCGATCCAGCCGTCAGCGAGGTCCCAGGAGGCCAGCACCTGCCCTGAGGCATCGCGTGCGCTCACCAGCGGACGCGTCCACGCCCGCCCGCCGCTGGGCGCCTGCTGGCTGGGCTCGGCGAACCACTCCAGCTCTCCCCGGCGCGCGATGGGCCCGTGGCCGGGCACGTCCTGGGAGACCAGGGACGAGGGGTCATCAGCTGGCGGGGGCTGGAACGTCCGCGGCAGCGCATGGTCCTCGGTCAGGGCCTGCGGTGGCTCCTGGTTCCAGGGCAGCTTCCAGGGCAGCAGGTACCAGCGGGTGTCGCGGCTGACCCGGTCCTGCGTCTCGTCCCAGCGGCGCAGCCCGTGACCGTCTCCGACGGCGGCCACCAGCAGCCCCTCGGGGCTGGCGCGCAGGGCCTGCACGCCGCGGTCCATCGCGACGGTGAGCACCCGGCCCTCGGCGTCCACCCGTTGCAGCTGCCCGTAACCGAGGAAGGTGCGCGGCTGCTCCCCGCGGCGCACGTACTCCGCCTCCGGCGCGGCTGTGGCGCACCAGGCGGCGCCCGGGCCGCACGCGGCCAGGTGCTGGCGTGCGAGGGGGTGGCTGGGGCCGCCGACCCACCCGGCGGCGGCGACGCCGTCGAGGCCGATGCGCACGACGGGTCCACCGGGGTGCGGCTGCACCCACAGCGAGGTGCCGTCGCCGAGCACGACCGGGCGTGCGTGCACCTGTGGCGGGGGCACGGCGGGCCAGGTGACCACGTGCCGTACCTGCCCGTCGTGGGGGTCGAGGACGGCGGCGAGCGGTTGGGTGGCATCCACCGCCCACAGGCCGCAGTCGAGCTCGATCAGCCAGCCGGGGCGTAGGAACCGCACGGGTCGATCATGTGCGGTGCGCCCGCACGTCGTCCACCGTGTTCGTCGTCCACCGTGTTCGGGCTGTACGCCAAGACTGCTGCAGGAAGCAGCGAGGGTGATCGGCTCGTCAATGACCATCCGCTCTTCGCCATGACCGTGATGTCGGTGAGCATGAGGCCGGGGCGGCACGGGTGAGTCGCTGACGCTCCCGTGGTGCTCGTCCTGGCCGGGCCCGTCCGCCCGCCGCGCACTCACCCCGTGCACGCCGCTCGGCGCAGGAGTGAGGTCCACGCTGTGCGGTGGCCGGCGGAGCGCACCAGGGCAGGGCCCAGGTCCGGGAAGTACTACCAAGACGGCTGAAAGCGTCACCGATGTCTTGGTGCGGAACTGTCACCCATGTCCTGCGGCATGACGCCCGGATCGAGCCGGCGCGACCTCGCCGGACCACCGGCCAGGGGGTCGGGGAGGTTCCGCCCAGCGGGTGCCGGTGCTCAGGTGGCGGGCTCGTCCCAGGGACCGCCGCTCACCGCGGCCAGGGTGCGTGCGGCGGCACGGGCCGTCGCGATGAACGTCAGGACGGCCGGGTCCTGCTCGCCGACCCGCCACGGCAGGGTGGTCCGGTTCGGGCGCAGGTCGTCCGCGGGGACGAAGGCGAGACCGGCGCCCGCGCCCAGGCGGCCGCCAGCAGTGCTGCCGCCAGCAGTGCTGCCGCTCGGCCACGGGGAGGAGCAGCGCCTGCGCGGCGAACTCCGACAGGGAGATCGCCCCCGCCGGCACCAGCGGGTGGTCGGCCCGCAGGAGGGCCACGGTCTCCTCCTCGCGCAGCGCCTGCGCCTGCAGGTGGTCTGGGACGTCGACGACCTCGTCGTGGCCGCGTCCGGCCCTCCGGCGGAAGGTGTCGGCGGCACCGGGACGGCGCCGGGACGGCGCGCTGACGGCACGACCCGGCTCGGCGGCGCCGCGATCGACGACGCCCTCGCCGTGCTGGAGCACCGCGGGCGCAACGGCTGCAACAGCCCCCTGCACCGGCACCTGCGCGAGGACGAGACGTTCCTCGTCCTCGACGGCAGCGTCGAACTCGTGGTCGACGGGGACGAGCACACCGCTCGAGCCGGGTCCGCGGTCCTCCTCCCGAAGCACACCGTCGACGGGTTCGTCGTGGCCAGCTCGAGCGCGCGGTTCCTGACCCTGCGCACCCCGGGGGTTTCGACCGCTTCGCGCACCGGGTGGGGTTCCCCGCGGTCGTGGACGCGCCCGGCGAGAACCCGACGCCCCCGCCCGGAGCGGTCCTCCCGGCACCGGAGGAACTCACCAGGATCGCCGCCGAGCACGGCATCGAGGTCCTCGGCCCGCTGCCTGAGCAGCGCTCCCGCCGATCCCGGCGGCGCCCGCGGGGGACGGCGCAGTCGCAGGAGATCAGGCCGAGGCGGTCCTGCGCCGTCGGCCCCGGACCGGCGCGGCGGTGAGCGCGATGCCGTCGACGGCCGCGCCGGCGATGCGCTTCATCGTCTCCGGGTCCATCCCCGCCTTGCCGAGCGCCTCGAGCCCGCGGTGGGTGGCCAGGACGACCCCGCCGAGCGCCTCCGCGTCGGCGGCTGGGTCGACGAGCCCGGCGCGCTGCGCCTGCTCGACGAGGCGGCGGCAGGTGTCGAGCAGCGTCTCGTAGGCGGCCAGCGAGCGGGTCGCGACGGCGTCGTCCTCCCACGCCAGCTCGGCCGTGGCCCTGGCGAGCAGGCAGCCGCGCCGGTCGACGTGGTCCAGCGGCGCGAGGAGCCAGCTGCGCAGGCGCTCGAGCGCCTGGTCCTCCGGGCCGTCGAGCAGGGTTGCGGCGCTCTCCTCGGCCGCCGTGCAGTAGTCGTCGAGGACCCGCTGGAACAGCGCTTCCTTGTCGCCGAAGGCACCGTAGAGGCTGCCCTTGCTCAGGCCCGTGGCGCGGGAGATGTCCTCGACCGAGGTGCCGTGGTAGCCGGTCTCGGTGAACTGCCGGCGAGCCGCGACGACGACGTCGTGCTCCTCGAACTTCCGTGGTCGTGCCATGCCCCGATCCTACGCCGTTCTGGACAAACGGTCCACAACGCGTATTGTGGACCGCATGTTCAGAACTGTGACCCCGTCCCCCACCGAGTTCGCCGGCAAGCGCGTGGTCGTCACCGGAGGCTCCCGCGGCATCGGCGCGGCCGTCGTCCAGCGCTTCCTCGACGGCGGCGCCGACGTCGTCACCACCGCGCGCAGCGCCACCGGTGAGACGCCGCAGGCGGCCACCTTCATCGCGGGCGACGTCAGCACGCCCGCGGGCGTGCGCACGTTCGCCGCCGCAGCGCTGGAGGTGCTGGGCGGCGTCGACGTCGTCGTCAACAACGCGGGTGCGGCCCGCCTGCACCTCGGGGGCACCTCGTCCATCCCCGACGAGGAGTGGCTCGACGCGCTCGACCTGAACTACCTCTCCGCCGTCAGGGTCACCGGTGCGCTGCTCCCCGCGCTGCGCGAGGCCGGGGCGGGCGGCGCCGTCGTCAACATCTCCTCGGTCGCGGCGCTCACGCCCACGCCGCCGCTGGCCCACTACGCCGCCGCGAAGGCCGCGCTCAACGCCTACGGCAAGGCGCTGGCCGCCGAGCTCGCCCCCGCCGGGATCCGCGTCACCACGGTCGTGCCCGGCAACGTGGTGACCCCGGGCGGCGACGCGATCCGCCAGGGCATCGCCGACGCGGTGGGCGCCTCGCTCGACGACATCGCCGCCGGCGTCCCCCTGGGTCGCCCCGGGGACCCGCGCGACGTCGCCGAGGCCGTCGCCTACCTGGCCTCGGAGCGGGCCCAGTGGGTCACCGGGACGACCCTCACCGTCGACGGCGGCGAACTGCCCGCCACCTGACGCCCGCCCGCGGGTCCGTCGAGGTGACGCCGGTGACGCCCGGAACCGACGTCGCCGGCCGCCGAACCTCCCGCACCGCGCCCTGAACCCCGAACCGGACGACCACCACCCGAGGAGAACACCGTGTCCGAGAGCACCAGCACCACCACCGGCCGCACGCCGGCGTACAGCATCACCGAAGTCCTCGAGGTCCTCGACCCGCAGGGCGCCCAGCGCTACGCCGAGCTGACCCCGATCGCGGTCGAGAGGTTCGGAGGCCGCTTCGTCGTCCTCGGGGCCTCGCCCACGGTCGCCGAGGGCGAGGCCGGGGTCGCGCTCGCGGTCGTCGAGTGGCCCGACATGGAGACCCTGCAGGCCTGGTACGACTCCCCGGAGTACGCCCCGGCCCGCGAGATCGCCGCGACCGCGTTGCGCCGCCGGCTGGTCTTCCTGCCCGGCACCGCCCCGACGGCCTGAGCTCCACGGGCGCGCCGGACCACCGCGACGCCGCTCGAGCGACGAGCGGGCGGGCCGAGCGGTGCGGCGCCCTGCGGCGCGGTCCTGTCACGAGCGGGACGTGGCCGGTGTCCTCCTGTCGTGGAAGGTCGTCGACGGGAGGAGGACGGGGTGTCCGGTGCGGTGAGGGTGGTCGTCGTCGGTGGCGGGTACGCGGGGGTGATGGCCGCCGACCGGCTGTCCGGGGAGCGGGCGGGCCACCCGCGCGTGCGGGTGACGCTGGTGGACCCGGGCGCGCGGTTCACCGAGCGCATCAGGTTGCACCAGGTCGCCGCCGGGACCCGCGCCTCGGCCGGGGTGGCGTGGGAGGAGGTCCTGCACCCGGACGTGGAACGGGTGCAGGACCGCGTGGTCGGCATCGACGCCGCGGCGCGAGCGGTGGTCACCGGACGCGGGAGACGGCTCGGGTACGACCACCTGGTCTACGCCGTCGGCAGCGGCGAGGCGCCCACGACGGCGTCGTCGGTGACCAACGCGACGGCGGCGGCGGCGACCCGCGAGGAGATCGCCGCCCTGGCGCCGGGCGGCACGGTCACGGTCGTCGGTGCCGGGGCGACGGGGGTGGAGGTCGCCTGCGCGCTCGCGGTCGCGCGCGCCGACCTGGAGGTCACCCTCGTCACCGCCTCGTCGCCGACGACACCGCTGCGCCGGCCCGCGGTGGCCAGGCGCCTGGGGCGGCTGGGGATCGGCGTCGAGGTCGGGGTCGTCCACCCCGTCACGGGGGCGGTGAGCACCGCGGGGGGCCGGCGCGCCGCCGCGTCGGCCACGATCTGGACGGCGGGCCTGGCGGTGCCGCGGCTGGCGGCTGCCAGCGGTCTGCCCACCACCGGTGACGGGCGCCTGCTGGTGGACGCCACCCTCACCGTCCGCGGGGACGAGCGCATCGTCGCCGCCGGGGACGCGGCGGCCGTCGACGACCCCGGCGCCGCGCACCTGCGGATGTCCTGCGCCACCGCGATCCCGCTGGGCGCGCACGCCGCCGACGTCGTCCTGGCCCGGCTCTCGGGCGCCAGCGCGCCGCGGGTGGACGTCGGGTTCCTGCTGCAGTGCCTGGACCTGGGAGGTGGTCACGGCCACGCGCAGCTCGTCCGCCCCGACGACGGCGACCGGTGGGGTGCGCGCGCCGGGCTGGGGGGCCACCTGGGCGGAGCGGTGAAGGAGCGCGTCTGCGCGGCGACGCTGTCGTGGCTGACCCGCGAGGCCCGGCGACCCGGCTCCCACCGCTGGCCCCGCGGTCCGCGGCCGGTGGAGGGCCGCGGCGGGGACGGCGCACGAGGGCTCCTAGGGTGAGGTGCGTGAGCACGACGGCGCAGCACGACGAGTTGTTCGCGCTGCACCGGACCGTGGTCTTCGCCGTCGCCTACGAGGTCCTCGGGACCAGGGCCGACGCCGACGACGTCACCCAGGACACCTACCTGCGCTGGCGCGAGGTCGACCTGCAGCGGGTGCGCGACCCGCGCGCGTACCTGGCCACCATCTCGGCCCGGACGGCGCTGAACGCCGTGCGCCGCACCGCCCGTCGACGCGAGGACTACCCGGGGCCGTGGCTGCCCGAGCCGCTGGTCGCCGACGAGGGCCCCGAGCAGGAGTTCCTGCGCAGGGAGCAGCTCGGCTACGCGCTGACCGTGCTGCTGCAGGAGGCCCGTCCCGAGCAGCGGGTGGTGTTCGTGCTCCACGACGTCCTGGAACTGCCCTACCCGGCGGTCGCCGAGGCGCTGGGCAAGACGCAGGCGGCGGTGCGCCAGATCGCGCACCGCACCCGGACCCGCCTGGCGTCGGCGCGCCTCGCCGCGGGTGCGGCCGCCGAGCACGACGCCGTGCTCTCCGCGTTCCTGTCCGCCGTCGCCGGCGGCGACCTGCAGGCGCTGCTGTCGCTGCTGGCGCCCGACGCGGTGCTGCTCTCCGACGGCGGCGGCAAGGTCGTCGCGGCTCGCAAGCCCGTCCTCGGGGCCGAACGGGTCGCCGCGTTCCTGCTGTCGATCACCGCCACCGCCGACCCCGGCACCGGTGCGCAGGTCGTCGGCCTCAACGGCGGCCGCGGCGTCCTCGTCCACGTCGGCGCGCGCGTCGACCTGGCCCTGGCCCTCGGACTGAACCGGCGCGGCCGGATCGACGGCGTCTACCTCGTCCGCAACCCCGACAAGCTGGTGGCGGCGAGGGGCGCGGGACCGGGCTGATGGTCCCCGCGCCGCCCGGCCGACCGCCTCGTCGCGCCGGGGGCGAGCGGAGGTGGTTCGCTGCAGGCATGCGCATCTTCTTCACCGGCGGCAGCGGCAAGGCCGGTCACCACGTCGCCCCGTACCTGGCCTCCCAGGGGCACCAGGTCACCAACGCCGACCTCACCCCGCTGCGCCACCCCGACGTCACCGACCTCCGCGTCGACCTGACCGACGCGGGCCAGGTCTACTCCGCGCTGGCGGGCACGCCCACGGCGGCCGACCTCGACGGCCCGGCCCCCGCCGCGTCCACCGCGTCGGCCTACGACGCCGTCGTCCACTTCGCCGCGATCCCCAGCTCCTTCATCGCCCCGGACGCCACGACGTTCGCGGCCAACATCTCGGCGCACTACAACGTGCTGGAGGCCGCGACCCGGCTCGGCGTCCGCAAGGTGGTCTTCGCCTCCTCGGAGACGGCCTACGGGATCTGCTTCGCCCGGGGCGAGCGCAAACCGCTGTACGTGCCCGTCGACGAGGAGCACCCCGTGGTGCCGGAGGACTCCTACGCCATCTCCAAGGTGGCCGGGGAGGTGGTCGCGCGCTCCTTCCACGCCCGCACCGGCGCGGACGTCTACGGCCTGCGGATCAACAACGTCATCGAGCCCCACGAGTACGCCGAGAAGTTCCCGGCCTTCCTGGCGGACCCGTCCCTGCGGCGGCGCAACTTCTTCGCCTACATCGACACCCGCGACCTGGGCCAGCTGACCCTGCGCGCCCTGGAGACCGACGGGCTCGGCTTCGAGGTGTTCAACGTCGCCAACGCCGACATGTCGGTCGCCGCGACCACCCGGGAGGTCATCGACACCTTCTACGCCGGTGTCGAGGTGCGCCGCGAGATGGGCCGCGACGAGACGTTCTACAGCATCGACAAGGCCCGCGACCTGCTCGGCTACGTCCCTCAGCACTCCTGGCGCGACGTGCTGGACGACCCCCGCGGCGCCGCCTGAGCCTCGCCCGCCACCACCGCGATCGCCTCCACCTCCACCAGCTGGTCCGGCCAGCCCAGGACGCTCACGCCGAGCAGGGTGCTGGGCGCGTCGTGCTCGCCGAAGGCGCTGCGGACGACGTCCCAGACGGCGTCGAGGTCCTCGCGCCGGCCGGAGGCGACGTAGACGGTGCTCTTGACGACGTCGGTCAGCCCCGCGCCGGCCGCGCGCAGCGTGGTGACCAGGTTGGCCATCACCTGCCGCGCCTGGCCGACGTGGTCGCCGACGGCGACCGTGTTCCCGTCGGCGTCCAGGGGGCAGGCGCCCGCGGTGTAGACGGCGCGGTGGGCGCTCGTCGTCGCGGCGTAGGCGTAGGGGACCCGGTCGGTCAGTGCGGCAGGGCGGACGAAGGTGATGGCTGCGTCGGTCACGGTGGGCATCATGGACCGGTGCCGGGGTGCAGAGCACCCGGTGTGATCGAGCGCGGGGCCCGCGACCGGGGTCCGTTCCCCGCTCGGGCGCCGCTCAGTCGGTGGCGGTGCTCGGCGGGGCGTTGAACTGCAGGTCGGCGTACTCCGGGTGGCGCTGGATCCACCCCTTGATGAAGGGGCAGAGCGGCATCACCGCCAGGCCACGAGCACGGGCGTCGTCGAGGGCGGCCCGCGCCAGCGCGCTGCCCACCCCGCGCCCCTCGTGGGCCGGGTCGACCTCGGTGTGCGTGAAGACGATCATCCGGTCCGCGAGCACGTAGGCCGCCAGCCCCAGGCGCGAACCCCCCTCGTGAGCCTCGTAGCGCTTGCCGGCGGCGTCGTGCGTGACGGTGATGTCCATGTCCCTCGCCGATCCTCTCTCTGCTGCATGAGTCGTGCGGTGCGGTGCGACTCGCGGGGCGGTCGTGCCGGCGGTGCGGTCAGCGCAGGTGGTCCCAGCGCGCCGGGTCGTCCTCCAGCGCAGCGCGGTCCCACCGCCCGTGCTCGGCGGCGGCCGCGTACGTGCTCTGCAGGAAGTCCATCAGCGCGCGGTCCGGGTCGCCGGCGCGGCGCACG